>JAKSJU010000016.1 GCA_024402095.1 Bacteroidales bacterium | reverse complement strand
CTGCCGGATTCAGACAGCGATTCTTTATTTCTGCATCGGGGCATTCTGCCACTCCGCAGCAGCGCTCAGAGGGAGCGGTACATCAAACGGCATGCTGCATTCCGCTTTCGTCCCGATGCTCAGGGAGTTTATGATTTCCATGCCTTTTTCCGATGAGTCCACTCCCCAGCTTTTATGCGCTCTTCTTTCAGGAGACAGGTCCGGTGTCGGACGGGATATAATCACTGCATTCAGAAACAGCGGCGCTTCACACATACTGGCATTGTCCGGGCTTCACCTGGGAGTGATATATTCGATTATCGTCAGAATCAGTTCGTTTGCAGGAAGGGCAAGGAAGGTTTCTTTCATAAGAAGTCTGACAATCATCCTGATCTGCGGAACATATTCTGCCGCCGCCGGATGGTCTCCTTCAATTGTCCGAGCTTTCCTTTTTATCTCATTGAATGAGATTTCAAAGCTCCAACCGGGAAGGATACACAGCCCGGTATCGGTATTCTTCGTCGTCCTTACGCTGCAATTGATAGTCAACCCACTGGCAATATGCTCGATAGGATTCCAGCTTTCCTATCTTGCAGTACTCGGCATCGTGTTCGTATTCCCTTTTCTTGAAAAATTCTATCCCGGGTCCGGAAAATATGATCCTATACACAAAATCTGGTCCTCCGCTGCTCTGTCCATTTCGTGCCAGCTTACCACAGCCCCCGTCGTATGGATATATTTCCAGACATTTCCGAAGTATTTTCTGCTTACCAACCTGATTTCTCTCCCCCTTGCGGAGCTCGTCATATTGACCGCACTTGCAGCTACTGTCTCATACGCAGTGCTGCCGTCCTTCACCGCTCCCGTCACGATTTGCGAGCAGTGCACACAGGCATTGGTCTATTGTCTGAACGTTATTTCCTCAATGTAAACCCCGGTGAAGTCCATAGAGAGTCTGCCGTTATCAGGCAGCCCTCTATGTCCGTACGGGACAATATGAAGTCACGCGCTTCCTGCGGCCCTATCACCATGCAGTATGTGGCAAGTGCATCAGCTTCTGCGGCTGTCGGAGCCACGATTGTCGCGCTCAGGAGATTGTGAGTTACCGGATATCCAGTCCGCGGGTCGATAGTATGGGAATACTTCCTGCCGTCCTTAATATAGAATTTTCTGTAATTTCCGGAGGTTACGATGCCACAGCTCTTCCCCTCGGATGTCCATATCGCCCTCATATCCTTACCTGGGTCGTTGTTGCCGTCAACAGGATTGTCAATGCCTATGGTCCAGCTTTCCCCGGATGGATTGAGTCCCTCACAATAGATTTCCCCTATGTCCACAAGCATATCGTGTACTCCCAGGGAATGAAGGTATCCCGCCACTACATCGCAAGTATATCCCTGCGCTATGGCATTAAAATTCAATACTTTAGCTTCAGAGCATCGTTCCATGGCCGCCTCAACTTCTTTAGAGGAAGGAAGAGAATCTCCGGTAAATCCGAAGCCCCAGACATCGAATAAAGGCGCAGCATATACGTTGAAAGCGCCTCCCGTCAGTTCTCCGAAATGATCGGAGAGACGGAGAAGTTCTGTGAAATATCCGTCAGGCTCGACTGTTTCCCCGGCATTGCGCCGGCTCAGAAGAGAATTCTTATTGTACCCTGAAACGGAAAAGTCTATTCCTGAAAGGATATTCTCCACACTGTCACGGACACTTCCTGGTGTCGCAGCGACACCGTCGGAATTGTACTTTACCGTATACACACCGCCCTGAGCATATCCACTGAATGCCACATATCCATCCTTACGGCATGAAAGCATGGCCGTCAAAAGAAAAAGAATAATGAAAGACCTGCAGAATCTCATTTCAGGCAAAGTATTTGTACCACAAATTTAGCGGTTTTTTGCTCAAAATTATGCATATTTGTATTTCTTAACCGAAGTTTCGTATGAAGTTTAAGACAGCTTTGGCAATTGGCTTTTTAATACTGGCGGCCGTTGCGTGCAAGAAAGAAGAAAAGGAAGAAACCTCAGAATATATGTCCGGGGGCATTACTATTTTCCTTCCGGATTTCGTCGAGCCCGGATATACCATCAAGGCCGACGATATCAGCGATGACCTGTATGCCGGAGGCAATGAAATCGGATACATTGTCCAGGATCCTTATACTGGAGACAGGGACACAGCAGCTGCATTCAAATACAGCAAGTTCCTCCCTTACACGATTCCCGATGCGCTCGGCAGTTTCGAATTCATCTGCAGAGGATGCGCCACCGGATATTACAATGCATCCACCACAGCCGGATACACCGTAGTCGACCCGAAGATGAACGGATCAATCAAGGGGCTTGGAATCGATGTTACAAAAGACTCCTGTACGACCGGAAGGGATGGCAAGAAGTACTATTTCATGAAACGTGACGGATTGGACTGGTTGATGCAGAATGTAGCCGACGAGTCATTGGGCAAGCCATACAACGGATGCACCGCCACCACCGACATGTTCGGTCATTTCTATACAAGGGAAGATGCGGAGAAGGTGTGCCCGGAAGGGTGGAGACTTCCGACTTCTGAGGAATGGGACGGCCTGACTGCAGGGGAAATTATGACTGATGCTACTCTCAACGGAGAAAAGATGTGGAATCTTTATCCCGAAGTCAAGATTACAAATGCGGCCAGATTGTGTGTTCTTCCATGCGGATACGCAGAAGTCGACGAAGAGGGAGAATACACTTTCAAGGGATTCAAGTCTTACGCAATATTCTGGACTTCTTCCGAGTGTGATGGCAAGCCCGCATACAAATGCATCTACGAGGGGATGAATGAAATCACCACCCTTGTTGCATCCGACAATAAATCATTTGCCGCATCCGTCAGATGCGTAAGATAAACTGACTATGGAAAGAACTTTACCGTACAACACCGAGCTGAAAAAGCTGAACATGCCTGAATACGGGCGCAACATCTTGAATATGATCGAGCATCTCAAGCAGATTCCGGATCGTGCACAGCGTACCGAGCAGGCCAAGGCGGTCGTCAAATCAATGGAAATACTGAATCCGCAGGTGCACTCCCAGGAGAACTTCGAACATAAGCTTTGGGATCATCTGTATATGATTGCAGGATTCGACCTGGATGTGGATTCACCTTACCCATGCCCTGTTCCGGCCCAGTTCGAGACCAGGCCTGTTCCGATTCCGATGAAGGGGTCCAGGATCAAGGCCACCCACTATGGAAGGAATATCGAAAAGATTATAAACCTGCTTTGCGACGAGCCGGACAGCGAGTCCAAGACGGCAATGATAAGGTCACTTGCCACATACATGAGACAGCAGTATCTTATCTGGAACAAGGACAGTGTAGCTGACAGAACCATTTTTGATGACATTGAGAAGTTGTCCGACTACCGTTTGAAAGTACCTGACGGATTGGAGCTCGGCAAAATTGCTTCTGACGTCAATTTCTCAAGACCGGGAATGAGCATCAATGTCGGTCAGGCCGCCACGAAGAAAAACGGCTCACGGAAGAATAACAGAAAGAGGAAATAAATATGAATTTGCGCTTTTGGGACAATTGGAACGAAAAAGACAGGACTTCGGCAGCCAGAGTTCTCGGGTTGCTCGTATCTGCCTTTACTATCTTTATTTTCGTTTCAACTCTTTCATACCTGTTCCATTGGCAGGAGGACATGAGCCTTCTGTCCCCCGGAGCGGCGGGCAGCGCAGCCAATAAAGCCGGGACCCTGGGCAACAAGACCGGATTCCTGCTTGTCGGTGAATGCTTCGGACTTGGCAGCTTTTCCCTCCTGATTATCCTGATAGCGCTGTCAATCAAGCTATTGGCCGGAAAGAGCGGGATGTCCCTTATCAAGCTCACGCTGATTTCTCTATCAGGAGCTCTCATATTCGCTATTGCCTTTGCATACATTGGATTCATATTGAATGCCACGAATGCGTTTTGGGGTGGTCTGGGTGGCCACTGCGGAGCATTTATCGTCAATTGGTCTAATGAATTGATGGGTAAAATCGTCACCGGAATTCTTGCCGGAGTCTTTGTCACAAGTTGGATTTTTCTCAGCAGTATCAGGATTCCGAAATGGGTATTCAATACTATCGGAAAGATTGAAGAGCACATCTCCAGGAGAAAAGAAGAGCGCAAGCAAAAGGCTGAAGAAGAAAATACCGAAGAAAAGACAGCTGAGGATACCACCGTACTGGAAGCGGTTGAAATCACTCAGGATATTAACGGAAATGATATCGCCGGTCAGGCCGAGCCCGGTGAATTATTTGGAGTCGAACCCTTCGACCCTGTTGAGCTCGGGTTCGAGGTTGAACCTGAAAACGGGATAGAGATCATCCGGGACGATGAAGGCCTTTCTACGGAAATCACTGAACCGCTGGAGCCTATCGACAACAGGCTGGACCCGCCATATGGCCTGCCTAATTTCAAGATGCCGTCCCTTGAACTGCTTCAGAACTACAAATCCGCAAGGCATGAAGTTACCACAGAGGAACTTACCAGGAACAACAACAAGATCAGGGCCGCACTGTCAAACTACAGAATCAATGTTGATGACGTAAAGGCTATAGTCGGGCCGACTGTCACTCTCTATAAGGTCTATCCTTCCGCCGGAGTGAAGATTTCCGACATAAAGAAATTGCAGGAGGATATAGCTATGTCACTGAACGCCAAAGGCGTGAGAGTGGTTACGCTGAGTGATTCCGTCGGAATCGAAGTTGCTAACGACTATTCTTCGATTGTGCCGCTCAAAGCACTGCTCAACGACTCCGGATTCAGGGAAAGCAAGGCTGACCTTCCTGTGGCAATAGGATATACCATCACTCAGGAAGTCAAGGTATTTGACCTGGCGGATGCTCCGCACCTGCTGATTGCCGGTGCCACGAAGCAGGGAAAATCCGTGGGGCTGAATGTAATAGTCTCCTCTCTGCTGTATTCAAAGCATCCTTCCGAACTGAAGTTCGTCTTCATAGATCCAAAGATGGTGGAGTTCACCGCGTACTCGCAGCTTTTGAAGCACTATCTTGCTGTCCTGCCAGAGGCGGCCAGCGAAAAGGACGAGAAGGACAATGCCATTGTCAAATTGCCAAAGGATGCAGAAAAGATTTTGAGATCACTCTGTATTGAGATGGATGACAGATATACGCTTCTGAGCAAGGCCGGCGTAAACAACATCAAACTATATAACAATAAGTTCAAGGAGCGTCATCTCAACCCTGAGCACGGGCACAGATTCCTTCCTTACCTGGTTGTCGTGGTTGATGAATACGCTGATCTTACCATGACGGCCGGTGCATCGGCTGACAGCAAGGCAGCCGGAAGGAGCATAACAAGCTCTATCATCAGGCTTGCACAAAAAGGCCGCGCAGCAGGCATTCATGTCATTCTTGCTACACAACGGCCTTCTGTCGATGTCATCTCCGGACTTATCAAGAGCAACTTCCCTATGCGCATCGCCTTCAGAGTCGCCTCAAGAGTTGATTCGATGACGATTCTGGACAGTCCTGGCGCAGAGAAACTGATAGGAAAGGGAGACATGCTGTTCTCTGCAGGCATTGATTCAGAAAGAATACAGTGCGGCTACGTGAGCGGAGATGAGACTGAAGCTCTCACAGGAGCAATAGGCAAACAGACAGGTTACGGCAAATGCTATAATACACCGTACTATCTTCCTCTTCCATCCGAGGCCGGTTCTTCTGAGGGCGGTTCCCTGGACGTGAATGATATGGATGAGCGTTTTGAAGAAGCCGCCAGACTTATCGTGACGAACCAGAAAGGCTCAACATCAGACCTTCAGAGGCGTCTTGGCATGGGTTATGCAAAAGCCGGTAGAGTCATGGATCAATTGGAAGCAGCCGGAATCGTCGGCCCTCAGGAGGGCTCCAAGCCACGCCAGGTGCTGGTATCCGATCTGGACTCGCTGCAAACCATCCTTGACAACTACAAGCGATGAAAGCACTGGTTATCCTCATTTCCATAATCACCGAAATTCTTTCTATGGTCCCTAACCACAGAGTAGATGCTTCATACTCCTGTGAAATGAGCATTGCTGATGCAAACGTTACCGTAACCGGCCGTATCACAGCGCAGCAGAACTACTATTTTGTCAGCGGAAACGGTCTTGACATATACTGCGACGGTGAATCCAGGTGGACAGTTGACAGCGAAGCCAGAGAAGTGTATATTGAGCAGGCCTGCGGTCTGGAGGAGTTTCTTTCCGACCCCGACTCTTATCTCGGGGCCCTGTCGGACTTAAAAATCAAGAACGTTAAATATTCTTCACCCGAAAGTGATTTGTCATTATACAGATTTGACACGAAATCACTTGACAGTTCCTGGGTGGTTACGGATTTGAGATAGTTCAGACATTCACTACCTTATCCTCCTTTACATACCAGACTACTCCGCTGACATTCCTGTAACCCATCTGAGAGTAGAGTCTAACATAGCCCCGAACCTGCCTGATGTAAGAATCCATTTCTTCTCCGAACTTATAGTCGATTATCAGCACCGAATCTTCTCCAAGCACCACCCTATCCGGCCGATACTCTTTTCCATCCGCTCCAATCAGGGCCGTTTCATTGCGTCCTTTTGAATTGAACCAATCCTTATGGGCATTTATCCGCTCTGACAGAAGCTTGAAATAAGTATCCGATTCCTCAACGGAAAGCAGGCCGTTCTTCACTGTCCTTTCCATCGCTTTTTCGAGATCCCCGATGCCGTCAAGTCCTGACAGCACATCATGCAGGACTATGCCGGCACGTCTTGCAGACGCGGATGCTCCAGTCTCCCCTCCCTCTCCAAAGAAATCCGCGGCATCTGCAGAAGGAGCTAGCCTGCCCCCAATACTGAATGATGGATATGAGGCGGGGAAATCCTTGACTGCTTCTCCAGATTTTCTCTCCATTTTTGAGAAATCATACATTCTGCCATACTCCCTGTCATCGAAACACCCGCAGTATTCATACAGGACTTCAGCCATGTTTGAATATTCATAGCCGGCTTTCTTCAACCCTTCGCGGCACCTCTTTGTCGGGCTCTTTGAAATGACATGAAGACATTTCTCCGCCCTTGTCAAAGCAACGTAGAAGAGGTTAATATTGTCCACTCTCTGCTTCTGTCTTTCCTGATAGAAATCTTCCGCAAAATAGGTTTCCTCGGAAGAGCCTGACAGTACGACCGGATATATATTCCCATCATACTCGCACCAGCGTACACTTCTGGTATAAAGTTCGACTTTTTCAGCATACGGAAAAATAAGATACGGAAATTCCAATCCCTTCGATTTATGGATGGTGAGCACCCTGATGGAATCCGAACTTTCCGGCGAGCCGATAAAAAAGTCTTTATCCTCCCAGTGTTTCAAATAATATCTCAAGTTGTTGCCGTTCACTGCGGACCACTCCCTGAGATCATCCATGAATGCCTGCACATAAAGTGTTTCGCCGTCAAACGCAACAGGATCCACACCCTTCAGCTCACGCAACAGACCTTCGCAAAGATCTATCAGTGAGTGATATCTTTCCGGCATCTGCACGTCAAGAGATTCAGCCAGGAAACTGTTGACCTCATCATCGGGATTCTCAAGACAACTCAGCAACGAAACCAGCCTGCGGACGATTATTGACGACTTCAAGTTGAGCGAGTCATCGGAAATGACCGGTATTCCGTTCCTGATAAGTTCGGCTGCTATGCCGGAACCCTCTTTCTTGTTCCGGACGAGAACCGCTATGTCACGCCACCGCGCCCCGGCATCACGGGCCGTATTCACTGAATCCAGCACAGCAGCCATCTGATCGTCAGTGAATGTGACTCTCACATAGCCGTTCTGCTGATCTTTGGACTTGACTTTCTGCTGCACGTCCGAATAAATCCGGTCAAGCCCCAGTTTCTCAGATGCCGCCTTGAAGAAGTTATTATTGAAATGGACAACCTCGGCCAGGCTTCTCCAGTTCGAGTCCATAGGATCTTCGGATGCCGAAGGGAACTGCTCCTTAACCTTGCTCCCCAGAAGTTCCCAGTCAGAATCCCTGAATCTGTAGATACTCTGCTTGACATCGCCTACAATAAGGTTTTCTCCACCTCTGGACTCACTCTCCTTCAGCAGCGGGAGGAAATTTTCCCACTGGATATTTGAAGTGTCCTGGAACTCGTCCAGAAGGAAATCATCGAACCTGACTCCCAGTTTCTCATATACGAAAGGCGCATCACTGCCGTCGATAATGTCCCGAAGAATGGTATTCGATTCATCCAGACACATTACATTCTTTTCCTTCAGCAAATTGTTGAATTCCTGATAGAATTCTCCGGCCAGGCCGAGCGTAAAGATAAAGTTGTTGACTATTACTGCGGTATTGTACTTCTTGTACGGTTCGCCAAACAATTCGTTAAGCTCTGCCGGGCCGGCTTTCATCGCCCGTACGCCGGGGCGTTTCACCTTCGCTCCCGCTTCGGCTGTCACTCCCAATTCCGCTGCCTTCTTTTCGAATCCGTCAATGACAGCCCTGCAGTCCTTTCTGATCTTATCCAGGTTTTCCTTGTCGTAGATCTTAAGTTCATCGATACCTAGCCTTGCAACCATCTCCCTGTGATCCTCCGACTTGAGAACGCGACCCATTTCGTACAGGGATTTTTCAATGTTGCACTTCTCGCCGTGCTCGAGGCTTTCAGAAACGGTGGAGCGTATCCACTTCACAAGTTCAGGCTTGTCCTCCGTCAGTGAATCCAGGATCCTGTCCATGGACTCCTTAATGAGGGAGTCCCGGTCAAGTTCTATCTGGTAATCCGAGAACTGACCTATCTCCCGGGAGAATGCTTTCAGCGTCTGCTGGAAAAACTTGTCGATAGTGCTGATTGCAAATGCGCTGTAATCATGCAGAATATCAGTGAGTATTTCTCTTGCACGGTTGTCTGTGCGTGCAAGTTCGCTAAGGTCTTTAAGTATTCTGCTTTTCATCTCGGCTGTTGCCTTATTGGTAAAGGTTACAGCCAGGATGTGCCTGTAGGCATATCTGTCTTTTGACTGCAGAAGCAGGTCGATATATGTATGGGCGAGGGTGTAAGTCTTACCCGAACCCGCCGATGCTTTCTTTATCTTCATCTTCCGCAGATCATTTTAAATTCACAATAAGAGCACGTATGCTGGACGTCATCAGTCCTCCTGAACGGAATGGAAGGATCCGCAAGTTCAGAGAGCACAGCCTCCAGACGAGTTTTCATTTCTGCTTTTCTGTCAGAGTCCATCTCCTCATTCTCAATCTTCTCCACAAACATCCTGGACAGATGATATACAGAGTTGACAAGGTGCTTCCCTTTCACCAGAACATCCTGGCTTATCAGCCTGTCATAAAGGAACAACTGCAGGTCAACCTTGTCACGATCCACACTGCCGGTCTTATAATCGACCACTCTGACTTCTCCCGGAACGAAACTGTCAAGTCTGTCTATATCACCTTTAAACAGGAAACCGTCGATAGTTCTATTCTTGTGCAGTTCCAGTCCCAATATCCTGAACTCCTTGACCCCGTATGATTCCATGAGTTCCAAATCTCTCTGGAGTGTTTTCTCTACATACCTGCATATGATATCCTCATATATGAGGTTGCGGCCAGTCACTTCAAAGCTGTTAAGTTTCTTCTTTATTCCTTCCTTGACCTCATTGCGTATCCGTGGGTTTTCCTTGGAAATCAACGTCTCTAGATATGATTTGGATATAATGCCTGAATCAGTCCTATAAAGACTTTCCATCGTCGAATGGAACACCGTGCCCATTTTTCCTGCATCAAGCACTTCCACCACCTCGTCCTTTTCACGCAGTCCCCGGACAAACCTGTAATAGAACTTCGCAGGGCAGGCCTCGTAATCCTGAATTCTTGTCGCTGAAAGGTATTTGCCCTTTATCAATGCTATGTCCTCATCCGTTTTCGATATGGAACTCTCTTCACTGCCCTTCTCTATTCTGGACTTGACTACGAAGCGGTTGACTTTGACACCGAAATGGAGCTCCAACTGGCTTATATAACGGCTCGGCTCTCCGGACTTGCTGACCTCCGTTCTGGAGTCATACAGCATCCATACCCTGCGGCAGCGCTGTATCATTCTGTAGAAATAATACGCCCAGACTGCGTCCTGATATTCGTATGTAGGCAAGTCAAAGCCTTTGCGCAGTTCCGGAGGGATAAACGACGGGCTTACTGCTCTTCGAGGGAAGATACCTTCGTTGCTGTTCAACAATATTACATTTTCAAAATCCAGCGCCCTGGTCTCAAGCGGTCCCATTATCTGAAGCCCCTTGAGCGGCTCGCCCTTGAACGGAACCGACGCATTTCCCACAAGCTGCCCGAGCATTCTGAAATATGTTGCCGGGCGGATTTCCAGTCTGCATGCCTGTAGCCGCCCGATAGCCTGGTAATATTCCTTGGCGAAATCAAGTTCGAGCGACATATCCTCTTTCTCTTTCAGTATGGGTGCGATGTGCAGGATGATATCCTTCCCATATTCTTCCAGACTGTTTATCAAGTCAGCACTACGCTCTGTCGAATCTTTTACCACCGGAGTGAAAATGAGTTCAAGGAGAGAATCTCCCCGGAAATCTTCAATCGGAATATAGTATTTGGTTGACTTCTTAATCCTTTCCACTGTCTCTCTGCCCGAATCAGAAATCACTGTCTTGAAAATACTGTTGGAGAAAACTGCCCATACCTGTCTGTGGTAGAAGTACGCCTCCTCTCCCTGATACCGCAGATGAATCTGAAGCGACGACAACTCATTCATGAGAGACCAGAGTTCGCTTCCGTTCATCGGATAGCCCATCGTCACATTTATGTCCTTTATATATTCCGGGATTGAATTCAGTACAGGAATCAGCAAGCCTTCATCCGGGAGGACCACTGCGGTATTAATTCCGATATCCTCTCCAAACCTGTCAAGTATTGCAGGAATCTGTTTGGTCTGACCTATGGCAGACGGTACACTTACAGCATTAATCTCAGGAATTTCAAGCCCCTGCGGATCGATAGTGAACGAAGGTTTGAAATCCTGGATGTTACGGGCCATGAAGAAAGAAGACTTGTTGTGGCTGTCCTTTATCATTTCGCTGGAATAATCCCAGCAGAATTCAGCCAGGCCTGCGTCCCTCAATTTTGAAAGGAGCCTTTTCTCGCACTCGTTCAGCGCATTCAGACCGACAAAGACGAAATCATCCGTTTCTTTCATGGAATCAGCCAGGATATCTTTCACAGGATGCTCGGAGAGTTTCTCTGCAAGCTCCCTATAGACCTGGCCTTCATAGGCAAGACCTTCACGGGACAATGACTCATTGAAATCATGGTACAGCGGGCGCATGATTTCCCAAGTCCTGAGGAATTCTGTCTTATAGCTCCCTCCCGTACGGAAATGACTCAGAAACCTGTTCAACGCTTCCAACTGGGTCTCGTCAAGGTACTCTTCCGGGGAAAGCATGGACTTGAAATCCGAGACGTTTGTGAAAAGTCTGTCGGCATCCACAAGGTACTTGTCAACGTCATTGAAATCAGAAAGGAGCACCCCTCCCCAGAAAATGAAGTCATCCAGTTCCTCATCCCGCCTGTCAAATTTCTTGTAACAGTCATACAGTCTCAGAATAAGCTGTTCCCTGCTGGCGGGACTCTTACCGGTGATACGATAGAAAAAATCGTTCATCGTATACATCTGCGGGGAAACTATGGGCGTTCCTCCAGCCGCCACACATTCACCGAGGTATTTTTTGAAGAATACCATCGCACGCCTGTTCGGGAAAACGAAACAGCGTCTCCCGACATTCCCCTGCCCGAAATAATGGACTGCAACCTGTTTGAGAAAAGGAACCATACTATACAAATATAAGAATAAATGAAAGTCTCATTCAGAAAATTTGGTAAATTTGTACACTATGTCAAGGGAGAATGACTTTTCAAGATTGGAGCTTGACCTGGCGGCCTGCAAGGACAATTATTCCTATTTCAGGTCTCTGCTCAAAGCGGAAACCAAACTGCTCGTACTGGTCAAGGCGAATGCTTATGGACACGGAGCCGTCGAGTTCGCATCCATGATGCAGTCTGCCGGCGCAGATTATCTCGCCGTAGCTCTGCCGGTTGAAGGTATCGAGCTCAGGAAAGGCGGAATCTCCCTTCCGATATTGGTCCTTACGGCAGGCACCGACTATTTTGAAGAGATAATAGACAACAGGTTGGAGCCGGGCATTCCCAATATCTTTACTCTCAAAGCTTTCTGTGACACTCTGAAGCGAAGAGGAATCAAAGACTACCCTGTGCACATAAAGTTGGACACAGGAATGCACAGGTTAGGCTTTATGACTTCAGAACTCGATGAACTGTGCTGTTTTCTCAAGGCCACCGACTGTGTAAAGGTTAAATCCATATATTCTCATCTCGCCGCTGCGGAGGACCCGGATTCCGACGATTTCACATTGGGACAGATCGGTATGTTTTCGCAGAATGCCGACATCATAACAGGAAGTCTTGCATATCGTCCTATTAGACATATCCTGAATTCGGCGGGTATCGAGAGATTCCCGCAATATCAGTTCGACATGGTCAGGCTCGGCATCGGAATATACGGTATCAGCGCTATTCCCGGAAGAAAGCTTTCCCCCGTAGCCTCCTTGAAAGTCAAGATACTTCAGATCAAACAGCTTAAAGCTGAAGACGGCACCATCGGATACGGAAGGCACGGCAAGATAGCTCAATCCGGCACTGTCACTGCCACAATACCTGTAGGTTATGCGGATGGGCTTAACAGGCATCTCGGGCAGGGTCGCGCGTCCTTCAGCCTGAACGGGCACAGAGTGCCGACAATAGGCAATATCTGCATGGACATGTGTATGCTTGATATCACCGGAGTCGACGCCAAGGTTGGAGACACGGTTACAATCTTCGGGAATGACCCGACTGTAGAGTATCTGGCCGGCATTCTGGACACAATTCCGTATGAAATTCTGACCTCCGTTCCAAGGAGAATCAAAAGGATAATAATAAAATAAGAAGAGCCGGCCATCAGGTCAGCTCTTCTTATTTTGATTTGCATCAAATTAGAATCTGTCTTCTGAAGAGACTGTGAGTCTCTTGCGTCCGTGACGGCGACGTGCAGAAAGTACACGACGGCCATTTGCAGTGCTCATGCGCTCACGGAATCCGTGCTTGTTGACTCTCTTGCGGATTGAAGGTTGAAATGTTCTTTTCATATCGTTGTTTTTTATTTATTCAGTTTTGGGAGGGCAAAGATATTATTTTCCTATATGAATTACAAATTTTTCTGCGAAATAATCGTCTTTCAGCCAGTCGATTATCGGCCATACACTTACTTTTGAAGGATTTACGCGACACTTTCTGCACATTGCGGCTATTTCTTCATTGACATCACCCCCTTTGAGATACAGGATTCCTTTCCTGTATTTCCCCTCCACCCAAGGGTAGAAATTCTCCAGGGAGGTTACTGCGCGGGACACAATGTAATCATATGAACCTGACAGCTCTTCCGCTCTGCCGTTCAAGCATCTAACGTTTTTCAGACCAAGTCCTTCCGACACCGCAGAAGCCACCTTTATCTTCTTGCCGATGCTGTCGCACAGATCAAACTCCGCCTGCGGCCAGGTCATGGCCAACGGGATGCCCGGGAAACCGCCGCCTGTACCTACGTCCAGTATTCTTGCACCTTCAAGACCCTCTTCCGGGAAAAAGATACGCATATATTCCGCTATTGCCAGCGAATGCCTGATGTGGTGCTCATAGATATTATCGATATCCTTTCTGGAAATGACGTTTATCTTTTCATTCCACTCACTCCAGAGTCTTATCGCTTCGTCAAAATCACTTTTGTTCATCATCGCTTTTCATCTTTTCAATCAAGGCCTTCGCCCTGCGTATCCGAGTCCGCACAGTATTAAGTTCCATATCGAGTTCCTCGGATATCTCCTTGTATTGAAGGCCGTCCACAAGTCTTTTCCTGGCTACGTCCCTGTACAGCTCGGGCAATCCATCAATGTATCTTTCCGTCTGTTCCTGGTCTTCCGACTTGATGATGGATTCAAGAGGTGTGTCTATTTCATCCCGGATAGTATCCACAAGTACGCCTGACGGCTTGCTGTCATCGTCCAGGTAGATATACTTCCTCTGGACGCGCTTTTCCTGATCTATCAGGTCAAGGGCCGTATTGTGGGCAATGGTCCTGAGCCAGGTCGAGAACTGGCTCTTGTTCTGGTCGTATGTGCTTATCTGCCTGAAAGCTTTTTCGAAACTTTTGGAGCAGATATCATCGATATAGAAACTGTCCAATTGCTTCACTGTGCTTCTCAGATATGATTTCAGCGCATCTATATGTGTATCCCAGAGCTGCGTGAACGCAGCTCCATCACCGATCATTGCCAGACGTACCAGTTCGTCAATGGGCTTCGAGCCAGGTCTTGCCATAATTACATTCTACTGTTAAAGGAACCGATAATTTCATTACCCCTTCCATCTCCTCAACAAGAATCCTCTTCACTGTTTCAATTTCTCCGGAAGGAACCTCAAGCAGAAGTTCATCGTGTATCTGGAGCACCATTCTGGACTTCAGCTTTTCTTCCGCAAGCCTGCGATCGACCCTTATCATTGCTATTTTTATGATGTCCGCGGCTGTACCCTGTATCGGGGCGTTCACCGCATTCCTCTCTGCAAAAGCTCTGACCTGGGCATTGTGGGCATTGATGTCAGGGATGTACCGTCTGCGTTTGAAAAGAGTCTCAACATATCCTTTGTCCCTCGCATCCTGGAGCGTCTTGTCTATAAAGAGTCTGATGCTCGGGAACGATCCGAAATAATCCTCGATAATCTTCTTCGCTTCAGTTCTCGGACAGCGAAGCCGCTGAGCGAGTCCGAAGGTTGAAATTCCATACATTATCCCGAAATTCGCGGTTTTTGCGACACGCCTCTGGTCGGAGGTCACATTTTCCAGCGGAACCCCGAAAATCTTGGAAGCGGTCACTGCGTGCACATCTGTACCCGAATTGAATGCCGCCGTCATATTCTCATCACCGCAAAGATGTGCCATCACCCTCAGCTCTATCTGGGAGTAGTCGGCGGACATCATTACGCAATCTTCAGCGCCAGGAATGAAGGCCTTTCTGATTTCACGTCCACGCTCTGTCCTGATCGGAATGTTTTGAAGGTTCGGGTTGGATGAACTCAACCTCCCGGTAGAAGTCAGAGCCTGGTTGAACGTGGTGTGAACCCTTCCGTCAAGCTCGGATACATAGCCGGGAAATGGCTCGATGTATGCTGACAGCAGTTTCTTCACTCCCCTGTATTCAAGGATCTTTTCTATCACCGGACTTCTATCTGAGAGTTCCGTAAGGGTAGTCTCATCCGTAGGCCAGCTTCCCTTTGACGGCTTCTTCGCCTTCGGGTCCAGTTTCATTTTCTCGAAAATGACTTCGCCCACCTGCTTAGGGGATGAGACGTTCAATCCAGGCTCGCCTGTCAGTTCCCTTATTTCAGCCTCGATAGAAGACAATTCCGCTCTCAACGAATCCGCGAACAGATTGAGGGATGCCACGTCAACCTTAACCCCGGTTCTCTCCATTCTTGAAAGAACCCCGATCAAAGGCTCTTCAATTTCATCATACAGTGCGGAAATACCTGCAGCGGACATCTCCTCATACAGTCTGGAGCTCAAGGCATCAGTCACTACCGCAACGACGCTCATATTCTTTTCCTTTTCGGAGGATTCACCGTTATCATCGAAGAGGGAGCCCACGACCGCTTCTGAATCATCATCCTCATTCAGGTCCACACCGAGGTAGCTCTTTGCCAGAATATCCAGCTGATGCCCCCTTTCCGGATTGAGAAGGTAATGCATAAGTTCGATATCATATTTCTTCCCTTCCAGTCCGACACCCTCTGCAGCCAGTTCATTCATTATGGATTTTATCGAATATCCGCACTTGGCTACTGCAGGATCTTCAAGCAGTTTCCTGCATGCGGCGATTGACCCTTTTGCAACCTTTCTGCCGGCCGAGATTGTCACTATCCCCCGGGAAAGGCATACAGCGATCCTGTCCGACTTTATGCTGTCAAGTCCGACTTCAGTATATGAAACGTCCTCTTTTACCGGGGCGCTTTCAATCCGTTCGACAGAAGAAGCGGGAAGATGACGTTTCAAGGAAATGAACTCATAATATCCGAACAAATCAGAGAGTTCCGCAGTCATTGATGCAGTAAGTTTGAGATCCTCCGTCTTGACGTCAATAGGTATGTCCGTCTTGATGGTGACCAGCTGTTTCGACAGCCCGATGTGGTCCTCTGCAGCTTTGAACATTTCTTTCTGCTTCGGGGTCAGCTCCTCGATATGTCTGTAAATATTTTCTACATTGCCGTACTTCTTCAACAGTTTTGAAGCCCCGACGGGACCGACGCCCTGCACGCCTGGTACATTGTCCGCCGAATCTCCGCATAGCGCAAGGATGTCAATAACCTGAGACGGGCTGTCTATCCCCCATTTCTCACAGACTCCGGAGATATCGATGATTTCATTTTCACCGCCTTTCCCCGGCCTGAACTGATATATGTTCTTATCTATAAGTTGCCCATAATCCTTGTCCGGAGTGACCATATAAACGTCAAAGCCCTCGGAAGCAGCGCGTACGGCCATCGAGCCGATTACATCGTCTGCCTCGAATCCGTGAATCATAAGTACAGGTATGTCCATTGCGCGGCAGATCCTGATAAGCGGTTCGAGCGCATCGATGACTAATTGGGGAGTTTCACCTCTGTTCGCCTTGTATTCAGGATACATCTCATTCCTGAAAGTTCCTCCCGGAGGGTCGAACGAGACCGCAAGATGCGTCGGATTTTCCTTCTGGATCAGTTCCAGCAGGTATTTTGTAAAGCCGAACAGTATGGAAGTATCTATTCCCTTGCTGTTTATCATCGGCCTGCCCAAGAATGCATAATACATCTTGAAGATAAGGGCGTGTCCGTCGATAAGGAAAAGTTTCATACGACAAATATGAAACTTTTTTCAATAAGTTTCAATGCTTATGCATATATTAGCAATATGGAAATCGATGAAAAATACATCCGCGAGGCTTTGGAGGAAGCGGTGACAGCCGCTGAAGAAGACGAGGTGCCGGTCGGGGCTGTCATCGTATGCAAAGGAAGGATAATAGCCAGAGGACACAATATGTGCGAAAAGCTTAATGACCCCACTGCACATGCTGAGATGATAGCGCTTACTTCGGCTACTGAAGCCATAGGAGGCAAATATCTTAATGATTGCACATTGTATGTCACGGTAGAGCCTTGCCCCATGTGCGCCGCAGCCTTGAACTGGGCCCAGTTGGGAAAACTTGTCTACGGGGCGCAGGATCCGAAAAGAGGCTACAGCCGGTTCTCCCCTTCACTCCTCCATCCTAAGACAGAAGTCTGTTCCGGAATCCTGTCCGATGAATGTTCAAAGCTGGTAAGTGATTATTTCAAAAACAAAAGATAAGTCTTATCTTTGCACACGGAATTGAGGTATGGTGTAATGGTAGCACTACAGATTTTGGTTCTGCCAGTTTGGGTTCGAGTCCCGATATCTCAACCATATAAAAAATCCCTTACAGAGTATTCTGCGAGGGATTTTCCTTTTCTATGGAGGCCTTGGAGTATCCGTATCTCCTACCGAATGCCATTATCAGGGCGGCTGAAAGAATCAGAGCGAGCACTTCAGCCACATTGACGGAATACCAGATGCCGTCAATACCCACAATCGCCGGCAATATGAATACCACACTCAGCTCAAACACCAGAGTCCGGACAAATGCAGCGACAGCAGAGACCATTCCGTTGTTCAAGGCAGTAAACCACGCAGAAGTGAACATATTGAAACCGCATATCAGAAAACTGAACATGTATATGCGCGCAGCATGGACAGCGAGACTGCACAAGGATTCGTCATATCCGACGAATACTCCCGCCACCGTCGGGATGAACACTTCCGCGGCAACTGTCATAACCAGTCCGAAAAAGGAGATGAACACCAGACTCTTTTTCAGGAGACTGCGCATCTCATACCTGTTACCGGCGCCGAAATTGTATGCTATCACTTGGGTTATCCCCATATTGTAACCGATAAAGACAGCAGCGAAAAGGAAACCGATATACCAGATTATTCCGTATGCGGACACCCCGTCTGCACCGATAAAACGCATCAGCTGCCAGTTGTAACAGATTCCTATCACATTCATCGCTATGTTTCCGACAAACTCGGACATTCCGTTCACGCAGGACTTTCCGATGCTTTTCCAGTCAAAACCGCAAAGGACAAATTTCAGGTGAGTCCTGTTGCGCCGGGAGGAAAAATACCATAACGGTACCACTCCGCCCACGGACAGAGAAATGGCCGTCGCCAAAGCTGCACCTGCAAGCCCCCACTTGAAAACGGCAACGAACAGCGCATCTAGCAACATGTTGCTCACACCACATGCTATGCTTATCACTGTCCCGAAATGCGGATACTCTGCAGCCATGAAGAATGGCTGGAAAGCCATGTTCAGCATATAGAACGGCAGAATCACTATGAGTATTCTTCCGTATTGCGTCGCATATGGAGCAAGCACTTCATCAGCCCCCAAAGCGAGCGTCAATGAAGGCATCAGCATATACATGAGCACTGCTATGACAGATCCGCCGACGATGGTAAGGATAACCAGCATCGAGAATATACGGTTTGCCCTTTCCGGATCGCCTTCACCGAAAGTCTTGGAAACCAGCGCACTGCCTCCCGAGCCTATCATAAGTCCGAGCGCGCCCACTATACCCACGGCTGGCCATATCAGATTCATGCCGGCGAATGCGTCGCTACCGGCGAAATTGGATACGAAGAGACCGTCAACAACAGTATACACCGATGTTACTAACATCATTAGTACCATCGGTGCCATTGTAAATGCTATTCGCTTATAACCGTAATGTCCGGAAAGTTCTATCTGCCGCTCCAATCTATCTCACTTCAAGGATATTACAATGTACGCTTGATTTCAACAATCTGGAAAGCTTCGATAATGTCACCTTCCTTGATATCATTGAAATTGGCGATTCCCATACCGCATTCCTTGCCGGAAGCGACCTCCTTGGCCTGGTCTTTCCCGATTTGGAGAGAACCGAGTTCACCGGTATATACCACGATACCGTCACGGATGAGTCTGACTTTGGCGCGTGCCGTCATCTTGCCGTCACGGACAAGGCATCCTGCGATTGTGCCGACCTTGCTGATCTTGAAAGTCTGCTTGACCTCGGCAGTGCCGACAACCTCTTCTTTCTTTTCAGGCTCGAGCATACCCTCGATACCATCCTTGACCTCGTTGATACAGTCGTAAATGACGGAGTAAAGTCTGATTTCTATGCCTTCCTGTTCTGCGGACTTTCTCGCCTCGACGGACGGACGGACCTGGAAACCTATGATGACTGCATCTGAAGCCTCGGCCAGAAGCACATCGGATTCGGATATGGCTCCGACTGCCTTATGTATAACGTTGACTCTGACTTCTTCGGTGGAAAGTTTGATAAGGGAGTCGGACAGCGCCTCGACAGAACCATCCACATCTCCTTTGACAATAACATTAAGCTCCTTGAAGTTTCCGATAGCGATACGGCGACCGATTTCTTCAAGCGTCATATGCTTCTGAGTCTTGATGCCCTGGATGCGGATGAGCTGTTCGCGTTTGTTTGCGATGTTCTTTGCTTCCTTCTCGTCAGAGAGTACATTGAACTTCTCTCCGGCGGCAGGTGCTCCATTGAGTCCGAGCACAGAGACTGGAGTTGCTGGACCGGCTTCTGTGACTTTCTGCCCGCGTTCGTTGAACATGGACTTAACCTTTCCGTAGAAACTGCCGCAAAGGATGACATCACCTACGTGCAATGTACCTTCCTGGACAAGTACAGTGGCCAGATAGCCGCGTCCCTTATCAAGAGAAGACTCTATCACTGCACCGACTGCCATCTTGTTCGGGTTGGCCTTGAGTTCGAGGATATCTGTTTCAAGAAGCACCTTTTCAAGCAATTTGTCAACATTGAGTCCCTTTTTGGCGGAAATCTCCTGACACTGGTACTTGCCTCCCCAGTCCTCAACCAGAATATTCATTTCTGAAAGCTGTCTGCGGATTGTGTCAGGGTTTGCACCCGGCTTATCAATCTTATTGATTGCGAATACCATAGGCACGCCTGCAGCCTGGGCATGATTGATAGCCTCGACCGTTTGCGGCATCACTGCGTCGTCCGCAGCCACTATGATGATAGCAAGGTCAGTAAGTTGGGCTCCACGGGCACGCATGGCCGTAAAGGCTTCGTGTCCAGGAGTATCAAGGAAAGTAATCCTCCTTCCGTCATCCATCTTTACGCTATATGCACCGATATGCTGCGTGATTCCTCCGGCTTCACCGGCAATCACATTGGATTTGCGGATATAGTCCAGGAGGGAGGTCTTACCATGGTCAACGTGTCCCATCACCGTAATGATAGGAGGTCTGGAGACGAGATCCTCCGGCCTGTCCTCCTGCTCGGTGTTGCTTATCTCCTCTGAAATGTCGGCGGTTACGAATTCGACCTTATATCCGAACTCTTCAGCCACCAGCACCAGAGTTTCTGCATCAAGTCTCTGGTTGATGGATACCATCAGTCCAAGGCTCATGCACGCACCGATAACCTTCACCACAGGAGTATTGTTCATAAGGGTGGCAAGATCGTTTACCGTAACGAACTCCGTCACCTTGAGGACGCTCTTCTCTGCTGCAATCTGCTCGAGCTCTTCCTGGCTCTTCTGGGCAGCGGCCTCCCTCTTTTCCTTACGGTATTTGGCTCCGAAATTATTCTTCTTGCCCTCGTTCATACGGGCATAAGTCTCCTTTACCTGCTTCTGGATTTCCTTCTGCATTTCTTCCTGCTCGGCTTCCGTCATTGCAGGTTTGAAACGGTCACGCTTGCGTCCCTTGCCCTGTTGCTGCTGGTTCTGCTGGCCTTTGTTCTCCCTTTTCGGAGATCTTTCGATATTGGCGCCGGCTTTTGCCACATCAACTTTCTTGCTGCTCTTGGATATTCTCTCACGCTTAACCGGCTTGCGGTCAAACTGGGTAAGATCGATCTTACCGACAACCTTGAAAGAGGACTGAGTCTCTTCCTTTTTCGGCTCGGAAGGTTGTTCAGGCTGAGAGACCGGCTCAGGCTCCTGTTCTACCTCAGGTTCCGGTTCAGAGACAGGCTCTGACACCGGTTCAGGTTCCGGCTCCGGCTCGGGTTCCGGTTCAGAGACAGGCTCCGGCACCGGCTCCGGCTCCGGTTCCGGCTCGAGCTCGGGTTCCGGTTCAGGTTCAGGTTCCGGCTCGGGGATTGCTTCTTCTTTCTTCACATTGAGGAAGGTATTGCTCTTAATAATTGTCTCTCTCTCAGGTTCATCATCCTCAGACTCTTCCTTGTCGCCTTTCTTGTTTGTCTTCTCAAGGATTTCTGTCATCTTGATATCTACTTTTTCAGCAGCTTCCTTCATGGCCAGATCCTTGCCGAACTGTTTGTCGATTGTTGGCAGATACTCATCGGAAATCTTTGCATTCGGGTTATCTTCGACCTCCACGCCCTGTTTGACGAGGAAATCCACAAGATCCTGAAGTCCGATATTGTATTGCCTAAGGATTTTATTTAATCTGATATCTGCCATTCTTTAGTCCTCAAACTCTGCTTTAAGAATATTAATCACTTCAGCCACAGTCTCATCTTCCAGATCCGCACGTTTTGCTATGTCCTCTGCAGAGATAGCAAGGACATCCTTTGCCGTGTCGCATCCGATTGACTTGAGTTTCTCGATAACCCAATCGTCAATCTCATTTGCAAATTCTTCGAGAGCAACGTCTTCCTCCTCATCGATTTCATCTTTCGGAAGTTCCCTCCAGACTTCAATCTCCCTGTTCACGAGCATTCCGGCGAGCTGGATATTGCAACCGCCGCGTCCGATACCCTTGCGAACCTCATCCGGCTGCATGAATACCTTAACCTTGTCCTCTTCGCTCTGTCCCATATCTATCGATGAAACGCGTGCAGGATTAAGGGCACGCTGAATCATCAACTGAGGATTCTGAGACCACTGGATGACGTCGATGTTCTCATTACGGAGTTCACGGACTATACCGAGGATTCTTCCTCCCTTCACACCAATGCAGGCTCCGATAGGATCGATTCTGTCATCATAAGACTCGACAGCGACCTTAGCCCTCTCACCCGGTACGCGTACGACCTTCTTGACAGTGATAAGCCCGTCAGCGATTTCAGGCACCTCCTGCTCGAAGAGTCTTTCAAGGAACTCATTGGAAGTACGGCTCAGGGTGATATAAGGAGTGGTATTGTTTTTCATTTCTACACTCTTGATAACGGCCCTTACATTGTCGCTCTTCTTGAACCTTTCACCAGGTATCTGCTCGTTCTTAGGGATATGGAGTTCATTTCCGTCCTCGTCAAGAATGAGCACTTCCTTTGCCCATGTCTGATAAACCTCACCGCTGAAGAGCTCGCCCACTTTCTCGGAATACTTCTTATATACATTGGCCTTCTCAATATCCATGATGCGGCCCTGCAGATTCTGTCTGATATTCAGGATTCCTCTGCGTCCGAATGCAGCAAGAGGAAGCTTCTTGGAATACTGGTCACCGATTTCATAATCGTCATCCCCGCTGTCAGCCTTGACCTGCTCGAGTGTCATCTCCGCATTAGGATTCTCCACCTCTTCCACGATGTCGAAATTCTGATAGATTTCGCACGTTCCCTTGTCCACGTTTACGATAACATCAAAATTGTCGGATGAACCGTAAACCTTTGCAATCTGTGTCAGAAACACATCCTTGAGTACGCCCATCATCACCGGGCGGTCAATGTTCTTCTCCTCTTTGAAATCCTTGAAGGCATCAATCAGAGTAATAACCTGTTCTTTTTCCATTGTATTTAATCTTTTATTGTTTTCAAAATTTCATCTGCCTCATCGGAATCGATACCGACTGATCCTACTGTAAGTGCATAATCTTCAATATTGCGGTCAAAAGCAGCCAGGACAGCCCTGTGGACAAATTCACAGTCACTCAGATCCACCGTCCCGTCTTCCTTGTCAATCGTCACCTCAAAGATATTGTCATCATCGTTGAACATAAGGTCAACCACCTTGCACCCACGCTCCTGCGCAGCTGTGTCAAGCACTTTCTGTAATTCAGTCTTTTCCATATTCCCTATAAAAAAGATAGAAGCCTCTCGGCCTCTATCTCGTTCACAGGTACAAAGTTAATAATTATTCCTTAAATAGCAAATCGATTCCGGTCCTTCATTGAACAGCAGGTCCATCACAGACAGGTTGGGCACGAAACCGAACTTATCCCGGAACACCTGCCAATACGGACTGTTCCTGAAGACCGGACTGCGCTTTGGATGGATCAGAGACCTGAAATCATCTTCCCCTGGCAGATCCCTGCATTCCGTTTTGATTTCCGGAGATATGCCGATCTTCCTGCAGAAGAAATGGATAATTCCCATATCCAGATCCCACAGCAGGGAAGGTTTGGAGTCAAGCACAGAAAAAAGCTCATCCCTATAGTATTCAAAGAACGGGGAACTGAAGTATGCAGAGTCAATGGCATACTCCGTCCTTCTCAGCCAGTCGGTGGAATAGTCCACCTGCACCTCTCTGATTCCGTAGGAGCCGTTATGGATTATCGGGAAGCTCAGATCCATAGGCCCGTTTGCCGTCAAAATCCTGCAACGGTTGCGGTAAGACTGCTTCTGGTATCTCTCGTCAGCGTCCATATAAACCGAAGAATACCTTGCAAGCAATGCAAAGTATTCTACAGGTGGGAAATATGCTATTGAAAGTATCACCTACTCGATACCGCCTTTTTCGTGCTGGTCGCCGGCGCGGACAATGCCGCGCTTTGATGCGCGCACGAAATTAAGGATTACTCGTTTCTCTTCCGAATCGGCAAACCCTTCTTCAATTCTTGCCACTGCATCGGAGAAATTGTACCCCTGATAATACAGGACATCATATATATCCTTGATATTTCTGATAACGTCCGAATCGAACCCGCGTCTGCGCAGACCGACGATGTTGACACCGGCATAGCAGATAGGAAGGCGTCCGCAGAGAGAATATGGAGGAATATCCTTGTTGACTGCACACCCTCCGCCTATCATGGCATGGGCGCCGATCTTTGTAAACTGATGGACCTTTGTCCCGCCGCCGATAATGGCCCAGTCATCCACGTCCGTCTCGCCTGCAATACCGACATAGCTGACAAGGATGCAGTGGTTTCCGACATTGCAGTCATGGGCGACATGCACGTATGACATGATAAGCGTGTCGCTTCCGATCCTGGTGACCCCTTTTCCGCTCGCCTTAGTTCCTCTGTTGATTGTAGCACATTCGCGGATATTGACCCTGTCCCCTATCTCCACATATGTCACCTCGCCGTCAAATTTAAGGTCTTGAGGGATGGCTCCCACCACAGCCCCGGGAAAAACGCTGCAGTTCTTCCCTATCCTGACATACGGGAATATGGTGGCGTGAGGAAGAATCTTTGTCCCCTCTCCAATCTCTACATTGTCGTCAATATAAGCGTATGGGCCGACTTCAACATTCTCCGCCAGTTTTGCGCCCGGATGAACCGTTGCCAAAGGATGAATTTTTGCCATATCCTATCAGTTTTTCTAATTAATCTGTTTACTAATTGCCTCCGCAGCCATCGTATTAAGCCTGTGTCCCGGTTTATAAGCCTCAACCTCCGCCATAAGGAAACCTCCGGAAAGCCTCAGGTCCCCGATAAGGTCCATAAGTTTGTGTCTTCCGCACTCGTCCGGAAAACGTAGCTTCAGATTGCTGAAATATCCCTCAGGGGTCACGGTAACCATAGGCTGCTTCAATAATCTGGCCATAAGCCTGAGATAGAAACGGCTGACTGGCTTTTCCACTACCACGATGGCGTTGTCAAGGTCTCCGCCTTTCACCATGCCAAGCAGAAGCAGTGTCTTAATCTCATGGAAGAAGCAGAAAGTTCTGCATGGCGCCAGTTCCTTCACATAGTCCCGACTTCCATCCCATCGCGCCGTCTGCACTCCGAGTACCCTTGAATCAAAGTCTATGGTCGAAATGTAAGACGTACCGGATAAAGGCCTGATTATTACATACGACCCGTTACGGTCATTCTCCACTTTAATCTCCTTGTCAACGGTAACCCATTTGCGCTCAGCATCCTGCTCGACAAACGGGTCATCAGCCATCGCATCGACATAGCATCCCGCACTTCCATCAAGAATCGGCATCTCCTCCGAATCAATCCTGATTATGGCATTGTCAACTCCGAGTCCTGTCAATGCGGACAGAATGTGCTCGACAGTTCTGACTGATGCTTTGCCATATGCTATTTCAGTACTGCGAGCAGTCGAACGTACATTCTCAGCCAGAGCATCCACAAAAGCGTCTTCGCCTATATCAGTCCTCACAAACCTGATTCCGGTTTGTGCTGGTGCAGGGCCTACCGACGCATGTGCGTATTTGCCGGTATGAAGGCCTTTTCCTTCAAATACATACTCTTTGCTAAGCGTTCTCTGCTTCATATCGGCCGCAAAGATAGGAATAAAAAGTCATTAATCGTCTGCGGCGGCTTTGAACTTGGCGTAGCTCTTCAAATATGTCCTGTGCAAAA
>JAKSJU010000015.1 GCA_024402095.1 Bacteroidales bacterium | reverse complement strand
TCCAGTTCGCTGTCTTCCGTGAAAGCGGAAAGGTCAAGCTTGTGGGCCTGAGGGGCTACATTGTCTTCATCCGCCCCATCATAGGTCCTGCCTTCAACAGCATCCTTCATCCCTTCGAATATATATACCAGCCCGGCACCGCCGCTATCCACCACACCGGCTTTCTTCAGAACATCCAACTGATCGGGTGTGCGGTCGAGAGCCTTTGACATCTCCGCACACAGTACCCGGAAATATTCCTGCAA
Source organism: Bacteroidales bacterium (assembly GCA_024402095.1). Lineage (GTDB taxonomy): Bacteria > Bacteroidota > Bacteroidia > Bacteroidales > UBA932 > Cryptobacteroides. The sequence goes on along the minus strand of JAKSJU010000015.1, from coordinate 28,344 downwards.
ATCTGCTGCGCCGCTGTCATTTGCGACGTGTACAGCCGTCTTGAGCACCGTCAGTATCGTTCCCTCGACAGGCACTGCTACGGCTCTGTACGCTTCCTCGACAGATGTGAGCATCGCGGCTTTCCAAAGATTGAGGTCTGCCTCCGTTGCGTCTCCGAGTCCCCTTGCTATTCCGGAGAAAATGCGTGAGAGTATCACACCGGAATTACCTCTCGCCCCATAAAGCATTCCGGAAGATACCGTCGATGCTGTAAGAGAGAGGGAGTCGTGATGTGACGCCTCTGCCGAGTCCCTTCCGGAACATATGGTCATAAACATATTGTCTCCCGTATCCCCATCGGGGATCGGGAAGACATTCAAATCGTTTACTGTTTTGCGGTATGCGCCGAGCCTTGTTGCGCCCAGCCTTACCATGTTTAAATACTGACTTCCTGTTACGGTTTCAATACTCATTACAAATGGTATTTACTCCCACTCGATTGTTGAAGGCGGTTTAGGTGAAATATCGTAAACTACTCTATTAACGCCATCGACCTTGCTGATAATCGCCGTAGCGACTCTCTGGAGGAAATCGAATGGAAGGTTTATCACTTCTGCCGTCACTGCGTCCACTGAATTGACAGCGCGCAGGGCAACTACGTTTTCATATGTTCTGGCTCCGTCCTTGATTCCTGTGCTGCGTACAGGTAGAAGGACAACTGCAGCCTGCCATATCTTATCATAAAGGCCCTCCTCACGAAGCATATCGATGAACACTGCATCTGCTTCCTGAAGGATGTGTACTCTCTCCGGAGTGAGTTCTTCGAGGCAGCGTACTCCCAGTCCCGGTCCCGGGAAAGGATGACGGCCGAGGAAATGGCTGTCAAGTCCGAGCTCTGCGCCAACTTCCCTTACCTCATATTTGTAAAGATACTTCAGAGGCTCTACAAGACCGAAATGAAGGTCTTCCGGAAGCCCGCCCACATTGTGGTGACTCTTGATCGTACCCTTGTCACTGTGCGACTCGGCGATATCCGGCCAAATCGTTCCCTGTGCGAGCCATTTGGCATTCTCTACTTTACGGGCCTCATCAGCGAAGACATCAACGAATGTCTTGCCTATGGCCTTTCTCTTGAGTTCCGGGTCCTTGATTCCCTTGCATGCTGCGAAAAAGCGGTCAGCCGCACGCACGCCGATAACATTGAGACCCATGCCCTCGTAGTGGGCAAGCACGTCTTCGAACTCATTCTTGCGGAGCAGTCCGTGATCCACGAAAATGCATACAAGATTGTGTCCGATCGCACGGTCAACAAGAAGCGCTGTGACAGTTGAGTCAACGCCGCCAGACAGGCCGAGAACAACGGTATCATTACCTACCTGTTCCCTGATTTCCTTTATCGCATTCTCTACGAACTGCGCAGGATTTATTTTTTCTCCGTTATACATTTTGTATAAAAATTATTCTCCTCTTGAATAGTTCGGCGTCTCCTTGGTTATGGTCACATCATGAGGATGGCTCTCCGCCATACCGCTGGACGTCACCTTGGTAAACTTGGCTGTCTGCAGCTCCGAGAGATTATGCGCACCGCAATATCCCATACCGGAACGGAGTCCGCCGATGAGCTGATATACCGTCTCCTCAAGCGTTCCCTTGTAAGGCACGCGCCCGACGATGCCCTCGGGAACAAGTTTCTTCGTCTCTACGTTTGACTGGAAATAACGGTCCTTGGAACCGGCAGCCATAGCGTCCAGGGATCCCATTCCCCTGTAAGTCTTGAACTTTCTGCCGTTGTATATTATAGTCTCCCCCGGCGCCTCCTCAGTGCCGGCGAACATGGATCCGCACATTACACAGTCACCACCGGCTGCGAGAGCCTTGACAACGTCACCGCTATAGCGGAGTCCGCCGTCTGCGATTATAGGAACACCGAGCTTGTGAGCTTCTTTTGCACATTCGAATATTGCAGTAAGCTGAGGAACGCCGACTCCGGCGACAATGCGAGTCGTACAGATGGAGCCCGGACCTATGCCAACCTTTATTCCGTCTGCGCCGGCCTCTGCGAGTGCCTTTGCAGCAGCAGCCGTGGCTACGTTTCCTACTACGACGTCAAGCGAAGGGAACGCCGCCTTTATCTCCTTGAGCTTTTCAAATACGTTCTTGCTGTGGCCGTGGGCACAGTCAAGTACGACTGCGTCAACTCCCTCTGCGACCAGTGCAGTCACCCTTTCGAGAGCGTCATTGGTGATGCCGATGCCGGCAGCCACGCGGAGACGTCCCTTGGAATCCTTGCATGCATTAGGATGAAGTTTCTCCTTGGTTATATCCTTGAAAGTGATGAGTCCGACTATCTTTCCCGCAGCATCCACTACCGGCAGCTTCTCGACCTTGTTCTCCTGAAGCACTTTCCTGACGTACTCCCGGTCGGTCTGATTGTCTCTGATAGTGACAAGGCCGCTACTGGTCATCACCTTTTCTATCACGAGATTCATGTCTGTCTGAAAACGCACGTCACGGTTTGTGACTATTCCCACCAGAGTATTGTCCGTATCCACTACAGGAATGCCTCCGATATGGTTTTCGCTCATCATCTGGAGAGCCTCCCCGACAGTCTGGTCCTTATGAATCGTGACAGGGTCCATAATCATTCCGTTCTCGGCACGCTTGACCTTGCGTACCTCGGCGGCCTGGGCTGCAATTGACATGTTCTTATGAACGACACCGATTCCACCCTCTCTTGCAAGAGCAATGGCCATCGGCGCCTCGGTCACCGTATCCATGGCTGCGGACACGATAGGAATGTTGAGATGGATGTTGCGTGAGAATCTTCCCCTGAGGTCTACCTCTCTCGGAAGCACTTCCGAGTATGACGGAATAAGTAGAACGTCATCAAAAGTAAGTCCTTCAAGAGCTATACGTTCATCGATAAATGACATAATCTTGATAATTTTCCAATTCACAAAGTTACTGATTTTATCTCTTTGTTAATTATTTGTTGAATAATTTTTCAACATTGTTTTCAACAATTAGTATCTTTGAATTCAACTTTGAAATTATGAAAAATCACGAAAGAAAAGTAGGGACTGTGTCCAGAGGAATTCGTTGCCCGATAATCAGAGAAGGCGACGACCTTGCAAGAATAGTCAGCGACAGCGTACTCGCCGCCGCTTCCGAGGAAGGATTCGAATTGCGCGACAGGGACGTTATCGCTGTCACGGAATCCGTCGTAGCCCGTGCCCAGGGTAATTACGCGTCCGTGGACGCCATTGCCAGGGACGTCAGGACAAAGACCGGGGGAAATACAGTGGGTGTAATATTCCCTATCCTTTCGAGAAACCGTTTCGCAATCTGTCTGAAGGGCATAGCATCAGGGTGCCGTAAAGTCGTACTGATGCTCAGCTACCCTTCCGACGAGGTCGGAAACAGCCTTGTGAACATAGACAGGCTTGATGAGGCGGGGGTGAACCCATATTCCGACGTCCTCAGTCTGGAGAGATACCGTGAGCTGTTCGGTTATGGCAAGCACGAATTCACCGGAGTGGACTATGTGGAGTACTACGGTGACCTTATCAGGGAGTGCGGAGCCGAAGTGGAGATTATTTTTGCAAACAGGCCGAAGACCATACTCGACTACACAGACACGGTCATCACCTGTGACATTCATACCAGGCAGCGCACAAAGAGAATCCTGCGGGACGCCGGAGCGAAAACCGTGCTGGGACTTGACGACATACTCAATTCTTCCGTGGATGGCAGCGGCTTCAATGAGAACTATGGTCTTTTGGGGTCCAACAAGGCCACCGAGGAGACCGTCAAGCTGTTCCCTCGCGACAGTCAGGGCCTGGTGGATGATATTCAGAAATCCATCTTCGACGCAACAGGCAGGCATGTGGAAGTGATGGTTTACGGCGACGGTGCGTTCAAGGATCCCCAGGGAAAGATCTGGGAGCTCGCAGACCCTGTAGTTTCCCCTTTCCATACCTCTGGCCTGAATGGAACTCCTAACGAGCTGAAGCTCAAGTATCTGGCAGACAACGACTTCGCATCATTGAGCGGAGAAGAGTTAAAGAAAGCGGTCTCTGACAGCATCAAGGCAAAAGATGCCAACCTGAAGGGGAATATGGCTTCGGAAGGTACGACTCCGCGTCAGCTGACCGACCTTATCGGTTCACTCTGCGACCTTACTTCCGGTTCGGGAGACAAGGGCACTCCTATCGTACTGGTTCAGGGATATTTCGACAACTACACCTCAGAGTAGTCACCTAGCGGAAAAGCTGGTTCTCAAAAGTGTTGAAATGCTGTACGGGCACCGGCTTGACCTCTATGTCGGCGTGGAAGTCAAGTTCAACGCGTCTGGCTTCATACACTTTCCAGTCCACCATTACCGGCTTGTACTTTCCGGTCGCAAGATCGAACTCTGACTCGACGCTTTTTGCTACCACACCGGAACTGTACATTCCTTCGTATGGATCCGGGGCCCATCCGGGTATTTTGGCATACAGGAAATGTGTCGAGTAATCTATCGGGACATATCCGTACGGGACGGAGAACTGGGGAGACAGGAAAAGACGGGCAAGAATCGTAGTCGTATAGATGGCTGTAGCCCATTCTTTCGATATGTTTTCATAGAGCGTGCTCATACGGTACGGCTCCAGATGCTGATCTACAGATTCAATAATGCTCAAATATGTATTTCTATTGATCCTGGCGGCCTTTTCTTCTTTGGCCTCAGGGAACAGGGAAATATTCATCGGGTTCCTGAAGGGGTTCAGATACAATTCTTTCTCAGGCCGGATCTGCTGCGGACGCACGCCTTCGTTCTGGCCGTAAACCGTTACGGCCATAAACAGACACAGTATGGATATCAGGACTTTCCGCATTTCGTGACCAAGATAGCAAAAATTTCTATTTCCCAGGGCTATGCGCCCCGACGGACTCGTCAAGTTACAATTTGCTATGCAAATCAATTCCTCCCTCCTCGAGGCTATGCGCCCCGACGGACTCGTCAAGTTACAATTTGCTATGCAAATCAATTCCTCCCTCGTCGGGGCGCACAGCCTCGAGGAATTGGAAGGTGCAATTATCTGATAAGACTGTCACAGTATACGCAGCGGACTGCTCCGGTCTCTGTACGGTGGAACAGCGGCCTGACGCTCTCGTGATTGCAGATGCACTTTGGATTGCGGCAGACAAGCGAAGCATCCTCGAAACGGTCGGCATGTTCAGGCATAACGTGTGCAGGATCGTTTTTCCACTGTAACAGGCTGTATATCAATGCCATCCTGACAAATTTACCGTTCCCCACCTGACGGAAATATGCAGCTCTCGGATCATCGTCAACCTCCGGCTTGATCTCATTGACCCTAGGAAGCGGATGAAGCACACACATCTTTTCCTTGGCCAGGGACATCTTCGCATTGTCAAGGACAAAACTATCCTTTACACGCTCAAATTCCTCTTCGTCAAGGAAACGCTCCCTCTGGACACGTGTCATGTATAGGACGTCCAGCTCAGGCATAACTTCCTCGATAGTCTTCACCTCACGGTAATCGATACCCTGCCTGTCGCATACGTCATTCTTGATATAGTCAGGCAGACGCAGCTCGTCCGGTGCAATCAGGATGACTTTCACCCCATTGTATCTTGAAAGAGCCTTCAAAAGAGAATGCACTGTACGTCCGAACTTAAGGTCGCCGCAGAATCCTATTGTGATGTTGTCGATATGGCCGAGCTCCCTCTTGATGGTCAGAAGATCGGTAAGCGTCTGGGTCGGATGGGCATGAGAGCCGTCACCGGCATTGATGATAGGTATTCCGGCAGCGGTGGAAGCCACAAAAGGCGCTCCCTCCAGAGGATGTCTCATAGCAATGATATCCACAAAATTCTCAACCACACGCACTGTGTCGGCCACCGTTTCACCCTTGCTCACCGAAGTGTTGCGGGCATCGGAAAAGCCAAGCACATTGCCTCCCAGTTCCATCATCGCGGATGTGAAGCTGAGCCTTGTCCTGGTGCTGGGTTCATAGAAAAGAGTGGCCAGCTTATGGTACTTCAGACAGTCGCGGTATTTCTCGCGGTTGGCAATGATATCTTCCGCAAGGGCTACGATAGAGTCAGTCTCCTGCTTGGTAATGTCTGTAGGGTCAATCAAATGTTTCATAGGTATTGCTATTTAATCCAACTTTCATCGGAAGGGTTGTTTCTGAAACGGAGTATCCTGTCTTTCCACTCCGGAGCAATGATCCCCTGCTCAACCGCCACCTCAACCAGCGTGTCAAGGTTTGAGAGGGAATAGTTCGTGACATCAGCCCCGGCAAGCCTGTCAAGGCCTTTCTTCATTCCGTAGGTGAATATGCTCACGATTCCGAGCACTTCAGCCCCGGCTTCACGCAATGCATCAACTACTTCAATGGCACTGCCACCGGTTGAGATGAGATCCTCGATTACGACCACCTTCATACCAGGCTCCAGACGGCCTTCTATCCTGTTGTTACGCCCGTGGGTCTTCGCTTCCCCGCGGACATATCCCATCGGCAATCCAAGAATGGAAGCGGCAATCGCTGCATGTGCTATGCCTGCAGTGCTTGTACCCATCAGGGACTCCGCCTGCGGGAATCTGAGTTTCACAGTATCCGCAATAGCCTGCTCCACAACCACTCTGGCCTCAGGTGCAGAGAGGATGAGCCTGTTGTCACAATAAATTGGGCTCTTGATGCCGCTGGCCCAGATGAAAGGCTCTTCCGGGCGCAGGAATACTGCTCCAATGCTGAGCAGCTGTCTAGCAATTGTCTTTTCCATATATGAATTCGTTTACACATCTGTTATAAGCCGCAACCGGATCTTCAGCCGCGGTGATAGGGCGTCCGACAACAATGAAATCCGAGCCCATCGTCCTGGCTTTGAGAGGAGTTGTAATCCTCACCTGATCGTCAGAGGCAGCATCCGCGAACCTGATTCCCGGAGTCACCGCCATAAAATCCTGACCGCACGCGGACTTGACTTCCGACGCCTCGAGAGGAGAGCATACGACTCCGTCCAGACCGGCTGACTTTGCATTTGCGGCATAGTGTGATATCACCTCAGCGATAGGCCTGTCTATCAACAGGTCCTCTCTCATTCTCTCCTCCGACGTTGAAGTAAGCTGGGTCACTGCAATCAGAAGAGGACGCGTACCGTCTTCGCGGGTCAAGCCTTCGAGAGCTGCCTTCATCATCTCCACAGTACCAGCAGCATGAACATTCGTCATATCCACATCAAGGGAGGACAATACCTTCATCGTCTTTCTGACAGTATTGGGAATATCGTGGAGCTTGAGATCAAGGAAAATCCTGTGTCCCCTGCCCTTTATCTCGCGGACAATCTCCGGACCTGCCGCATAGAACAGTTCCATCCCTATCTTCACGAAGGGCTTGCGCTCACACCCGGCAAACTTGTCAAGAAAATCCAGCACATCCTTTGCGCTGCTGAAATCACATGCAACAATTACGTCTTTCATACTGCTTTGATTATTTCATTGATATCACTGATACCGTATTTATTCATCACCTGTGGAAGTTCTTCGACTATCTGTTTGCATACCATAGGGTTGCGGAGATTCTCAGCACCCACTTGCACGGCAGTGGCTCCCGCCATCATCATTTCAATCACGTCCTCTGCGCAGGAGACTCCGCCACAGCCCATAATCGGGATGCTGCACGCTGATGCTACCTGGTTCACCATCCTCAAAGCTATCGGGAATATTGCCCTGCCGCTGAAGCCGCCGTATCTGTTGGCAACGACTGGTTTCCTTCTAGCAATGTCTATCCGCATTCCGAGAATAGTGTTTATAAGTGTCAAGCCATCGGCTCCGGCATTCTCACAGGCCCTGGCGATTTCCACTATATCCGTAACGTTGGGGCTGAGCTTGATGAAGACAGGTTTCCGGCTCACGGCTTTCACTGCAGCGGTTACTTCCGCTGCAGCAGTAGCGGAGGTTCCGAAGGCCATGCCTCCACCATGTACGTTGGGGCAGGAGATGTTGACTTCAAGAATATCTATTTCAGGGCTCTTTGACGCTTTCTCGCAGCAATGCACATATTCCTCGACACTGAAGCCGCTGATATTCGCTATGATAGCCCCGCCGAATATTTTACGCAGAGCCGGCACTTTTTCTTCAAGCAGGGCATCGATACCCGGATTCTGCAGCCCCACCGAATTTATCATTCCTTCAGGGCATTCGGCTATGCGTGGACACTCGTTTCCGTAACGGTCATTTTTAGTGGTTCCCTTCAGGGAGATGCCTCCAAGCACATTAAGGTCATACATACCGGCCATCTCGGTACCGAAACCGAAAGTACCGCTTGCCGGAATGACAGGATTCTTAAGCCTGATACCGCAGAGATTGACTTCTGTTACCATATTATGTCCTCCTTCCTGAAAACCGGTCCGTCCGCGCACACCCTCTTCGGCCCTTTCGCCGTATGGCAGGTACAGCCGTAACATATTCCGCATCCGCAGCCCATCCTTTCTTCAAGGCTGGCTTCTCCGGGAATTTCAAGTTTCTCACACACAGCCTTCATCATCACCTTTGGTCCGCAGGTATAGAAATAATCCCAATTGCCCTGCAGGGTGTCTATTACGTCAGTGACAAAGCCCTTGACTCCTTTCGACCCGTCCAGTGTGGATATATGGATATCCGCACCCGAAGCCTTGTATTCGTCGAACAGAAGAATGTCATCTGCCGTGTTGTATCCCATGACCACTGTCACGCTCCTGCCCCCTGCCACCAGTTCCTTGACAAGGGAAAAAACCGGGGAAGCCCCGAGCCCTCCGCTGACAACCAGAGCCGATGCCTTGCAACGGGATGCATCGAACCCGTTACCGAGTCCGGTGAGGATATCAAGCACCGTTCCTGCCTGCATGCTAGTCATTTCTTCCGTGCCGTGGCCTACTACCTTGTACAATATGTCGAAGCCCGTGTCATCCCATTCGCGTACTGCAAAAGGCCTGCGAAGGAAATGGCCACAGACTGCTACATCCACGAACTGTCCTCCGCGTGAGAAGGCGGAAGTATCTCCTTCCAGACGCATCTGCCAGGTCTGGGACGCGACTTCCCTATTGGATATCACTTTGTATCGGCTAGCTTGCGGCATATTCTGAATCTATCGTTGATATTCCGAGCGTGATTTCCTCGAGCACGTCAAGCAGCACCCGTACAGTCTCCAGAGCCGTAAAAATCGTAACGTTATTCTCTACAGCGGCTCTTCTGATCTCATATCCGTCAAGCCTGGTGTTGTGCTGATTGATGTCGATTGTATTGATAACGTAGCTGACGTGACCCTGACGCAGTTCCGCGATGATATCACCGCTTCCTTCGCTGATCTTGCCCAGACTGCGGGTACGTATGCCGTTGTCTTTCAGGAACTGGGCTGTGCCCTTGGTCGCCACTATGTTGAATCCGAGGTTGTAGAACCTGCGTATGAGCGGCAGTGCGTCCGCCTTGTCCTTGTTCGCGATTGTCGCGAAAACGGTTCCGTAATTGACCACGTTCACTCCGGATGCCTGCAATGACTTGTACAGCGCCCTGGTGAGGGAGTCATCATATCCTATGGCCTCTCCTGTGGATTTCATCTCAGGTGAGAGGTAGGTATCTATACCCTTGATCTTTCCGAATGAGAATGCAGGGCTCTTGACGTAGTGACGTTTCCTTTCCGGGAAATATACGGTATCTATCCCCTGTTCCCTGAGAGAATGTCCCAGCATGACCAGAGTAGCTATCTTGGCCATCTGTATGCCCGTGGATTTGGAGAGGAAAGGTACGGTGCGTGAAGAGCGCGGATTCACCTCTATTATGTAAACCTCGTCGTTGCTGTCCACGATGAACTGGATATTGAACAGACCGACGATCCCGATCTCGAGACCCAGCCTGCAGGTATAGTCAATTATCTTGTCCTTGACTTTCCGGCTAAGCGAGAAAGACGGATATACGCTTATGGAGTCCCCGGAATGGATTCCGGTACGCTCGACATGTTCCATAATACCCGGGATGAACACATCCCTGCCGTCGCATATTGCATCCACTTCAGTCTCCCTGCCCATAATATACTTGTCCACGAGAACCGGGGATTTCTCATTGATCTCCACGGCGTTGTGAAGATAATGGCGGAGAGCCTCCTCGTTGCCGACTATCATCATTGCCCGACCTCCCAGCACGAATGAAGGGCGCACGAGCACAGGATATCCTATTTCCTCAGCCGCCTTGACGCCTTCTTCGACATCGGTCACGGCCTTGGCCTTCGGCTGCGGAATTCCGGTCTTGCGCATGATAGCTTCGAAAAGCTTGCGGTCTTCAGCGTTGTCTATCGCCTCGATCTGCGTTCCGATGATCGGGACACCGAACTCGGCGAGAGGACCGGCGAGGTTGATGGCGGTCTGGCCTCCGAGCGTGACAATCACTCCCTTAGGCTTCTCCATCCTGATGACGTTCATCACATCCTCAACTGTCAGGGGCTCGAAATACAACTTGTCCGAAATGGTATAGTCCGTGGAAACGGTTTCCGGATTGTTATTGATGATGATGGCCTCATATCCGGCCTCACGTATAGCCCAGATGGCATGTACGGTAGAGTAGTCGAACTCAACTCCCTGTCCGATTCTGATAGGGCCCGCACCGAGCACAAGTATTTTCTCCCTGTCGGAGACAATGCTTTCATTCTCCTGCTCATAGGTTGAATAGAAGTACGGAACGTCAGCGTCATGCTCGGCACCGCAGCTGTCGATGAATTTGTAGACAGGATGTATCTCCTGAGTCCATCTCCACTCGATGATCTCCTTCTCCGTTTTTCCCCATAGCTGGCCTATGAACTTGTCGCTGAATCCCAACCTCTTGGCCTCCCTCATGACTGAGGCGTCAAATGGCTTCGCCTTGAGCTGTCTTTCCATCTTGACGATATTGCAGATCTTCTCGAGGAAAAGCATGTCAATCTTGGTGACATCGTATATGAGACGGATATCAACACCGTTTCTGATAAGCTGGGTAATGGCCAGAAGATGGTCATCCGGGAATTTGACGATGTATTTGAAGAGCTCTTCGTCCGTCATCTTCAAGAATTTGCCCTTGTAGAGATGGCAGGCTCCGATTTCAAGCGAGCGGATGGCTTTGAGAAGACTTTCTTCCATGGTGCGGCCTATGCTCATCACCTCTCCTGTGGCCTTCATCTGGGTACCCAACTCGTTTGTAGCCTCGCTGAACTTGTCGAACGGGAAACGTGCGACCTTGCTCACCACATAGTCGATCGCAGGCTCGCAGCATGCCGGAGCGTCGGCCACCTTTATCTCATCCAGAGTATATCCGACGGCAATCTTTGCCGTAACTCTGGCTATTGGGAATCCGCTGGCCTTGGACGCCAGGGCAGAAGACCTGGATACGCGCGGATTGACTTCTATTATGTAATAGTCGAATGACAGAGGGTCAAGCGCGAACTGAACGTTGCATCCGCCCTCGATTTTCAGGGCCCTGATAAGTTTCAGGGCACTTTCGCGCAGCATTTCATACTCTTTGTCGGCAAGTGTCTGAACAGGAGCTACCACGATGGAATCTCCGGTGTGGATGCCGACAGGATCGACGTTTTCCATAGAGCAGATGGTGATTGCCGTGTCGTTGCTGTCACGCATCACCTCGAATTCAATTTCCTTGTAGCCTTTGACACTCTTTTCGATGAGCACCTGATGCACAGGTGAGAGGGCAAGAGCGCCCCTCATCATTTCCTTGAGCTCGTCTTCATTTGAAGCGAATCCGCCGCCTGTACCGCCAAGGGTGAACGCCGGACGGAGCACTACAGGATAGCCGATCCTGGCTGCAGTTTCAAGTGCTTCTTCTATGTTGTAGCATATCTGTGACGGGATGACGGGTTCTCCGAGGCTGATGCACAGTTCCTTGAAGAGTTCCCTATCCTCTGCCTGCTCGATACTCTGGAAAGATGTTCCGAGTATCTCCACACGGCACTCGTCAAGCACCCCTTTCTTGGCAAGCTTGACTGCCAGATTAAGCCCAGTCTGACCTCCGAGTCCAGGGACTATTGCATCCGGACGCTCATAACGTATGATTTTCGCAATATATTCAAGATCGAGCGGTTCCATATACACCTTGTCGGCAATATTGGTGTCAGTCATAATGGTGGCCGGATTGGAATTAACCAGCACGACCTCATAGCCTTCTTCCTTCAATGCAAGGCAGGCCTGTGTGCCGGCATAATCGAATTCTGCTGCCTGTCCGATGACGATAGGACCTGATCCTATCACCATAACTTTCTTAATATCAGTTCTTTTTGGCATAGCTTAGTCCTCCATCATCTTAATAAACCTTTCGAAATATGAAGTTTCTCTCGGCCCCGGACCGCCTTCAGGATAGAACTGTACAAGGCTTACCTTGTCCCGAACACATTCCAGTCCTTCTACCGTTCCGTCAGCCACGTCCTTGTATGTTATTTCAAGAGGAGTGGATTTGAGAGACTCCGCATTTACTGCATAATCGTGATTATGCTCCGCAGTGTATATTTTACCGTCAGCCATATTGCGGACAGGATGTCCGCCGTGATGACCGCATTTCATTCTTTCTACAGTTGCTCCGTATGAGATGGCTACCAGGCAGCATCCCAGCCCTATTCCGAAGATAGGAAGCCTGCTCTTGAGCGAGTCTATGACCTTTATGACAGAATTGAGTTTCGCCGGATCGCCCGGACCTCCTGACACCAGGATTCCGTCAGGATTGAAAGCCAGGATATCTTCCGATGAGCTGTCGAAAGGCACGACTGTGACATTGCAGCCAAGGTTGTTCAATACCGATACTATGCTGTGTTTCAGGCCGCAGTCGATCACGACAACGTCATAACTGTGCTGAGGGGTACGCGAGAACCATCTTTTCCTGCAGCTTACTCCTGCGACGGGATTGTCGTCTCCCGATTTCCCTTTTATCAGTTCCAATGCCTCCTGCACAGTGGTGTCCTCACTTACTATGGCGGCCCTCCTGACTTTGCCTTCCCTGATGATCCTTGTTATCATTCTGGTATCCACTCCTTCAAGACAGGCCACTCCGTGGTCCTCAAGATCCTCGGACAGAGTCTTGGTATATCTGAAGTTGGACGGTGTACCGCAACATTCCCTGACTACCAGGGCGACAGGTCCCCTCATCCTGGACTCGTAATCCTCGTCGGTGATGCCGTATTGTCCTATGAGAGGATAGGTCATAAGGACTATCTGCCCCGAATATGCCGGATCGGAAAGGATTTCCTGATATCCGACCATCGAGGTGTTGAAAACGATTTCCCCAGCCACAGGTAATCCAGCTCCGTACCCGAAGCCGCTGAACTCCCTGCCGTCCTCAAGGACAAGTTTCATTTCCACTCTGTCTTTCATATCTGCGTGTAACTGTAAATTGTATTTCCGTCGTGTATGGTCTCCAGGCATCTCCCGTACACCGTCCATCCTTCGAAAGGCGTACTGCGGCCCATTGACCTGAAATTCGCGCTGTCTATCCTGAATGGCGTGCCGATATCGAACACTGCCTTGTCAAGTGCCGCATCCGGAAGTCGGAACCGTTTCCTTGGGGCCGTGCTCATCAACTCGACGAGTCTGTCAAGGCTGATGATTCCCGTGCGGACCAGTCCGGTGTACAGCACCGGGAATGCCGTTTCGAGTCCGGTGATTCCCATGGCGCTTCCTTCCAGACCTTTGGATTTTTCCTCGGTGCTGTGAGGCGCATGGTCAGTGGCGATCATGTCAATCGTACCATCCTGCAATCCCTTAATCAGTGCATCCCTGTCTTCTCTGCTTCTGAGAGGGGGATTCATCTTGAAACGTCCTTCCTCGCGCAGATCATCCTCGCAGAGCAGCAGATAATGCGGTCCTGTTTCGCAGGTGACATTCACCCCCCTGTCTTTCGCCCTGCGGATAATGTCCACGCTCTCCTTGGTGGAGATATGGCAGACATGATATGCACAGCCAACCTGTCCGGCCAGTTTCACGTCACGCTCTATCTGTCCCCACTCACTCTCGGAACAGATTCCGCGGTGGCCGTGCGCCGCCGCATAACGTCCCTTGTGGATATATCCTCCGTCGAGAAGGGAGTTATCCTCGCAATGAGCAGCCAGAATGCAATCGTTCTGAGCGATAAGTTCCATAGCCCTGAGCATGATTTTCTCGTCCTGAACACCGCTTCCGTCATCGGAGAATGCAACGGCCGAACCTTTCAGGGCAGCGACGTCAACGACTTCCTGTCCTTTCCGTCCCTTGGTGATTGAAGCATATGGCCTGACGTCTATGACGGCATCCCTGCGGATAATCTCAAGCTCTTTCTCCAAATTCTCCGGACTGTCAGGGACAGGATTCAGGTTCGGCATAGGGCAGACGCAGGTATATCCTCCCGCAGCCGCAGCCATGCTGCCGGTCCTGATTGTCTCCTTGTACGAGAAGCCGGGTTCACGCAGGTGTACATGTACATCAGCGAGAGCAGGGATTGTGATTGTGTTCCGGTCGGCCATATTAAAAAAAATGACGACTCTCTGAAGCCGTCAAAAAACAAATAAAACGAATATCCCTGAAACTCTCTTGCTGCATACTGCAGGCTGGTCTGTATGGGACACTTGTTTCATCTCTGTCTGTATTTTTGCAAAGATAAGCAAATAGAGTCCTATCCTCCAATAAAAAAATATGATTTTTTCGGGAATTATTCAACAATTGCCTGTTGATAACTTAATTTCTTCATACTGGATTTTCATAGTAAATTTGTAACTCATTTAAACAACACATATATGGAACTCCTTTACACAGGCAAAACCAAAAACGTTTACGCTCTTGAGAACGGAAACTGTCTTCTGAAATTCAAAGATGACTGCACCGGCAAAGACGGTGTTTTCGATCCGGGTGAGAATTCAGTAGGACTTACTATCGAAGGTGTCGGCGACGTCAACCTCCGAATGTCTATCTATTTCTTCGAGAAAATCAATGCCGCAGGCATCAGGACACACTATGTGAGCGCCGACCTGAAGAACACCACAATGGAGGTGCGCCGCGCCAGGGTATTCGGACACGGTCTCGAAGTCATCTGCCGCTACAAGGCAGTGGGAAGCTTTATCCGCCGTTACGGTGAATACATTGAGACGGGAGCCGATCTCCCGGCTTATGTGGAAACCACTTTCAAGAACGATGAAAAAGGAGATCCTCTTGTTACAAAGGATGCGCTTGTGGCTCTCGGAGTCATGACCGCCGGACAATATGATGACATCAAGGCCCAGACTCAGAAGATTACGAAGATCGTCGCTGATGACCTGAAAGAGAAGGGGCTGGTTCTGTATGACATCAAGTTCGAGTTCGGATACGATGAAGACGGAAACGTAATGCTCATAGATGAGATAGCTTCCGGAAACATGCGCGTCTACAAAGACGGCGAGTACGTAGACCCTATGACACTTTCCAAACTCTTTTTCGCAAAGTAGCTTATGAAAGTAGGTGTCATCATGGGGTCGACAAGTGACTTGGAAGTCATGTCGGCTGCTTTTGCCGTACTTGAACAGTTCGGCATTCCTTATGAGAAGAAAGTGATCAGCGCACATCGCGCACCGGACCTCCTTGCCCAGTATGCAAGAAGCGCAAGGGAGCGCGGTCTTGATGTGATAATCGCCGGCGCCGGCGGGGCTGCCCATCTTCCGGGCGTGACCGCCGCTTTCACTACCATTCCTGTCATAGGCGTCCCTATCAACGGCAAGGCCTTCGGAGGAATGGATGCACTCCTGTCCATGGTGCAGATGCCTTCGGGCATTCCGGTTGCCACAGTTGCAGTGAACGGAGCGAAGAATGCCGCACTGCTGGCCGCTTCGATCATTTCCATAAGCGACTGCGGCATTGCAAAGAAACTTGACGAATTCCGAAAGAAACAGGCAGATGCTATCGCAGCTACCGAAATCTAAGATCAGAATGAAAAATACTACCCGAATTTTTGTAGAGAAGAACCAGGGATTCAGGGTCGAAGCGGAAAGCCTGCGTGGCGAGCTCAATGAGAGCCTCGGCCTGAATATTCGCGACCTCCGGCTTCTGAATGTCTATGACCTCACCGGTTTTTCCGACGAGCTGCTCGAAAAATGCCGCTATTCCGTTTTCGGAGAAATCGTCACTGATACGGTCAGCGACGATTTTTCGGTTGATGGCAAGAATTATCTTGCAGTGGAATACATCCCGGGGCAGTTCGACCAGAGAGCTTCTTCAGCCGTGGATTGCGTTCATCTGATCGATCCGGAGGCAGACGTCAGGATCCGCAGTTCCAGATTGCTCGTGTTTGATGACGGTGTATCCAGCAAGGACATCGACGCGGTCAGACACTACTATATTAATGCCGTGGAGTCCAGGGAAAAGGATTTGAGCAAGCTCAGGGAGGAAGACAAGGCGGATGTAAAGCCTCTGGCGAAACTTGACGGCTTCACTCAGATGAAGGAGGAGCAGTTCCCCGCATTCTGCAAGGAATGGGGTCTGGCCATGAACGCTGACGACCTTCGTGAAGTTGTGAACTATTTCACAAAAGAAGGCCGCAATCCTACGGAGACGGAGTTACGCATATTGGATACATACTGGAGCGACCACTGCAGACACACGACATTCACAACAGAGCTGACAGAAATCACAGTGGACGACTCCTTCATAAAGGATGATATCGAAAGCGAGCTCGGAAGATTCCACGATATGAGGCGCGAGCTCGGACGCGAAGGCAAGAGCCTGTGCCTGATGGAGCTTGCCACCATAGGGGCGAGATATCTCAAGAGCAAGGGACTTCTCGACGATATGGAGCAGAGCGAGGAGAACAATGCATGCAGCATATTCATTAATGTGGACGTGGACGGCAAAGATGAACGCTGGCTGCTCCAGTTCAAGAATGAAACACATAACCATCCGACAGAGATCGAGCCTTTCGGAGGTGCCGCAACCTGCCTCGGAGGAGCCATCAGGGATCCTCTGTCAGGCCGCTCATACGTATATCAGGCCATGAGAGTCACGGGTGCCGGAGACATATGCCTGCCGGTTTCCGAGACCATGTCCGGAAAACTTCCTCAGAAAGTCATCAGCCGAAAGGCAGCCGCCGGATATTCAAGCTACGGTAACCAGATCGGTCTTGCCACCACACACGTAAAAGAAATCTATCACCCGGGGTACGTTGCAAAACGACTTGAAGTCGGTGCTGTCGTGGGTGCAGTCAAGGCAGACAATGTCAGACGCGAGAGCCCGGCACCGGGAGACGTAATCCTTCTGCTGGGAGGCAGGACCGGACGGGACGGAATCGGTGGAGCCACAGGCTCGTCAAAGGAGCACAATACCGAGTCCCTGGAGACCTGCGGAAGCGAGGTCCAGAAAGGAAATGCACCTGAAGAAAGAAAGCTCCAGAGACTTTTCAGACGTCCGGAGGTAACCGGACTCATCAAGAAGTCCAACGATTTCGGAGCCGGCGGAGTCAGCGTGGCCATCGGTGAACTGGCAGACGGTCTGGACATCAGACTCGACAAGGTTCCTGTGAAATACAGTGGCCTGAACTCCACTGAACTTGCCATCAGCGAGTCTCAGGAAAGGATGGCTGTGGTAGTGGAAGCCGCGGACAGGGAGAAATTCGAAGAATACTGCCACAGCGAAAATGTGGAAGTGACATATGTGGCCGACGTTACAGACAGGGGCAGGATGAGGATGTTCAACAATGGAGAACTCATCGCCGACCTTTCACGCGAATTCATTGACAGTGCGGGAGCAAAGCACTATAGCAAGGCCTGCATAGGCACAGTGGAGAATGCTGACGCATTCAAGCGTATCCCGAATGGCGATAGTCTTGAAGAAAAATTCCGCAATTGCCTTTCATCGGAAAACGTCGCTTCCCAGAAGGGACTTGTGGAAATGTTCGACTCCACAGTCGGCCGGTCCACCGTACTGATGCCTTATGGAGGAATGACACAGTCCACGGAGACACAGGTTTCCGTGCAGAAACTGCCCGTTGACGGATTCACGGATACGGCGTCTATGATGGCATTCGGATACAATCCTGACATCACATCATGGAGCCCGTTCCACGGTGCTGCATATTCCGTAGTGGAAGCCTGTGCCAAGCTTGTGGCCGCCGGAGGAGAATGGTCAGGAATGAGATTCTCATATCAGGAGTATTTCGAGAGAATGACGCATGACCCACATTCCTGGGGCAAGCCTCTCAGCGCCCTGCTCGGAGCTCTCAAGATGCAGGATGAACTGGGTCTGCCTTCCATCGGAGGCAAGGACTCGATGAGCGGCACTTTTGAGGACATCAGCGTCCCTCCTACTCTCATTGCATTCGGCATCAATACAGTCAAGGCCTCCAAGGTTATTTCACCGGAGCTCAAGTGGGATGGGGACAAGCTGTACCTTATCAAGCATACCCCGAAGGCCAACTATCTGCCTGACGTTGACCAGTTGAAGAGAAACTGGGACTTCGTACATGAAGGGATTGAGAACGGGAGCATCGTATCAGCCTGGGCACTCGGCTTCGGAGGAATCGCAGAAGGACTCTCCAAGATGAGTTTCGGCAATGAATTCGGCGTCAAGATAAACTGCCCGGAAGAGGAACTGTTCAATCTTTCTTACGGTTCCATCATAGTTGAAAGCAATTCGGATTTCGATTTTCCGAATGCCGTACTGCTTGGAGAAGTGACTGACGGAGAGGACGGATATCTCCATGTCAACGGCGAGAAACTTTCTCTCGACACTCTCAAGGCAGCATGGTGCAGGCGTTACAATGACGTTTACCCGCAGACCGCTGCCGCCGATGCGAAGGCATGTCCCGGCAGTGCAGGCGCTGCAGGGAAAGCCTGTACGGCAAAGCCTGCCGAAAGGACTGACTCCCCTCTCGTATATCTTCCGGTATTCCCGGGGACAAACTGCGATTTCGACACGGCAAAAGCATTCAGAAAGGCAGGGGCGCGCACCCGTTTCGGAGTATTCTGCAACCTCAGCGGAAAAGATGTGCTCGAATCCATCGAGCGCATGTGTAAGGATATCTCCGAATGTCAGATACTTGCTTTGAGCGGTGGTTTCTCATCAGGTGACGAACCTGACGGAAGCGGCAAGTTCATCGCCAACGTCCTCAACAACAAGCTCGTTGCTTCGGAAATCCACAAACTTCTGGACAGGGGTGGACTGATTCTCGGAATCTGCAACGGTTTCCAGGCTCTTGTCAAGAGCGGACTTCTTCCGTACGGAAGGCTGGGATGCGTAACCAAGGACTCGCCTACTCTTTTCAGGAACAATATCAACAGGCATATTTCCCAGATGGTTACGACACGGGTGGCTACAACAGCCTCACCTTGGCTCTCCGGCATGGAAGTCGGTGACATCCACGCTATAGCCGTAAGTCACGGAGAAGGCAAGTTCGTAGTCAGCGGTGAATTGGCAAAGCAGCTTTTCGAGAACGGACAGGTTGCTTTCCAGTATGTTGACCCCGGCACCGACGAACCTACTATGGAATCTCCTTTCAATCCTAACGGATCAGATTATGCCATTGAAGGTATCATCAGCCCGGACGGACAGATTCTCGGTAAGATGGGCCATTCGGAGAGATGGGAGGAAGGGCTGTTCAAGAACATCAGCGAGGAAATGTACCAGCCTCTATTTGAGAACGCAGTCAAATACTTCAGAAAGAAATAGCCATGTCAACCAAAGAAATGTTAGTAGACGGGAAGGGGAAGAAAATATACTCCACAGAGGACCCCGAAATAGTCCTTGTACATTACACTGACGTGGCTTCCGCATACGGTGGCATAAAGACCGCATCCATCAAGGACAAGGGAAAATGCAACAATGCCATCTCGGCATTCGCCTTCGAGGCGATGACCGCCGCCGGTATTCCGAACCATTTCATCAGTCTGGAGAACGAAAGGGAGCAGCTTTGCAGAAAGGTTACTATGATTCCTCTGCAGATTATTGTCAGGAACAGGCTCGCAGGCACCACTGCAGCGATGCTCGGGTTGAAGAACGGTGCTGAAATCAGCAATACTGTTTTTGAACTGAGGTACAATTGCAGGAGTCTCGGGAACCCGATGATCAATGAGCACCACGCCGTCGCCCTCGGAATTGTCACATATGAGGAAGTCGGCGAAATACTCGATCTGGCGAAACGCACGAATGAAGTTCTGAAAGATACCTTCCACAAAGCCGGTATCGAACTTGTGGATTTCAAGATGGAATGCGGGAAGGACGCTGAAGGACATATCATCATCGCAGATGAAATCAGTCCGGACAACTGCCGTCTCTGGGATGAAAAGAGCGGCGAGATTCTGGACAAGGACAGGTTCAGACATGATATGAGCGATGTGTGCATATCATACAGGACCATTATGGAGAGACTTTCTAAATCAGTGAAGCTATGAGCGTATTCGGAGCATTCGGCGTGAGCAATGCCGCACAGGTTATTTATTTCGGGCTTCATGCGCTGCAACACCGCGGTCAGGAAGGAGCCGGCATAGCCACCTGCAACACTGACGGCAGCTGGTATCACCACTGCGGACTGGGACTGGCAAGCGAGGTCTTCCACAGAAAGGACCTGCAGGATCTTGACGGGAACATCGGCATTGGAAGCACTCAATACGCCAATGTTTCAAAAGGAGGCCTCAACAATGTCCAGCCCCTGTTTTTCCGTCATAAATCGGGAGATTTCGCGATAGCGGGAGAGGGAAACCTCATAAATTCAGAGCAGATAGCCGATTATCTTGAGAGCAACGGCTGCCTGTTCCATACTTCCACTGACAGTGAAATCCTTGCAAACCTCATCAAGAAGACGGGCACTGAAGACAGAATCTTCAACATAATCAGTGCCCTGAATATGATGGAAGGCGGGTTCGCATTTATGATTATGACCAAGAACCGCGTCTATGCGGCCAGGGACAAATACGGCATCAAGCCGCTTGCCATAGGCCGCCTGGGAGACGGTTGGGTCATCAGCAGCGAGACCTGCGCCTTCGGCCTTATCGGAGCGGAATATGTCCGTGACGTAGAACCTGGAGAGATTGTCACAATCGATGTGCACGGACTAAGAAGCCGTCAGTATTCTCAGTTCAAGAAGCACAAGGTCTGCGCTATGGAATACATTTACATAGCAAGACCGGACAGCGACATAGACGGATGCAACGTTCACGCCTTCAGAAAGGATGTCGGACGCAGACTGGCTGAAGAATGTCCTGCCGAGGCGGATATAGTGGTGGGCGTTCCTGATTCCGGTCTGAGCGCTGCCATGGGTTATGCCGAAAGAAGCGGAATCCCGTATGAAATGGGACTTATCAAGAACAGATACATCGCACGCACCTTCATCCAACCGACACAGGAGATGAGGGAAAGAGGCGTTCAGATGAAGCTTTCCGCAGTCAGGAGCATCGTGAACGGCAAGAGATTGGTGCTGGTGGACGATTCCATTGTCAGAGGCACCACCTGCCTTAAAATTGTCAAAATGCTCAGGGCGGCGGGAGCCAGGGAAGTTCATGTCAGGATAGCCAGCCCAATGATGAAGCATCCCTGCTTCTACGGAGTTGATACTTCCACCGCAGAAGAGCTGCTGTGCTCCAACAGGAATATGGATCAGGCCTGCAGGATGATTGAAGCCGATTCTCTTGGTTATGTATCCTGCGAATCATCGGTGAAGGCAACGGGAGGATGTTCCGAACTCTGCCTCGCCTGCTTCAACGGAGAATATCCTACAGCACTTTATGAACACGAATCAGAAGAAGAACAATAATGGCTAAAAGTTACGAAAACGCGGGAGTCAATCTCGAAGCCGGCTACGAAGTGGTCAGCCGCATCAAGAAACACGTTTCATCCACTGCAAGACCGGGGTCCATGGGTGGCATAGGCTCATTCGGAGGAATGTTCGACCTTGCTTCACTCGGCATCCGTGAACCGGTTCTGGTCAGCGGGACAGACGGCGTAGGAACAAAGCTTAAGATAGCCTTCGCTATGGACAAGCATGATACTGTCGGTATTGATGCTGTCGCCATGTGCGTGAACGATGTGCTTGCCCAGGGGGCTGAGCCACTGATTTTTCTCGATTACGTGGCTGTCGGGCACAATATTCCGGCGCAAGTGGAAGCTATCGTGGCAGGAGTTGCCGAAGGCTGCCGTCAGGCAGGCTGCGCACTGGTAGGAGGAGAAACGGCCGAAATGCCGGGAATGTACAGTGACGGTGAATACGACATCGCCGGATATACTACTGGTGTTGTGGAAAAGTCGAAGCTCATCGACGGTTCCAAAGTCAAGGCAGGGGATGTTCTGGTGGGCATCGCTTCCAGCGGTGTGCACTCTAACGGTTTCAGCCTTGTCCGCAAGATCGTTGCTGATGCAGGGCTTGATTTCAAGAATGAGATACCGGAATTTGGCGGCAGAAGGCTCGGTGACGTGCTGCTGACCCCGACAAGGATTTATGTCAAGCAGGTGCTTGACGTAATCCGCCAGTGCGACGTTCACGGGGTTGCGCACATTACGGGCGGCGGTTTCGATGAAAACATCCCGAGAGTGCTGCACAAGGGCCAGGGTCTGGAAATCCGTGAAGGTAGCTGGGAGATTCTCCCTGTATTCCGAATGCTTGAAAAATGGGGCGGAGTACCTCACAGGGAGATGTTCAACATCTTCAACATGGGTATAGGAATGGTTGTCGTACTTGACGCTTCCGAGGCTGACAAGGCAATTGAAATCCTTGCTTCCCATGGTGAGAAAGCGTCCGTGATAGGACGTGTTACCGATAGTGAAGGTGTCAACATTATCTGACGATGGGCAAGAAACTCTCTGTATTCGCGAGCGGCAACGGGACCAACTATGAAGCCATTGCAAAAGCCTGTGCAGACGGGCGTCTGGATGCCGAGGTAGCCATCCTGGTATGCGACAAGCCCGGTGCCTTTGTCGTCGAACGCGCCGCCAGGTTCGGCACACCGACTTTCGTATTCAACCCGAAGGATTATGCCTGCAAAGCAGATTTCGAACGTGAGATTGCTGACCGGATGGATGCTTTGGGAATCGATCTGGTATGTCTGGCCGGGTATATGCGTATCATCGGGGAGGAACTCCTTTCCCGCTACGGCGGACGCATAATAAACATACATCCTTCCCTGCTTCCGGCATTCAGAGGTGCCCGTGCAGTGGAGCAGGCTGTGGAATACGGTGTGAAGGTTTACGGTGTGACCGTTCATTGGGTGGACGAGTCTCTCGACGGAGGAAGGATCATAGCCCAGAGGGCTTTCGAATATGACGGCAACGATCCTGAAGAAGTGCACCGCCTCGATCAGGTGATTGAACATCAATTATATGTTGAAACAATTAAAAAATTAATAGATAAATGAAAAAAAGAGCATTGGTCAGCGTCAGCGACAAGACAGGACTTGTGGATTTCGTCAAGGGCCTGCAGGAGCTTGGATGGGAAATAATCGCTACCGGAGGCACGCAGAAGCTTCTGGACAGCAACGGTGTCAGGACCATCGGCATCAGCGAGGTGACCGGATTCCCTGAAATATGTGACGGAAGGGTAAAGACACTGCATCCCAAGGTTCATGGAGGCATATTGGCCCGCAGGGACGTTCCTGAGCATATGCAGACTCTCAAGGAGAACGGAATTGAGACTATTGAACTCGTTTGCGTGAACCTGTACCCTTTCAAACAGACCATCGCCAAACCGGATGTCACTATGGAGGATGCCATCGAGAACATAGACATCGGAGGCCCTTCAATGGTCAGAAGTGCGGCGAAGAACTGGAAGGATGTCAATATTGTTTGCGATCCTCTCGATTATGACAAGGTGCTTGAAGAACTCCGCACCAATGGCTGGACGTCGGACGAGACCAGACTCAAGCTCAGTGCAAAGGCCTACACTCATACGGCAGAGTACGACATGATGATTTCGGCCTACATGCGCGAGAAGGCAGGCCTGAACAAGAAACTGTTCCTCGAGTATGACCTCAAGCAGGGACTGCGCTACGGAGAGAACCCTCATCAGGAGGCCGAATTCTTCGCCAGCACCGAACCGGCCCCGTTCTCTCTTGCATTCGCAAGGCAGATTCAGGGCAAAGAACTGAGCTACAACAATATACAGGACGCCAATGCAGCACTCAACGTAGTACGTGACTTCGACGAGCCTTTCTGCGTTGCTCTCAAGCATATGAATCCTTGCGGCGCTGCCACTGCGGCAACTATCGAGGAAGCCTGGCAGGCAGCATATGAGGCAGATAAAGTCAGCATCTACGGAGGCATAGTGGCTGTAAACCGCGAACTTACCGCAAAGGTGGCGGAGGGCATGAAGCCTATATTCCTTGAAATAGTAATCGCTCCTTCTTTCACGGCGGAGGCACTCGAAATTCTGGCCACAAAGAAGAACCTGAGGGTCATGCAGGTGGATATGACAAAGAACGGAGCAGCCGTACCGCAGTTCATCAGCGTGAACGGCGGTATGCTGGCACAGAAACTCGACACTCAGATCGAAAAGATCACGCCGAATATGTGCGTGACCAAAGTCAAACCTACAGAATCCCAGCTGAAGGAACTGGATTTCGGTTGGAAGATAGTCAAGCATATCAAGTCCAACGCCATAGCCGTAGTCAAGGACAACCACACCATCGGTGTCGGGGCGGGACAGACAAACCGCGTGGGGTCTGCGGAAATTGCCCTCAACGAAGCAAAGGCAGCCGGATTCACTGAAGGACTGGTTCTCGCATCTGATGGCTTCCTTCCGTTCGGAGACACAGTGGAACTGGCCGCGAAATACGGTGTCACGGCAATTGTCCAGCCGGGTGGAAGCATCCGCGACGAAGAGTCCATCCAGAAGGCTGACGAACTTGGCATTACGATGCTTTTCACAGGAGTAAGACATTTCAAACACTAGAATAAATGAAAAAGGTCCTTGTAATCGGAGGAGGTGGACGTGAACACGCCATTGTTGACGCTCTGAGCCGTTCAAATCAGGTTGGAAAGATTTACTGCGCACCGGGTAACGCCGGTATCTCCGCCCAGGCGGAATGCGTCGCCATTAAAGACACGGATGTCGAAGGACTTCTGAACTTTGCCATGCAAAACGATATCGACCTTACCGTGGTAGGTCCAGAGGCGGCTCTGTCCGTCGGGGTGGTTGACCGCTTCCGCTCGGAAGGATTGAAGATATTCGGCCACACTCAGGCAGCGACCCGCATAGAGAGCAGCAAGGAATTCGCCAAGGTGATAATGGAGAAATATGGCATTCCTACCGCCTCATACCGCAGTTTCAGCGACTATGGAGAGGCTTTGGAATATGTCAAGGGGCGGCCTTTTCCCGCTGTTCTGAAATATGACGGACTTGCAGCTGGAAAGGGTGTTGTCATTGCCGCTGACGAAGAAGAGGCAGACCGCGCACTGAAGGACATGCTTGTCGGGGAAAGTTTCGGCAAGGGCAAGGTCGTTGTAGAAGATTATCTTGAAGGACCTGAATTTTCATTCATGTGCTTTGTGGACGGGCACAGAGTTTACCCTATGCCTCTGTCCCAGGACCACAAACGCGCTTTTGACGGGGATAATGGACCGAACACAGGAGGTATGGGGGCATATACCGGACTGCCTTTCATCTCTGACGAGGAAATGGATTCCGCCCTGAAGAATGTACTGCAGAAGACTGCAGACGCCATGGTTGAAGAAGGTCATCCGCTAAGCGGAGTCCTCTACGGCGGACTCATGAAGACAGCCCGTGGCATCAAGGTGATAGAGTTCAATTCCCGTTTCGGGGATCCGGAGACAGAAGTAGTGCTGCCTCTGCTAGATTCTGACATATATGACATTTTCGAAGCAGTCGCCGAGGGCCGTCAGGCCGCTCCCCTCAAATGGAGTTCCGACGTAACGATGGGCGTCGTTATGGCTTCTAAGGGATATCCCGGCAGCTACGAAAAAGGATTCGGAATAACTGTCCCGTCAGATGCCACGGTCTATCACATGGGCACTGCTATGAGGGACGGCAAACTCGTCACCGCAGGAGGCAGGGTACTGATGTGCGTAGCAAGGGCCAAGAATATACAAGAGGCAAAAGAAAGCGCCTACAAACTCGTAGGCGCCATATCATGTGACAATCTTTTCTTCAGGTCAGACATTGCCCACTGGGCTCTTTGACAGGAAGCATTCGATTGTATTCTCCATCAGCATAGTGATAGTCATCGGTCCCACACCTCCAGGGACCGGTGAGATGTATCCGGCAAGTTCAGATGCCGGTCCGAAGTCGACGTCGCCGACCAATGTACCGTCAGCCACACGGTTGATGCCTACGTCTATTACCACTGCCCCGGGCTTTACCATGTCAGCCGTTATCATCTTTGGACGTCCCACGGCTGCTACAAGTATATCAGCCTCACGGCACACGGCAGCAAGGTCTTTCGTACGGGAATGAGCTATCGTGACGGTAGCGTTTCTATCAAGAAGAAGTTTTGCGACAGGTTTTCCCACTATGTTGCTGCGCCCTACTACGACGGCCTTCTTTCCGGCTATCTCCACACCTGTCGATTCTATCATTTTAATGATGCCTTTGGGAGTGCATGGAACCGTGCACTTTCTACCAAGCCAGAGAGCGGCGACATTTGACGGATGGAATCCGTCCACATCCTTGGCGACAGCTATCGCATCTATCACCTTGTCCTCATCGATATGCTCCGGAAGAGGAAGCTGCACAAGGATACCGTCGACCTTTTCATCTGCATTGAGTTCAGATATTTTCGAGAGAAGGGCCCCTTCAGAAACATCCTGGGGAAGTTCTATCAGTCTGCTCTCCATCCCCACAAACTCCGCAGCCTTGATCTTGCCCCTGACATAGGAGCGACTTGCAGGATTGTCTCCAACGATTATCACCGAGAGACAGGGCCTGCGGCCATATTTGTTTTCGAGCTCGGCCATCCTGGCCTTCATATCCTCTTTGAGAGACAGGGAAAGCGCTTTTCCGTCAATAATCATTGCCATTTTATTGTCTGCAATTTGTCCTATGCAAAGTTACTAAAAACTATTCATATCTCTTTTTCTTATCTATCCAATACAAAAATTGCTAAATTTGCCGGCTATGAAAGAAAGGAATATATGGTTTTTGTCGCTCGTCGCCGCCATGGGAGGTTTCCTGTTCGGCTACGATACTGCTGTGATTAACGGCGCAGAGAAAGAAATACAGAACGTTTTCAATCTGTCTCCTGCCCTTCACGGTCTTGTCATGAGTTCCGCCCTTTGGGGAACAGTCATCGGGGCTTTGTTCGGAGGTAGGATTTCGGATCGTTTCGGACGCAAGCCCACACTTATCTGCGTAGGCGCCCTGTATCTGCTTTCCGCAGTGTGGAGCGGAGTCGCCGCCAGCGCCACTGCTTTGTTTATTGCACGCTTCATCGGAGGCTTGGGCGTAGGATGCTCTTCTGTTGTCGCACCGGTATATATTGCTGAAATATCTCCGACGGAAAAGCGCGGAATGATGACTGCGATTTTCCAGTTGAACGTTGTGACGGGAATGTGTGCATCCCAGTTTATCAATATGGCTATCGCCAAAAGCGGAGCGGGTGCCTGGAGGTGGATGCTCGGAGCTGAATCCGTCCCTGCCTTTCTTTTCTTTGCGTTGTGTTTCTTCCTGATAGAGTCACCTAGATGGCTCACCGAAAAGGACAAGCTGCTGAACCAGATAAAAAAGCCAGTCGCTTTCTGGACCTCAGCCAACCGCAAACCCATATTCATTGCTATAGCCGTAGCTCTGTTCAATCAGCTATCCGGTGTCAATGCCATTCTTTACTATATGCCGAGAATCTATGAAATGGCAGGATTTGCAGCCAGCACTTCTATGACGCTCAGCGCCATGACAAATGTTTTCTTCACTGTCGGAACTCTAGTCGGCATGGTATTGATTGACAAGCTCGGAAGGAAGGGGCTGCTGATTGTCGGAGGCTCAGGATACGTTTTCTCTCTGTTTGCGCTGGCACTTTCGTTCCACTTCGGACAAGGCTGGGCAGCTTCTGTCTGCCTGGTACTGTTCCTGCTTTCACACGCAATCGGCCAGGGAACGGTAATCTGGGTGCTTATCGCAGAAATCTTCCCTACAGCAGTCCGCGGACAGGGTCAAAGTGTCGGAGCTTTCACCCACTGGACTATGTCTGCAATAATAACTCTCGTATTCCCTATTGCCGTAGACAAGACGATACCTGAGGTTATTTTCGGAGTATTCGGAGCATTTATGATTCTCCACCTGCTCTGGGCTATCTTCTGCGTTCCCGAGACAAAAGGAAAGAGTTTGGAAGAACTATCAATTCGTTAATATAGATAATAAAGCATCTCAGGTCTGGACTACATTCTAAGCGAAGATGGATCCAGCTTCCAGGAAAAGGCATGGA
>JAKSJU010000014.1 GCA_024402095.1 Bacteroidales bacterium | reverse complement strand
ATTCGAAATCCACTGCAAATTTACAATAAATTTCTAAACTGCAAAAGGTTTTTCATCTCCTGCTAACAGTTTGTTTGTGGGCACCTTACTGTCATTCATTCATACAGATGAATCTTTCAAATGAATAACATATCTTTGTGATATGAAAAGCATTCTGATAAAAGACACGACATCAATGGAGCGCATTCAGATAGTGAAAGATGCGCTGGAAGGCGAATATGATGAGTTCTATGATGACTATGTCTCCGGAAAGAAAGAACTCTCTGAAATCAACAGGGAGTACAGCGAGCAGTTTGCCGGTACAGGAAAGGAAGATTGATGGAATTCCTGCCTGGGCAACACTTGATTTCACACTTACATTAATAAAAATCCAGTAATATTTACAACTCGCTATAGACACTCCGTCATGTATATCGGAACGACGGACGTCTGAGCGTCTTTCTGAAAATCCTTCGAGCAGATGAGATACCTTCTTGAAATACGTGAAGAGTATTTCCGGCAGAACTCGTCAAGTGAAGCATGAGACTTGTTTGTCGATGATTTGACCTCCAGAGGGCACAGTTTTGGACCCCTTGACAACAGGAAATCCACCTCATAGTAATGCTTGTCATCCTTTGGCCAGGTGTGGTAGAACAGCCTGTCTCCTCCCGTCACCAGAATCTGTGCGACCATATTCTCATACACATAGCCTAAATTGGCAGGCAGCTTGTCCAGAAGCAACTTCTGGTATATCGTATTCTCAACAAACGACTTCTCCCAAAACGCCAATGTGATGAACAGGCCGGTGTCGCAGGTAAACATCTTGTACTGGTTTAGGTTCTCGGTCAGCCCCATACCTATGTTCGGGTCATCAACATGATGTGCGAACAGTACCGTACGGCTGTCCTCCAGATCAGTGAGCAAGGTGGACATCACTGATTCCTCCACTTCGCCGACCACTGAATACGGTACATATCTCACCATGTTCCTACTCAGCTGCCCGGGAATCGACATGAACATCTTTCCGGCACGCCCTGACGGATCGATTTTCTTGAAGTCGTCATTATACAGGGTGATTATGTTACGTTTGACCGCATCGACCTTGCTCAGGTCATTAGTATCGATATAAGCATTGACGGCCTGAGGCATACCGCCCACCAGCATATACAGTCTGAAATCGCGGGAAAGCACACGGTGAGAGGCTCCGATGGGCCTCTGCAACTCCCATAACTGTCTCAACAGAGGGAGCGTTGCAGTATCTCCGAGTGCCCATCTGAATTCCTCATAGTCCATAGGGTACATCGATATCCTTTCCTCTTCACTTGGGATGGTGATACCCTTCGTGTTCTGCTTAATGCTGATGAGAGAACCGGTTTCCAGATAATCATAGCGGCCGTCCTGAACAAGATATTTGATTGCCTGTCTGGCCAGAGGGCACTTCTGGACCTCATCGAAGATTATCAGGGACCTGCGGGTATGCAGAGACACATGAAACTGAGTCTGCAATGTGATGAATATGTAGTTAAGGTCTGTGAGATCCTCGAACAACTTCTTGATTGAAGGTGAGACCTTGTTGAAGTCGACAAGTATGTATGAATCGTACTCGTTCTTCGCGAACTGCTCAGCTACTGTCGATTTTCCGACTCGACGCGCTCCCTCGATGAGAAGGGCCGTGCTGCCGTTGCTGTTCGACTTCCATTCAAGAAGTTTATCATATATCTTTCTCTTGAAAATCCTACCGTCCATACTGTAAATCTTTTTGCAAAGATAGTATTGTTTTGTATTTCCCCGCAAAATATTTTGCGATATTTCCGAATCCCCCCTCAAATTCTTTGCAATAGATTTTTAATTTGCCCTCAATTTTTTCCACCTCTCCGTGTCTACTTTTTCGAGAGCAGCAAACAGAATAGAGTACTCTTTTTTTGACTACCTTTGCAATGCAGGAATGACGATATGCGACTTGGTAGAATATTTTCAACATTAATCATTTTCGCTTCCGTCCTGGGCTGTACCAGGAGTGAGGAAGTGTTCCAGCCGCAGTCCTTCGATGAACTGCCGGGCCACACTATGGCTCTTCTTGAGGGCTCCGCGCAGGCTGAGTTTGCCGAGCAGCATTTTAAGGACAAAGGCGTAAACCTGGTGTATTTCCCGGGATTCACTGACGGAATGATTGCTGTGAGACAGGGACGCGCAGACGTTCTGTTCGCCAACATGCTGATGACTTTCAACGAAGCATTCAAGGAACAGCATCTCAAGATCTGCCGTGAAGTGGACGAGCTCGTGGCAGAAACCGGTTTCGGAATAAAAAAAGGCAACGTGGAGTTGAAGGAAGAACTTGATATCTTCCTCGACAGCCTGATAACGGCAGGTGCGTTGAAAGAAAAGGAAGAAAGGTGGATGTCCAACCCGGACGCTGATCCCCATACGCTCCTACGCATAGATCCCGCTCCTGCAGACCCGACTGGAAATGGGAAACTCCTCAAAATAGGAATCTCCGGAAGCCAGCCTCCCGCTACAATGATGCTGGACAATAAATGGACGGGATTCGAAATAGAAATACTTCAGGAATTCGCCGCTACCAGAGGCTACCAGATTCAGATACAGGTCTACGATTTTCACAACCTTATTCCGGCCTTGAGCTCCGGCACTATTGACTTGATAGCCTCCACCCTGATAATAAACGAGGAAAGAAAACAGAAAATCGATTTCTCCATCGTAACTTTCAGGCTCAAGACAGCCTTCATTTCAAAGGACCCGGATTACACCGGAGATACAAACATCTGGCAGTCAATCAAAAAAAGTGCTTACGCATCGCTTGTAAAGGACAGCCGATGGAAGCTCATCTTCAACGGACTCCTGCTCACCATCATCATTACTCTTTGTTCCCTGATTCTTGGCGCAATTCTGGGCGGGGTCGTATGCAGTTTCAGAATGAGCAGAAAGAAATGGAAAGCTTCGCTGGCCAAGGGATACATATACATTATGCGCAACACCCCTATCCTGGTGTTTCTGATGATAATGTACTACGTGGTGTTTGCCCGTTCCGGCCTGAACGCCACAGCAGTGGCGATAATTGCCTTCTCAATGAACAGCGGCGCCTTCATAGCTGAAATCTACAGGTCAGGAATCCAATCAGTATCAAAGGGGCAGGTCGAAGCCGGAAGGGCGATGGGATGCTCCGCATTCAAAACCTTCCTGTACATAGTCGCCCCACAGGCTGCAAAAACTGCTATGCCTGTCCTCACCAGCGAATGCATCACTCTGCTCAAGGGGACCTCGATAGTCGGATACATATCGATAATCGACCTCACAAAAGCATCGGACCTCATCAGAAGCACAAGTTTTGAAGCCTTCTTCCCTCTGTTGACAATCACTTTGCTGTATTTCATACTTGCAACCCTGCTGACACATATCCTGAACGCAGTACTTAAAAAACTCTGATGCCGTTATGCTTGAAATAAAGAATCTTTCAATATCATACACCCACAGCGACGGCAGCACTCTTGACGTACTGAAAAATGTCAGCTTCAACGTCTCCAAGGGAGAAGTCGTCAGCATCATAGGGCCTTCAGGTGCAGGCAAAAGTTCACTCCTGCGATGCCTGAACAGAATGGAAACACCTACGGGAGGGCAGGTAATTTTCGAGGGCACGGACATATTGTCTCCAAAGACGGATATCAATCGGATCAGGCAGAGGCTGGGAATGGTCTTCCAGAATTTCAACCTCTTTGAGAATATGTCCATCCTTGACAATGTAACCTTCGGCCCCGTAAGGATACTCGGGAGGGAACGCGCCGAGGCTGAAGTGGAAGCTATGGAGATACTGCGTCAGGTCGGCCTTTGCGACAAGGCCGGAGCAATGCCTTCAAGCCTCTCAGGCGGGCAGAAGCAGAGAGCGGCAATAGCGCGATGCCTGAGCATGAAACCGGAGTGCATTCTTTTTGACGAGCCGACTTCGGCCCTTGACCCGACAATGGTCGGCGAGGTCCAGAGCGTTATACGCCAGCTGGCGGCGCAGGGAATGACAATGCTGATTGTGACCCACGAGATGAAATTCGCCAGTGACGTCAGTTCGAGAATTCTTTTCGTTGACAAGGGAGGAATACTTGAGGATGGCACTCCTGAACAGATTTTCAACAATCCGCGGCATAGCGAAACCAGGACATTCATCCAGCGCCTGAGATGCCTCCATTACGAAATAAACGACTACAATACAGACCTGTATTCAATCAATTCAGACATTGAGGCTTTCTTTCTCAAATACGGCATAGAGCACCGCAGTTCAGTTCTCCAGCTGATAGTGGAGGAACTGCTGATGAATATTCTGAAGCCTTACAGGCCTCTTGTTGCGGATATTTCATACAGCGAACTTGACTACAGGCTTATTTTCAGAACTCTTGTAAAAGGTCTCAACCATAAGGTGCTTGACAGCTCCGATGAAATCTCGCTGTCAATATTGAAGGGAATGAGTCACAAAATCACAGAGACAATAACCGATGACGGATTGCTTATCGAAATAGCATAGAGATTTTTCGCCCGGAATTGCCTATATTTACCTCATCATAATGTGTATTACCTATCGTATGTACTTTAAAAGAATAGCAATTACCCTGACCGGGATGTTTCTTGCTGCCTGTATGTATGCCCAGACAGACAGTAAGTTCTTTCTGGCCTACGATGCAGGGTTCATGACAACCTTGGACAACAGGGCTTATGACCTTACGGACCTTGACAATTCACAAACTGTTTTTGCTGCAGGCCTGGGAGGAGGCGTGGGTGCCGGACTGAGAATCGGGAATTCAAGCCACAGGCTGATGGCCGGAGTGTCCGCTCTGTTCCCTTTCGGAGGAGAGATCAAGGCCAGACCGCTTATCTGGTACCAGTTGAATACCAATCTGGGAAACAGCCAGCTTCAGGTGCTGGGAGGAAGTTTCTCGAGAGGCAAGGTTGGAGGCTACTATTCCCAGCTCCTGTTCAGTGACCTCAATATCATCAATGACAATTCGTTTGAGGGTTTCCAGTTCAGCTTGAAGGCCACGGACTTCTATTATGAGTTTGGTATCGACAGGAAGGGACAGAAGAGAAGTTCTTCCCCTATGACAAGGGAACAGATTACGTTCTACTCCGCCGGACACCATTATCCCATCCACGGGCAGCCGCTCAAGCTGGGCTACGCGGGATATGTCCATTTCCTCGGCAACAGTTTCGACATGAACGCCGATGACGCAGTGAATGATGTGATATTCTACCCTTATGCAGAGTATGATTTCGGCAGCAGAGTCAATGTCCAGCGCGCCCTGGCAAGGCTGGGATATTATCAGTCTTTCCAGAGTGACAGGTCCGAGGGGAACAGGCTGCTGGCACCGGCAAAAGGCCAGGTTTATCTTGAGCTGCGCAACTGGAACGTGGGTTTCATCAATGATTTCCTGTTCGGAGGCGACCTTATGCCTTTCTATGACAAGCTTGGGTCTGACTATTTCGGAGACCCGCTTATGGCCCGCAACGCCGGCGGAAAGAAATTCGCTCTTTATGACAAGGTGTCTGTCTATTATGAGCCTAAACTGCTGGACAAGCTGTCGCTGAGATTTCAGGTGAACTGTCACTTCAACGGCGGTTTTGCCGGATGGCAGCAGATTGTCGAGTTGAAATACAAATTCGGAAATTAATCGATGCGTAAGATTGTAGGTATCGGAGAAACGGTGCTGGACATCATTTTCAGGGATGACCAGCCGACCGCGGCGATTCCGGGTGGATCGACTTTCAATGCTATGATCTCGCTGGGGAGAATGACTGCAAAGCATTTTCCCGATACGAAAGTGCTGATGGTGTCCGAGACGGGATCCGACCATGTGGGAGACATCGTCACTTCATTTATGGAGGCCAACAGTGTATGTTCCGAAGCCGTCACCCGCAATCCAGGGACGCAGACACACGTGTCTCTTGCTTTCCTTGACGGCAACAATAACGCACAATATGAGTTCTATAAGGACCACGCCAGCGCATCACTGAAGGATGACGCTGTCGGAAAAGTGAACTTTGAGAAGGATGACATGGTGCTCTTCGGCTCGTACTTCGCCATCAATCCCAGGATCCGCACTTATGTCAGGAGTCTTATGGAAAAGGCTCACGATGCCGGATCAATCATTTTTTACGACATCAATTTCAGGAAGAACCATCTCAGTGACCTTGCCGAGACTTTCGGGAGCATTGAGGAGAACTGCCGCCTGAGTGATTTCGTACGCGGGTCGTCTGAAGATTTCGGCTTTCTTTTCGGTACTACGGACCCGCAGGAAATATATGACAGGCATATCTGTCAACTATGCCGCAATTTCATCTGCACTCAAGGCGCCGGCCCTGTCGAAGTTTTCACGGACGGCAGGCACCTGTACTTCCCTGTGGAAGACTATGAAACCGTATCTACCATAGGTGCCGGTGACAATTTCAATGCGGGCTTTCTCTACTCCCTGCTTGCACAAGGCATCCGCAAGGAGGACTTGACGGGCATCTCCGAACAAATGTGGGACAGTATTGTCTCGACGGCGGGAAAATTCTCCAAGAATGTCTGCAAGAGCATCTTCAACTACGTTGATGAAGATTTCGCCCTTTGATTCTCAATTATTCGCTGTAAATACCTTCACGCGACAGAAGATGGCTGAGATTGGCCAGGCCGTATGCCACGACTGCGCTTATGACGGCTGAAGGCTCCATATATTCGGGAATAAGCTTGTTGTAACGGTCATTCTCCGTGTGCCATATTTCGCGGTAGTCGAAATTATATCCGAAAGGATCGCTTTCTCTGAACGATATTGCCGGTACCCCGTTCATTGCAAAATAAGCGTGATCAGAACCTCCGGCTGACACCGGTCTTGGTCCGGGCTCTCCTTTGCGCTCATTTACAGTAAAATGCACACCCTCCACATAGTCCTCTATCGGTTTGCACACCTTGACGAAGTCTTCATACATTGCAGGAGGTACAGTGATGGATGTCGCCAGAGTAGGGCCGCCGTCCCGATTGAAATAGTTCGAGATGGACTCATAAGGGACAGTCCTGTTCTCCACAAAGTACTTTGACCCGAGAAGACCGAACTCCTCCCCTGTCCACAGGCAGAACATTATTGAACGGTCCGGCTTGGCTCCGCAGGTGGCAAGAAGCCTTGCCGCTTCCATAACCACGGCAGTACCGTTTCCATCATCAACGGCTCCAGTTGCGCTGTCATAAGAGTCCAGATGAGCGCCGAGCATCACATATTCGTCCGGATGTTTCCTGCCTCTGATAACACCTATTATGTTGTGATATTTAACGGGACCTACCCGGAAATGGTTCCTGATGTCGAATTCCAGCAGAAAATCCTTCTTGTCGACAACCTTCTGCCTGATTATGTCATACTGATGCGGATCAAGCTTTATGTCACATACCGAAGGCAGATTGTCAGGAGTTATCTTGAAACAGTGCTTTCTGTCATAAAGAAGTGTAATCGGCATATTGGCCTTCTGTATAAAACCAAGTGCTCCGGCCTCGACGATTTCATTGAAGAACAATGTGTCCGTCTGTTCCCGCCAGTCTATAGGCCAACCGGCAGACACTTCGTCCACAAGCACCCACGCGCCCTTCAACTTTCCTTTGACTCTGTTGAATTCATTTATGCTCCTCGGTGCGATGACTACGTGTCCCTTCTGAGGTCCCTTTGTGCCGGCCGTGTATGAAGGCGTGCCGAAATGAAGAACCATACCATCCTCCGAAAGCATCCTTCCGGACCAGGGGCCCCTTTCAAATCCGACATTTATCTCCCCCACTTCCTGGACCATTACCTCCAAACCCCAGGAACGGAACTGAGAAGCGACCCATTTTTCCGCTTCCTCCAATGCAGCGGAACCGATGATTCTCCCTCCGATACGGTTTGAAAGATAATCTGCGTGCTGCATAGTATGATTGTCCGTGCGTCCCGTTTCAAGGACCTCACGAATCACTTTTTCCTGACAAAAGGCAGGGCTCACACTCAAAGAAAGTGCGATGAGGCAAATGATGACTCTGATAGATTTCATAATGTCCGGATAAAAATATCCGCGGCTTTTCCACCGCGGATATCGTGATTTATTTGTTCTTTCTTATATCAAGCTGAAGTTCATCAAGCTGCAACTGATCTATCTGGGAAGGAGAATCTATCATTACGTCGCGGCCCTGATTGTTTTTAGGGAATGCAATGTAGTCACGGATGGTCTCCTGTCCGCCGAACAGTGCGCAGACGCGGTCAAATCCGAATGCAAGGCCTCCGTGAGGAGGAGCACCGAACTTGAATGCGTTGATGATGAATCCGAACTTGTACTCCGCATCTTCCTTGCTGATGCCGAGAACTTCGAACATTCTCTGCTGCATGTCGGCATTGTGGATACGGATTGAACCTCCACCGAGTTCTGTGCCGTTGAGTACGAAATCGTAGGCATTTGCACATACTCTTTCGAGGTCTTCCTTCTTGTCTGAATAGAACCACTTCTCGTGCTCAGGCTTCGGCGCAGTGAACGGGTGGTGCATTGCGTAGAACCTCTGTGTCTCGTCATCCCACTCAAGAAGAGGGAAATCCACGATCCAAAGAGGAGCGAAAACCTTAGGGTCACGAAGTCCGAGACGGTTGCCCATCTCTATACGGAGGACTCCAAGCTGTGTCTGGGTCTTGCGCTTCGCTCCGCAAAGAACGAGCAGCATGTCCCCTGTCTTTGCTCCAAGACGGTCACAAACCTTCTGGAGCTGCTCCGGAGAATAGAACTTGTCAACTGAAGACTTGATGCCTTCCGCTGTGAGCTTGATATAGACAAGTCCCTTGGCTCCTACCTGAGGACGCTTTACCCACTCGGTGAGTTCATCAATCTGCTTGCGGGTATATTCCGCAACCGGTGCACAGATGGCCCCGACATATTCAGCTGAATCGAAGACTGAGAATCCGCTGCCTTTGACAAGGTCTGAGATCTCGTGTATCTTCATTCCGAAACGTACGTCCGGCTTGTCCGAACCGTAGTTGTCCATAGCATCATACCAGCTCATACGAGGAAGCGGGTCAGGAATGTCAACGCCAAGGGCGTTCTTGAACATCTGACGCATCATTCCCTCGAATGTGTTCAACACGTCTTCCTGCTCGACAAATGACATTTCGCAGTCAATCTGTGTGAACTCAGGCTGGCGGTCTGCACGGAGGTCCTCGTCACGGAAGCAGCGTACAATCTGGAAGTAGCGGTCGTATCCGGCAACCATCAGGAGCTGCTTGAATGTCTGAGGTGACTGTGGAAGAGCATAGAACTCTCCCGGGTTCATGCGTGAAGGGACGACGAAGTCACGCGCTCCCTCAGGTGTCGACTTGATGAGATATGGGGTTTCAATCTCCATAAAGCCCTGAGCGTCAAGATAGGAGCGAATCTCCTGTGCAAGACGGTGTCTCAATGCAAGTGCTCTCTGAAGAGGTGCTCGTCTGAGGTCGAGATAGCGGTATTTGGCCCTGATATCGTCGCCACCGTCTGAGACTTCTTCAATAGTGAAAGGAGGAGTCTGAGCCTTGTTGAGCACCTTTACTGTCTCGATCTTGATCTCGACATCGCCGGTATCCATCTTAGGATTCTTGCTCTGACGCTCTACTACTTCTCCTGTAACCTGGATCACCCACTCGCGTCCGACTTCGATTTCCTGTTCGGTAACGAGCTGAGTGATGCCATAACGGTCACGAAGGTCGATGAAAGTCATGCCGCCAAGCTTGCGGGCCTTCTGGACCCAACCTGCCAGCGTGACTTTCTGCCCTGCATTGCTTATGCGGAGTTCTCCGCACGTATTGGTTCTATACATATTATTAGTCTTCCTCCTGGTCCTGTGCTGCGTATTCTGCAAGCAGCTTGGTCTGAACGTCTCCCGGTACAGGCTGGTAGTCTGCGAACTCCATTGTGAATGAAGCTGAACCGGCTGTCAGTGAACTGAGGGTTGTTGAATAACGGTAAAGCTCTGCGAGTGGAACGCGTGCCTTGAGGATTGCGAATCCCTTGTCAGCGCCCATGTCTCCGAGGATACCGCGACGGTTCTGAAGGTCACTCATGACTGCTCCCTGATACTCTGCAGGAGTCATAACCTCTACATTGTAGATAGGCTCGAGGATCTTAGGACCGGCATTGCGGAATGCTTCCTTGAATGCGTTGCGTCCAGCGATGATGAAGGCGATTTCCTTAGAGTCAACCGGGTGCATCTTACCATCGTAAACGAATACGCGGATGTCGCGTGCGTATGATCCGGTAAGAGGTCCTTCATTCATCTTCTCCTTGATACCCTTGAGGATAGCAGGCATGAATCCGAGATCGATGGCACCACCGACTACGCAGTTGTAGAACTCGAGCTTTCCGCCCCACTCCATTTCAGAGATATCCTGAGTCTTGACATTGAGCTGAGTATCCTTTCCGTCAATCTTGAATTTGGTGTTGAGTTCTCCCTCTGCTGGGCAGACAAGAAGATGAACCTCACCGAACTGTCCGGCACCACCTGACTGCTTCTTGTGACGGTACTGTGCCGTAGCGACCTTGGTGATGGTCTCACGATAAGGAACCTTCGGTGCGAAGAGCTCCACGTCGAGACTGTACTCGTTGTTGATAATCCACTTAACGATGTTGATATGCTGCTCACCGTTACCGCTGAGGATGGTCTGGCGAAGTTCCTTTGAATACTCAACTACAACTGTAGGATCCTCTGAAGAAATCTTCTTGAGTGCGTCACCGAGCTTCTGCTCGTCCTGCTGAACCTTTGCCTTGATTGCGCAACGGTACTTAGGTGCAGGATAAGAAATCCTGTCATACTTGATTCCTGAGCCAGGGAGTGCGAGTGTGGTGCTTGACTTTCCGTTCTTAAGCTTTACTGCACAACCGAAGTCTCCGGCCTTGAGTACGTTTACAGGCTCCTTCTTTGTACCTGCTACGGCGTAGATTGCTGAAAGACGCTCCTTGTTGCCTGCAGGATCTTCAAGATCGATACCTGAAGTGATGGATCCGCTCATTACCTTGAAGTAAGATACTTCTCCGAGGTGCTGCTCGACAGCGTTCTTGTAGATGAACAGGGAAGCAGGACCGTCTTCCTTTACCTTTGGTGCTGGAGCGACGTTCTTTACGAACTCCATAAGTCTCTTTGTACCGATATCCTTCTTTGCAGAAACGCAGAATACAGGATATACCTCTCCGTTGGCTACGCCGATGCCGAGACCTCTGCGGATTTCGTCCTCGCTGAGCTCTCCTGTCTCGAAGAACTTCTCCATGAGAGAATCATCAAACTCTGCGGCCTTCTCGATGAGGGCGTTGCGATACTCCTCTGCCTGCGCCTGAAGGTTTGCAGGAATTTCGAGATCCTCGCGTGTGCCGTTTGCGTCCTTGAAATGATAGTACTTCATCATGAGTACATCAACGAATCCGTCAAATGAAGGGCCTGCGTTTGCAGGGAACTGGATGTTGATGAACTTTCCGCCGAGAGACTCCTTGAGGGAGTTCTGGATGTTGTCCCAGTCAGCCTTTTCCGTATCTAGCTGGTTCACAGCTATCACGAGAGGGAGCTTAAGCTCTTCTGCACGACGGACGAACGCCTCTGTTCCAACCTCAACACCCTGCTGAGCATTGACTACAAGGATACCGCTTTCGCAAACCCTGAAAGCTGAATATGCACCGCCGATAAAATCATCTGCTCCCGGAGCGTCGATGAAATTAATCTTGCTGTCCATGAACTCAGCATAAAGAGGAGTAGCATAGATTGATCTCTGATTGAGCTTTTCGAGCTCCTCATTGTCAGATACTGTGTTTTTGTCCTCAACAGTACCCCTACGGTCGATAACCTTACCCTCGTAAAGCATCGATTCAGCCAATGTCGTCTTACCTGACTTAGTACTGCCGAGGAGAACCACATTGCGGATGTCTTTGGTTTGATATTCTTTCATTGTATTTGAATTTGTTAATTATTAGTCTTTAGCGTGCCGCATCCTTACGGAAATGCATAGCTCGCAAATCTAATAATTTTTCGAGGCAATATCAAGCACTTCCTCGCCTGAAAAGCCAAGTTCCGACATTAAAAATTCATCAAAGGAAGCGGGAGACACTTTTTCTTTCCTGCAGAACTCTTCAAATCCGGTTTTCACTCCTCCGGTCATCGATTCTTTTTCTATCATCGCCCAGAATCGCGGGTAGCATCTTTCTACTTTGCACATACAAAAATCGTTTCTGCAAAACTGGCCCATCCAGCCCGAAAATCAAACTTTCCGAAGGGGTATTTCATGGGGTACAAAATAAATTAGCCTGTTTTTTATTGATTTTAGTCGGTTTTTATGTCCGTAAGACCGTTTTTCGGGCCGATAAAAGGAATTTATATGAAATAAATTTGCTCAAGTTATTCGATATGGACAAAAAGAAAATCTCAGAACGTATCAAGACCGCCCGCGACAAGACGGGCATGAGCCAGGTGGACATCTCGCTGAAAATGGGTATCGGCACCACTACCTACAAAAATTTCGAAGACGGAAACATCAATTACGTATCTGACCATTTCGAAGAGTTTGAGAAAGTTACAGGCGTGAGCGCTGAAGAACTTCTCATCGGCATCAGGCCGGAGGCATTCTCGGATGATCTGCTGAATGACTACGAGAGCGTCAAGGAGAAATTCAAGGCGATGGCTGACGACTATGAAAGGAGACTGGAGGATAAAGAAGCCATCATCCGGAACCAGAAAGAATCAATAGAACTTCTACAGAGACAGAACGGAGTGCTTGAAAGCATTATCACGAAACTGTCTAAAAATGATTAAATTTGTGGCGCAATGTCACGCGCCGTCAATCTTCTTCCTTTTATGAACGAAGGTATCCTGGAAGCAGGATGCGATGAGGCAGGACGCGGTCCTCTTGCAGGACCTGTCTATGCTGCCGCCGTGATACTTCCGAAGGATTTCCGGCATCCTCTGCTCAATGATTCCAAACAGATGAGCGCAAAGGCCAGGGAAGAACTCCGGAACGTTATCGAAAAAGAAGCGGTGGCCTGGGCAGTCGAAGCGGTAAGTGCGGAGGAGATTGATGCCCTGAATATTCTGTGGGCATCCGTCACGGGCATGCAGAGGGCAGTGAGAAAATTGAAAGTCAAACCGGAATTCCTGCTTATTGACGGGAACAGGTTCCGTCCCTTCGACGGTTATGAATACAGAACCGTGGTACATGGAGATGCCACCTACGCATCAATAGCCGCTGCATCGGTTCTGGCGAAGACATACAGGGATGAATATATGAAGGGGTTGGCCCTGAAGTATCCGCAATACGGCTGGGACCGCAATATGGGATACCCGACGCCGGAGCATCTGGAAGCTATCAGAAAATTCGGCTATACAGAATATCACAGAAAAAGTTTTCATCCAAAAGGGCTTGAGCCCACTTTGTTTTGAATATGACAGAACAGGAAATATTGAATTATCTCAAAGAAGTGCATCATCCGGGCAAGCAGGACAGAGACATAGTCGATCTCGGTATGGTTCACTCTATCTCCATCGACAATGGTTCGGTATGCGTGACACTGGCTTTTCCGAAAAGAAGAGATCCGCTTTCAGAATACCTCATCGGAGCGGCAAGAGCCACTCTCATCAAGAATCTGCCGAAAGGCACGCCTTCTGAAGTCAAGACCATAGTCGTGGAGGAAGATACCCCGAAGAAAAAAGGCCTTGACCTCGACCAGGAGCAGATTAAGAATATCAGGCACATCATAGGAATAGCATCCGGAAAAGGCGGGGTCGGAAAATCTACCGTAGCCGTCAATCTCGCCTGCGCCCTTGCAAGGCTGGGATATAAGGTCGGCCTTGCCGATGCGGACGTTTACGGTCCGTCCGTGCCGACTATGACAGATACTGAAGGATTCCAGCCTTCTGCCGTCAAGGACGGGGACAAGGAATTTATTATCCCTGCCGAGAAATACGGGGTGGAGTGGATGTCCATCGGCTATTTCGCAGAAAGGGGCCAGGCCCTGATTTGGAGAGGTCCCATGGCCTGCAACGCCTTGAAACAGATGATTCTCCAGGTCAAGTGGGGAGAACTTGACTTCCTGCTGATCGATATGCCCCCGGGAACTGGTGACATTCATATCAGCCTCGTGCAGGAGATTCCTATGGAGGGAGCCGTCATAGTTACGACTCCACAGAACGTAGCTCTTGCCGACGTGGAGAAAGGTGTCAACATGTTCCGCAACAAGAATGTGAACAGGGAGATTTTCGGAATTGTGGAGAATATGTCCTGGTTCACTCCCGAGGAGCATCCTGATGAGAAATATTTCCTTTTCGGCCGTGACGGCGGCGCCCGGATGGCAAAGAGTCTGGGCGTTGAACTGCTGGCTCAGATCCCTCTCGTGCAGAGCATACGCGAAAGCGGTGATGACGGCGAACCGGCAGCACTGGGGACACGTCCGGACGCGCAGGCATTCATCGGGCTTGCAGACAGACTCGCTAAAAAGTTAGGATAATGGAAGTCCGCGCAAAAAAGGCTCTCGGCCAGCATTTCCTTACAGACCAGAACATCGCCAGGACCATTGTCGATGCCCTGGAATGTGAAGGTTCTCTCCCCGCTGACGTGCTTGAGATCGGCCCCGGAATGGGAGTGCTGACACAGTATCTTCTCAAAAGAGATGATCTGGACCTGAAAATGGTCGAGCTGGACGGGGAGTCCGTGGATTACCTTCTGACACATTTCCCGAATATGCAGGGCCGTCTGTTCCAGGCCGACTACCTGAAACTCGATATCCATAAAATCATCCCCTGCCCGTATCGCATAATCGGAAACTTCCCATACAATATTTCATCACAGATTTTCTTCAAGATACTGGACGACAAGGATAACATTCCGGAAATCGTGTGCATGATCCAGAAGGAAGTCGCAGACCGCATAGCGGAAAAGCCGGGCTCGAAGACTTACGGAATCCTGTCGGTGCTTCTGCAAGCATGGTATGACATCGAGTATATCGTTGCCGTAGGCCCGGGAGCATTCGCACCTCCTCCGAAAGTCAAGTCTGCCGTAATCAGACTCAAACGCAACGGCCGCACGGAACTCGGCGTGGACGAGAAACTGTTCAAGCAGGTTGTGAAAACGGCTTTCAACCAGCGCAGAAAGACCTTGAGGAATGCCTTGAAGCCTATGTTCAACAAAGATATGGTCTCCCGCGGAGTACTGGAGAATCCTGTATTCGACCTGCGTGCGGAACGCCTCGGCGTGGAGGATTTTATTGAGTTGACTCGACTTTTTTAATTACTTTTGCTGCAAATGGGCAAGAACAATGAAGATACTCCCCTGCTGAAGCAATATTTCGCCATAAAAGCTCAGCATCCTGAAGCGATACTTCTGTACCGCGTGGGGGACTTC
The DNA here is from genome assembly GCA_024402095.1 of Bacteroidales bacterium. Taxonomy (GTDB): domain Bacteria; phylum Bacteroidota; class Bacteroidia; order Bacteroidales; family UBA932; genus Cryptobacteroides. Next base: position 13,389 of record JAKSJU010000014.1, on the reverse strand, counting down.
TATGAAACGTACAGTGATGATGCCCTGCTTGCGAGCAAGGTGCTCGGCATTGTTCTTACCAAGCGTTCCAACGGTGACAAGGAAGCGACCCCTATGGCAGGCTTCCCGCATCACGCAATCGAAACCTATCTCCAGAAACTTGTCAGGTCAGGATACAAGGTGGCGATATGTGACCAGCTTGAGGACCCGAAACTTGCCCAGTCAAAGCTGGTCAAGAGGGGTATCACGGAAATACTCACCCCAGGTGTGGCATTCGGCGAAAGCATGCTGGACCAGAAGGAACACAATTACCTGGCAGGTCTGACTTTTGACAATGACAGTTGCGGAGCTGCCTTTCTGGATGTCTCTACCGGTACATTCCAAGTGGCCCAGGGCTCAGTGGACTATATCAGTTCCCTTCTTTCTTCACTTCATCCTAAGGAACTCGTAGTCCAGAGGGAGATATGCAGAAGGGTTAAGGAGAAATTCCCGGACTTTTATGTCTCCTCCCTGGACGAATGGGCTTTTGTGTTTGACGCAGCCTATGAGAAACTGCGCCAGCAGCTCGGCGTCCCATCTCTCAAGGGTTTTGCCATTGACAATTATCCTCTTTCGATATGTTCCGCCGGCGCCCTGATAGTGTATCTCGAACAGACTCAGCATACCGGGCTCAAGAATATATGTTCCATCTCCAGAATCGACGAGAACAAGTTCGTCTGGATGGACCGTTTCACCTTCCGCAATCTTGAAATATTTTCTTCCGCTTCCGGTCGGGACGGAGTGGCGCTGGTGGATGTAATTGACAGATGCTCTTCTCCTATGGGTGCCCGCCTTCTCAGGGAATGGCTGGCGATGCCTATCATGGACATCCAGGAACTCAATGAAAGATATGATGTGGTGGAGTGGCTCCACGACAACGAAGAAATACTTGGCTCTCTCACTTCCCTGATCGGCAACGTGGGTGACCTTGAAAGAATCATTTCCAGGGCCGCCACCGGGAAGATTTTCCCTCGCGAAGTCAGGCAGCTGGGACGAAGCCTTGCCCAGATGGCCCCTATCGGTGACATCTGCAGGAATTCGGACTGCCGTGCCATAAACAAGATTGCCAGAGGCATGCGTGATTGCGAAAAGATACTGTCGCGCATCAATTCCATCCTTGACGACCAGAGCGCATCCATGCTTGGCAAGGGGGACGTTGTCTGCCCGGGCGTCAATGCCGAGCTTGATGAACTCCGTTCAATCTCAAGGGGAGGCAAGGAATATCTGATGGAAATGCAGCGCCGCGAAATCGAGCGCACCGGCATCAGTTCCCTGAAAATCAGCTACAACAATGTCTTCGGTTACTATATCGAAGTCAGGAACACTTTCAGAGACAAGGTCCCTGCTGAATGGATAAGGAAACAGACACTTGTAAGCGCTGAAAGATATATCACGGAAGAACTCAAGGAGTACGAGTCCCGGATTATGAATGCCGAGGCGAGAATCTATGAGATTGAATCGGGAATCTTCGCCGAATTGGTCAGTGATATTCAGTCCTGCATAAAGGATATACAATACAATTGTTCCATCGTCTCCAAGCTGGACGTGCTCGCGGGCTTCGCTGTCCAGGCTCTGGAGAAGAATTACTGCAGACCTGTCGTGGACAAGAGCCTTACGCTCGACATCAAGGGAGGAAGACATCCGGTCATCGAGACTCTGATGGCTCCCGGTGAGGAATATGTGACAAACGACCTTATACTCGACAGCGTGAAGGAGCAGATAATGATCCTTACCGGACCTAACATGTCCGGAAAATCCGCCCTTCTCCGCCAGAGCGCACTGATAGTCCTTATGGCTCAGATAGGTTCTTTCGTGCCTGCAGAAAGCGTACAGATGGGCTTCTTCGACAAAATTTTCACACGTGTCGGAGCGACGGACAACATTTCCAGGGGCGAATCAACCTTTATGGTAGAGATGCTTGAGACTGCGATGATAATGCACAACCTTTCTTCGCGCTCTCTGGTGCTTCTTGACGAGATAGGAAGAGGAACCTCAACTTATGACGGAATGTCAATAGCACGTGCCCTCGTGGAATACACCCATGAGCACGGCAAGGGAGCGAAGACTCTGTTCGCCACACATTACCACGAGCTCAATGACCTGGAAAACCTTTTCCCGAGGGTTAAGAACTATCATATCTCTGTCAAGGAAGACGGGAAAAACGTGATTTTCCTCCGCAAGCTTTGTCCGGGAGGTGTGGCTCACAGCTTCGGAATCCACGTGGCCAGAATGGCAGGAATGCCTAAGGAAGTCATTGATTCCGCAGAGAGGACTCTCCGGGAGCTTGAACGCAAGGAAAAGAGTGTCGAGAACGTTGCAAAGCAGGGCAAGGTGGAAGAAGACGGAAGCGTCCAGCTGTCTTTCTTCCAGCTGGACGATCCTACATTGTCTTCCATCAAGGAACAGCTCGAAGGAGCCGACCTCAACAATATGACCCCTCTTCAGGCCTTTGACCTTCTCAGGTCAATGAAAAAGGAACTCGGTATCTGATCTTAAGGAATATTCTTTTTGTCTGTGGTCCAACCTTCTCTCTGAGAAAGTCCGCACGGGCTGCCTTTGAAGAATTTGCCTGCTTCGGCGTCACTCTTGAGCTGCCATTTCAGCCACGCTGTCGCTACTACTGCAAATTCTCCTCCGAAAGGCTTTGAATATGTACCACCGTGTCCCACAGGATAGTTTGCAGCAAATGCAGGGACGTGATTGATGGTCGCAAAGTCATCCATTCCGTTCTCATAGGCGATGTCCTCGCTTCCTCCAAGAATATAGATGATAGGGGTATGAATCTCAGCGAGACGCTCCTTTGTAGGCATCGGCATGCCCGGTACTGCGGTCGCTGCGTTAGACTGTTTGAAAAGTCCGCTGTTGCATATCATAATGGTGCGGATGCGCGGGTCCTTTGCAACATCAAGAGTCATAAGTCCGCCGCAGGACATTCCTGCAACCGCAATATTCCAGACGTCAAGTTTGCCGAAATACTGGCTCTGAGGATCATTGTTTGTCCTGATGACCCAGTCCATAGCATCGACAAGCTTTGAAGAAGGTGACTGCCCTACTCTCGGCCTGACGTCAAGAGGCTCCGGCATAGTACCGACGGCTACTACAAAAAACCCGTGTGAAGCTATCTCGTTAAGGAAACGCACATGCTCCCAAGGTGAATCCGTGCAGGCTCCGTTGCCCCATACAAGAATAGGGATAGGATTTGATGAGTCAAAAGAACTCATGTCCTGAGGCTTGAAAATAGTGTGAGTGGTCAATGTGGCATCCGATACCATTACAGATTTGAATGCGCCTGTGCCGCCTTCTTCGACTACCATGGACGTAAGGTCCTGAGCCTGCATTGCTACTGCGGCAAACAGCATCGATGAAATCAGGAAAAATCTTTTCATACTATTGGTTATTTAATAAAATTTGAGAGGAAAATCGCAATTATCACCACCGGAGCTACGTACTTGATAACAAAATAGAAATAAGGGAAGGTCTTTTCCCTTTTTTTGCTCTTGCGCATGGAGAACTGGTCGATGGCACTTTCCCTGTCCATCTTCCAGCCCACAAACAATACGAACAGCAGTGCTCCGAGAGTCATAAGATAATTGGAAGCCAGAGTGTCGAATAAACTGAAAATCGTGTATCCGAACAGTTTTATGTCTTCAAGGACACCGAATGACAGCGAGCACAATATTCCCAGCAGCCAGCAGCTGAAGAAGATAATCAGGGATGCCTTGGTCCTGCTGATTTTTCTATCTTCGACAAGGTGAGCCGTACAGACTTCGAACATGGATATCAGGGAAGTAATCGCTGCGAAAAATACCGAAAGGAAGAAGAATATGGTCACGCATCTGCTCAGAACAGGTGACGTCTGCCCCATTTCAGAGAAGATATACGGCAGAGACTCAAATACGAGGGACGGACCTGCACCGGGTTCGAGACCTGCTGCAAACACCGCCGGGATAACTACAAACGCAGATATGAGGGCGAATGAGAAATCGAATATCGAAGTATAAAGTCCTGCTGACGCTATGGAGTCCTCGTCTCTCATGTAAGAGGCATAAGTAAGCACTGTGCCCATGCCTAACGAAAGCGAGAAGAATGATTGCCCGAGGGCAAAAGCCAGTGTCTTGGCTGAAAATTTGGAGAAATCCGGTCTGAGCATGTACTTCACACCTTCCTTTGCCCCGTCAAGGCTGAGAGAAAAAAACATGATTAATATCATCAGGACAAAAAGAATAGGCATCGTGATCTTGGTGAATTTCTCGATTCCGTTCTTGATTCCAAATTTGATGATAATCGCAGCAAGACCGAGGAATACCGTATGTGAGATTATCGGCTCCCAAACAGACGAAGAAACCTTGCTGAAAAGTGAAGTTGCGGTACTCTGGGACAAACTCTCAAATCCCGTTGCGACAGAGCGTGCAAGATAATCCGTTGCCCATCCTCCGACTACGCTGTAGTATGAAGTGATTATGAAACAGGACACTATGCACAGCACGCCGACAAGTTTCCAGTTTGTCCCGGGAGCAAGTGCCGAGAATGAACCGAAAGCACCTTTCCTTCCTTTTTTCCCTATAATAGCCTCTGCATAAAAGACCGGCAATGACAGGAAAAAAGTGAAAATCAGGTAGAAAATCAAAAATATCGCTCCACCGTACTCTCCGACCATATACGGGAATCGCCAGATGTTGCCCAATCCTACCGCTGAACCTGCCAGCGCCAGCACGGCAGCCATACGGCTTCCGAAATGTTCTCTGTTACTGTCCATAATACTTCTACTAACTACTTATAACTGACTATTTTCTTCTGTAAACCACAAACTCGAATTCGTATCCCGTCTCCTCGTCCTTATAAGTCTCCGAACGGGATTCCACCTCCCAGATGTCGCTGCTTATCTCAGGGAAGAAAGCGTCTGCTTCGGGGATGCTGGCATGGACGTGCGTGATGAAAAGCCTGTCCATGTCATTGACTGCTGCCCTGTAGACGGAAGCACCTCCCATTATGAAACACCTTTCACAAGGCTCTGCGGCTGCATATGCCTCATCGAAACTGTTTGCACAGATGACTTCAGGTATAGGGTCGCCGCCAAGATTGAGCACAATATTCTTCCTTCCTTTCAACGGACGGAAAGGAAGTGAAAAATAAGTTGTCCTGCCCATTATCACCGGGCATCCCGATGTGGTTTTCTTGAAATATTTAAGATCCTCGGACAGATGCCATGGCAACTGCCCCTTAACTCCTATTTCATGATTGGCGCCTATCGCCACTATCAAGCATTTTTCCATTTGTTTCTATTTTATTATACGGCTACCGGTGCCTTGATTGCCGGCCACGGGTCATAGTCCTCAAGGGTGAAATCCTCGTATTTGAAATCGAACAGACTCTTGACCTCAGGATTGAGTTTCATCTTCGGAAGTTGACGCGGAGTGCGTGAGAGCTGCTCCTTCACCTGGTCAAAGTGATTGAGATAAATGTGAGTGTCGCCTGTGGTATGGACAAATTCGCCCGGTTTCAGTCCGCATACCTGCGCAAGCATCATCGTAAGCAGGGCATAAGATGCGATATTGAACGGAACTCCGAGGAACGTATCAGCACTTCTCTGGTACAGCTGGCAGGAAAGTTTGCCGTCTGCCACGTAGAACTGGAAAAGACAGTGGCAAGGAGGCAGGGCCATCTTGTCTATCTCTCCGGGATTCCAGGCACAGACCAGCATTCTGCGCGAATCAGGATTGTTCTTTATCTGGTTGATGACGTCGGAAAGCTGGTCTATGGCACGACCGTCAGGAGCAGGGAAACTGCGCCACTGGTGGCCGTAGACTGGTCCGAGGTCTCCGTTTTCATCTGCCCATTCATCCCATATGCTCACCCCGTGGTCTTTAAGATATTTGATATTGGTATCTCCGGAAATAAACCACAGAAGTTCATAAATAATGGACTTCAGATGCACTTTCTTAGTGGTCAGAAGAGGGAAACCCTCCTGAAGGTCAAAACGCATCTGATGACCGAAAATACTTTTGGTGCCGACACCGGTGCGGTCACTCTTGACCGTTCCGTTGTCCATTATTTCCCTTAAAAGGTCGAGATATTGCTTCATTTTGTCGAGAATGCATAGATTATGGCCTGCTTGAAGATCTTGCCAGGTTCAAGCACAGTCGTAGGATATTCTGGCCTGTTAGGGCTGTCAGGGAAATGCTGGCACTCGATGGCCACTCCGTCATAATCGCGGTACTTGCGTCCTCTCTTGCCTTCCGGACAGCCTCCGAGCCAGTTTCCTGTGTAAACCTGTACGCCCGGCTGCGTTGAATAAACCTTCAGCACTCTTCCGCTGACCTTTGAGTAGAGTTCGGCAACATCGTTGAGCTGGCCTTTCATATATCCGTCAATGCACCAGCATGCATCATATCCCTTGCCGTAATTCAATGCAGGGAAATCCTTGTGGACGTCCCTTCCGAGAGTCTTGGCATTAAGGAAATCCATTGGGGTGCCGGCTACCTGCTCGGGCTCTCCGAGAGGGATGAGGGTGCTGTCTGTCGGAAGGTATTCAGAAGCGTTGAGCTTGAGGTAATGCCTGAGGACAGAACCTTTTCCGTTGAGGTTGAAATATGCATGGTTGGTAAGATTGATTACAGTCCTTGCGTCCGAGCGTGCCGTGAATGTAAGCCTGAGCTCATTCTGTTCGCTCCATTCGTAACGGACTTCGGCCTGCACCTTTCCAGGATATCCCATTTCTCCGTCTTCGGAAATGCACATGAACTCCACTCCGCCCTTGCGCTTTCGTGACTCCCATACTTTGTTCTGGAATCCGTCCGGTCCACCGTGAAGATGGTTCGGCCCGCAGTTGACCGGAAGAGTGTATTTCTTTCCGTCAAGAGTGAAAACTCCCTTGTCAATCCTGTTTGCGAATCTGCCGGGACATCTTCCCATACAAGGACCGTCACCGAAATAGCTTTCCGGCTTGCGGTATCCGAGAGCCACGTCACCCAGTTTTCCGTCCTTGTCCGGAACATTGACCGAGATGATACCTGCGCCTATGTTGCAAAGCACCACTGATGCACCTTTGCTGTTGGTAATCGTGTATTTGTAGATTGCCTTTCCACAATTGGTCCTTGACCAAAGTCTTCTTTTAACTGCCATAGTATTTGTATTTTAGATATTATTCAAAAACAGAAGGAGCTTTTCGAGCGGCACGTCCTTCATCAACACCCGCTTGCCTGAGTCAAGGACGTAAATGGAAGGTATCGCCCTGACATTGTATATCACATCCTCACGGATGATGTACTCAGGGTCATATCCGTTTATCCAGTTGTCGGGATACTCGTCCTGATATGCCTTCCAGGCCTCGATGTCTTCGTCGATATATATGTTCAGGACCGCCACTCTGCCGCTTGCCATCTTTTCGTCAATGCCTTCAAATCCGCAGATCGCATCCACAATTTCTTTGCATGAGTGGCATCCAGGATTGCTGAACAGCATAATCAGGCAGTCGGCCTTGATGTCGGACATTCTGTGGTCCACCCCATGTATATCCCTGTAAGTGAAATCGGCAGCCACAGTGCCGTATCTGTTGAGGGCACACATTTCCGCCTGGTACTGATATCCGGGACGACGGTCCTCGGAAGTGAACCGGGAAGCGGCCATTTTCCTGACGAAAGGCAGGTAGAGATCTTCGTCACGCACTGGGGAATTCGGATCATAAAGATATTTTGACACCCACTCTGTCACCTGAAGATATGTCAAGGAGGAGGTATCAGAAGCCTGCTGAGCCTCGATTCCGTCGAAGAATTCCGACACTTTGGCCTGCGCCTCCGTCTTGGGGAGAGACTGCCAGTATACGACATACCGGGACACATCCTGCTCGGTCCATTGCCTGGCCTTGTCAGCACTGCCGCCGCCGGCACATGAGACCAGCATCAGGACGGAAAAGAATATGACAACAAAATTCTTCACTACAGGGTATAACAAACAAGGTAAAGTTAGTTAAAAATATTAAATTTGTACTAAAATGAGAGCGTTGAAAATAAATCATATCATCCTGTCTTCCCTGCTGGCCCTCCTGTCTCTTGATGCGGGGGCCCAGTTTTACCTGAACGGAGAAGACCCCGGCTACCTGAACTGGAAGGAAATACAGTCAAAGACATACCGCGTGCTGTACCCTGAGGGCCTTGACTCTCTTGCAAAACAGTACCTGATATCCCTGGAGTTGCTCAATGAGCCTGTCTCCCAGAATCTGGGCTTTCTGCCGAACCAGACCTCAAAGAAGAAATTCCCCGTTGTCCTGCACCCGTATTCAGTGCAGTCGAACGGTCTGGTAACCACCTCTCCTTGGAGAATGGAACTCAACACCACCCCTTTGGCCTACAAACCCGAATCGACACCGTGGATGCTCCATCTTTCCCTTCACGAGGCCAGACACGTTGCACAGATGCAGTATGGTAATGACGGATGGCGGAAGTATTTCAGATACCCGTTAGGCGATCTGGCAGCGGGAGCTTTTGACATAATATATTGCGGTCCCGTTGCTTTCGAGGGGGATGCAGTAGTCGCAGAGACCGCACTGACAGGCCAGGGAAGAGGTCGCAGTGCTGATTTCCTGGAGTATATGAGGGCATGCTTCGTTCAGGGTGAGACCCGTGACTATTGGCAATGGAGATACGGCTCAATCAAGAATTTCACTCCTGACTACTACAAGATCGGTTATTTGTCTATGGCCGGAATGTATGTCAACAAGGGCTTCAGGGAGTGGCCTTTCTCCTCATTGAGAAAAGATTTCGCCACAGCCTTTCCTTCCATTGCAGACAGCCTGAAGACAGTTTGGGAAAAGGACAATATCCGGCGCGGCCCGTTTATCCCGTCTGAAATGCTCACGCAGCAGGAGAATGATTTCACCGAGTATTACGGTTCCTCCGACCATTCGGATGTCATATACAGTATCAAGGAAAAAATTTATGAAACGCCTGTGCTGGTGAAGATCGATTCCTGGAACGGAAAGGAAGAGACCGTCTCGCAGTTCACTTCATATCCGGCATCGGGGCTGGCTTCCTGCCCTGCCCTGGACCGCGTCTATTGGAGCGAGACTGTCCCTGACAAACGCTGGCCTGCAAAATCATTTTCCGATATCTTCTATCTCGACGACTCAGGAAAAACAGTGAGGCTGACCCGGGGGCAGAGGTATTTCAGCCCTGCCTGCGCTGATGACGGCGAAAAAATATCAGTAACGGAATATACCGTCGACTCCAGGAGCAATCTGGTTATTCTTGACCCGGAGCGGGGAATCGCCCTCAGAAGCATAAGCGCTCCGGACAATTTCCAGGTAGTGGAATCAGCCTGGATAGGGGAAGACGTATATGTAAGCGCCATTACGCCTGACGGCTTCGGACTGTTCAGCATTCCTGATTTCGAACCCCTGCTGGATGGCCAGCCTGTCAAAATAAAGGAACTCGGCAGCCACGAAGGCAAACTGTTCTTTATCAGCGACAGGAACGGCATAGATGAACTGTATTCCATTAATCCTGCCAGCGGGAAATTATGCCAGCAAACATCCACACTGAACGGTATCAGCGACTACGGTTGGTCCGACAGCGGCTTCTATTTCTCCGCCATAAGGCCGGAAGGAAGGATGATCTACAGTTCGGACAGCCTTCTGAACAGGGTTGTGGATTTCAGCAACATCAGTGATTATCCGCTTGCTGACAGGCTTGACGAGGTCCTTCCTGAGGAAATCAAGTATAAGGAAGTAGAGATAAGCGACCCTTCCGATTATTCCAAGGCATCGCATCTGATCCATTTCCATTCCTGGGCTCCAGTGTATTTCAAATATGATGCTGTGGACAATATCAGTATGTCCACCTTTACCTATGATGCCGGGCTCGGCGCTTCCGCATATTTCCAGAATGAACTGGGCACCGCTTCCGGATATGTCGCCTACTCTGCCTGGACCCTGGGATTCGGCTTCAGGAACGCGGGGCACGCGAAATTCTCATATTCAGGATTCTACCCGAAATTTGAAGTGACCGCCGACCTCAATGAAAAGTCCGCCTCTTCTTTCGGAATCCGTGACAGCCTGGATATTGAAAGCGGCAGAAGATACCTTGTCAAAGAAAGAATCGCTGACAACAGACCGTATTTCAATACTGAAATCAAAGTCTATGTCCCGTTTGATTTTTCTTCAAAAGGATGGCTGCGCGGCGTGATCCCTCAGTTCGTCGCAAGCTTCGGCAACGACAGGTACTATTATCAGGGTTCCAAGGCATCTGAGGCCGAATTTACACTCAAGGCCAGGGCATATTCGATGCTTCCGAGAGCCAAAGGAAGAATCTATCCGAAATTCGGCGCGGGAGCCGAGCTCGGCCTGTCCGCCCACACCGGACCGTACGCGATATTCCCTTGTGACGCATACGCATTCCTGTACGGGTATCTCCCCGGGTGGAAGAATCACGGAATAAAGCTTTCGGGCACTTTCCACGGTTATCCCGGCAGGGACCATAGAAATTCTTACCTGACATTCGACTATGCCATCCCGTTCGCTTCTGTGGACTGGAGCAGATTGTCCCCTTATATCTATGTGCGTAATTTTGAATTCAATCTTCACGCAAGGTATTACCATGACCACAATTATGAGAAAAACATCAGCAGGGCGGGATTCGGAGCCAGCCTTGTGGCCCACCTTGGGAATCTGTTATGGATACCTTACGATACAAAAATAGGTGTTTCCTATCTTCACTATTACGTGGATTCCGTGAATCTTGTTTTCTCAATTGAACTCTGATATGTCTCTGTCTTCTACACATACCATGACCTGCCCGGTCTGCGGCAAGACCGGAGACGCTGATCTGTACAGCAGCGTTAACGTCCACGAAAATCCTGAACTCAAGGAGAAGGTTTCAAGCGGGGAGCTGTTTGTGTGGACCTGTCCGGAATGCGGGCATAAATCAGTGCTCAGGTATCCCGTCCTGTACCACGACCCTGACGAGAAAGTGATGGTATGGCTTACTTTCGATGAAGAAGCGCAGCAGCAGGCGAAGCGGTTTTTCAACAGCATGGAATCCCTGAACGAGTACTGCGGCAGGCTGGTGGATGACACGGGATCCCTGATAGAGAAGGTTCACATTTTCGACGCTGGTCTTGATGACCTCGCCATCGAAATGTGCAAGTATGTGATAAGGCAGGAGAAAGGTTCTGAACTGTCTCTTAAATTCGTTAGGATGGACGGCGCCGAAGGAGACCTCATTTTTACCTATCCGAAGGACGGACAGATGGAAATGCTTGCTGTAGGACTGAATGTCTACGAAGACTGCAGGGGTATCCTGAGCCGTAATCCGGATGTGGCATCCAGCGCAAAAGGGCTGGTGCGCATCGATGAAGGATGGATTTCCTCCGTTATACGTTAAAGAGGAAGTGCATTATGTCTCCGTCCTGGACGACATATTCTTTACCTTCTACACCCATCTTTCCCGCTGCTCTGACTGCAGCTTCCGTCTTGTAGTTTACGAAGTCGTCATACTTGATGACCTCGGCTCTGATGAAGCCTTTTTCGAAATCCGTGTGGATGACGCCGGCAGCCTTAGGGGCTTTGTCCCCCTTGTGTATTGTCCACGCGCGGCACTCGTCTGCCCCTGCAGTGAAGAAGGTCTGCAGGCCGAGAAGATGATATGCACTCTGAATGAGGCGGACTACTCCTGACTCTTCAAGTCCCATCTCGGCGAGAAACATCTGCCTGTCCTCATAGTCCTCCATTTCGGCTATTTCCGATTCAGTCCTGGCTGAAATGATGAGTATCTCCGCATTTTCGTCCTTCACTGCCTCCCTGACTGCCTCAACATATTTGTTGCCTTTTGCGGCTGAAGCATCGTCAACGTTGCAGACATAAAGGACAGGCTTGTTGGTAAGCAGGAAGAGGTCGTGTGCAATCGAAGCTTCTTCGTCATTCAGCAAAGAGACTGAACGGCAGGACTTGCCCTGAAGGAGAGCCTCCTTGTATCTTATCAGCAGGTCTGAAAGTTTTTTTGCCTCCTTGTCTCCCGCCTTGCCGGCTTTCTCGGCCTTGCCGAGCCTGCTTTCTATGGTTTCCAAGTCCTTTATCTGGAGCTCTGCATCTACAACTTCCTTATCCCTGACCGGATCCACGCTTCCGTCAACGTGTACTACGTTCCCGTCATCAAAACAACGGAGGACGTGCAGGATTGCGTCACACTCCCTGATGTTGGCAAGGAACTGATTGCCGAGTCCTTCTCCCCTGCTCGCTCCCCTCACGAGTCCGGCGATATCCACTATGTCAACGGTTGCCGGAACCACACTTTTTGGCTTGCACATGTCTGCAAGCACTTCCAGACGTTTGTCCGGGACGTTGGTTGAACCAAGGTTGGGCTCGATTGTGCAGAATGGGAAATTTGCGCTCTGCGCTTTTCCTGAACTTACACAATTGAAAAGTGTTGACTTGCCTACGTTAGGCAGACCGACTATTCCGCATTTGAGAGACATATCCTTTATTTTTTAACGCACAAATTTACTCATTATATTATTGTTTTTACGTTTCTTTCTCAAATTTACGATTACACCGGCGATATTGCAGCCATGAGACTGTTGCTGTACTTTCTGAGCGTTACCATAGTGTTTTGGAACCTCGAAAATTTCTTCGCTCCGGATCCGGAAGGCGAGAAGCGCTGGACCTCCTCAAGGTTCTATTCAAAATGTGAGGGCATAGCCAAGACGGTCATGCTGATTGCCGATGCCGAAGGGTCCCTTCCCGATGCCGTCTGCTTTGCGGAGGTCGGAGACAGTTCGGTCATGGCCCGGCTGCTACGCTACACCTGCCTGTACAAAGCAGGATACAGGATTATCCATTACGAATCCCCGGATCACAGAGGCATAGACTGCGCTATGCTGTACAGGGCTTCCACCCTGAAAAAAATATACAGCCGGCCCTGCCATCTATATGACAGTTCAGGGGAAATCATGCAAACCAGGGATATCCTCCTCGCCGAATTCCAGACGACGTGCGGAGACACACTTGCCGTTCTGGTCAACCACCACCCTTCCAAAGTCGGAGGAGGATCTTCGGGAGGAAGGTCCATAGCGATGGATACGATGTTTGCTGTCTGTGATACCCTGATCTGCCCCACCATAGCTGTCGGAGATTTCAATGACGGCTCTCTGTTCCGCGGTGAAGGTACATACAAATATGACGGCAGATGGGAGAAGTTGGACGGATGTTTCCATTTCCGCGTCAGGAGTATACGTGAAAAAGTATTTTCCCATCCCTCCCTGACCATTCCGGACAAGGCACACGGAGGTATCAAGCCTAAAAGGACATATGTCGGTCCAAGATATCAGGGAGGAATCAGTGACCACTTCCCGATTGTTATTACTGTAGATTTTTGATTAACT
>JAKSJU010000013.1 GCA_024402095.1 Bacteroidales bacterium | reverse complement strand
CGTAAGGGTCTGTGTATGAGACAGTGTCTGCGCTGACGAAGGTCAGCAGGTTGGTTGTCGTGGCCTCGATGCCCTGACCCAGCATCAGATCCAGGGATCCCTGCCCTGCGGTAGTGATGTCGGCTGCTATTTTAAGGCTGTTCAGCCTGCCGGAAAGATTCGCGAAACCGCTTGCAGCCACCCTTCCGGACAATGAAGCCCCGTTTCCGGAAGGAAGGTCAAGCAAAAGCATATTGTCAAGATTCAGATTCAAGTCCAGCGCGGCATCCTTGAATCTGTCGTAGCTAAGCTTGCCTTCAACATTTGTCCTTCCTATGCCGCCGTCAGTAATGGACAGACCGCTTAAATCGATGCCCTGATGGTCTATGCTGAAAGGACCGTCCAGATAATAGGAAACTCCGTTGACAGCGGGCTTTATGACAGCGCCCTCGATCCTTGCATCCCTGCTGCTTATGGCAGGGGATGAAAGCGAGCCCGTTACGGCGAATTCACCGTTAAGGCTCCCGCCAATTTCTTTTACCGCATCACTTATGAACGGATGAAGGATGGAAAGATCCAGGCCTTTGATTACTGCCAGTGCATCGATGTCCCCGGACACGGGATTCAGGCTTCCGGATGCGGTGACTGCGTCCTGCCCTTCACCGGACTGGCTGAGGGACAGTTGCAGGCTGCCGTCATTTTCTTCCCAGCGGCTTGTGAGTACAATCCCTCCCTGATCCCTTCCTTTGATGGATAATGAATCGCAGTGGATATCAGCATTGATTGCAGGCCTTTTCCCGGAGAACGGGGATATAAGTTCGGCGTTGCCGGACACGATGCAGTTGAAGTCCCTGCTTCTGGCAGAAATCTCATCCAGGATGCTCAAATCTATATTCGCAAGCTGTATATTGATAGTGTCCTTCCCGTTTCCGGACATCCGGCCGTCCAGCAGGATTGACTGTTCTCCATTGGACAGAAGGAAATTGTTGAAATCCATATCCTTGCCCTTGATGCTTACCAGCGACTTGCCGAAGTCCCAGGTCTCGCCACCGAAGCGGAGGCTTGAGGAATCGGGAAGAATATCGAAAATCCAGCTTCCACCGGTCTGAGAAGGAAGCAGAATCTTTCCCATCGCGTCGAGGTCAAGGTCTTTCAGAGACATTCCTCCTTTGGCAAGTCTCGGGGAAGTGACGTGCAGTCCTCCGAATCCTTCTTCATCCAGGGCCACGGATAGTCTGGTGCCGTCTGCAATGTAAAGTCCCGGAAAGAAATATGCGAGGAGATCCCTTGTGTCGTGGAAATCAATGTCGGCTCTTCCGACCACGTTGTCCCAGGTGTAGTCACCGTTAAGCAGGCGTGAATCCAGCGCCAGAGTGGTCAATCCTTGCACTCTTGAACCTTGAACGGCTATGTTTCCGAAACAATGCTCTCCGTTACCGTCATCGAAACGTATGTCCTTGAGGTTGAATCCTCCTTTCAACTCATCCCGGTTTTCCCTGTTGAACTCTCCTTCTGCCTTGAGCGAAACCACTGCCTTGTCTTTCTTTGAATAGAAGCCTGTTGCTGCCAGATCGAACCTTTCCACATCGGCTTCAGCTCTGTATACAGCATTTTCGGCTTTTTTGTTGAGGTTATATGTACCTTTGATGCTGAAGATTGCATTACTGTCCGCACAGGCCGCCTCGGCCTCCAGAACGCCATCATCCAGACTGCCGTCCAGTGACAGATTCCTGTACTCATATCCTTTAAGGCTGAGACTCTCCGCTTTCAGAGAATCCACCCTGACGTATCTGTGTCCCTTGTTGAATACGGCGCTGAATCCGGTCTCCGCCGTGATTCTGCCAACGGGGGACTTGCCGGCATAACTGGAGACGTCGATATCCCTTGCATCCAGTTTTCCGTCAAGTGTGAGAGGACCGCCGTTCTGCAGGTTGCTGACTTTGACTGCAATGTCGGCGGAACCGTTGCCGTCATAGGCACTGACGTCCGCAAAAAGATTGTCTATCGGGCCTTTGACACTACCGTGGAAACCGATGGCCCTGTCATTGAAAAGATATTCGAAATCATTCAGCTGCAGGTCCGCGACTATTTCCTGCACCTGGGACAAACCTTTGAGGCTGCCGTCCAGGGTGCCTTTCAGACCAAGCTTTTCAGAGGCGAAATCGAACTTCTCAAAATTGAGATTCTTCATCGGACCGATTATCCGTCCGGAATTTATGTCCAGTGCGAAGTCCAGATTCTCGAGACCGTCGATGAAACAGCCCAGAGTCCTGACTGAGAAATGGGACTTGCGGAACCGTGCCTCCATCGTAACCAGAGTCTCGTAGTGCTTGAAACTGGCGTCTCCGAATTCATAGGACATGCTGTACCTGTCTCCTCTCACGTCCGACCATCTGTCAATGACGTGAATGTCTTCTATCAGTGTCAGTCCGTGGCCTACCTTTGCCTTGCCTTTTACAAGGGAGGCGAGATAGCCGCTTTTCTCGGAAAGGTTCACAATCCTGTCCGCCACGCCTGAGAAGTAGCCGCCACCAATCCTGAAATCATGGCCCTTTAGCAGCTCGATTCTTGCGTCGAGGTCCTGCCAGTTGATGCCTATGCCCCTGTATTCGCGTTTCTTCTTTACGAAAGCTGTAAGGCGGAAATTGAAGTCCCTGATGGTGACTTTCCTGACATTCAGGATATTCTCCTTGTCCGGTTTCTTTTCTGTGTCAGGAGTGGAAAAGTCCTTCGGTTTGCTGTTGAAAAAGCGGGCTATGTTTGACGGGAACTCCCCGTCCGGTTCCGTCGCCAGATGTATTCTGGCACCGTCAATCTGAAGCCTTCCGATGTGCAGTCCTTCGCCTTTGATAAGGCCGGCTGGAGACATGGTGGCTACTATTTTGCGGAAATAGAAGACAGTGTCCACAGGAGCGAACCCCAGGCCGTACTTGTCCTCAGTGTATGGTGACCTGTCCCTTACGGTCAGGTCTGTAATCTTGACGGCGTTGAAAGGGGTCACGTGTATCCCCGATACTGAAATGTCCCCGTTAAGGTTCTTTTCGAGAGCATCGAACACCCTGTCCGCGAGCCTGGTCTGCACGCTCGGAACAGAAATCGCCAGACAGGCAGCAAGGCATAGGATAATGAGTGCCCCGATTACTCTGGCCAGTATTTGCCAACTCTTTTTGATAACGGAAATACGCTTTTATGCAATCTACAAAAGTAACAAATATCTGCTGAAAAATTGCTAATTTTGCCTGTCCAAAAATTAAGTAAATGGCTGATTTGATACTTGGAATAGAGTCTTCCTGCGATGATACTTCGGCAGCCGTCATCCGTGACGGGTATCTGCTGTCCAATGTCATTGCAAGTCAGGAAGTTCACAGAAGTTTCGGAGGCGTCGTACCGGAGCTGGCATCCCGTGCCCACGAGCAGAACATAGTGCCTGTGGTGAGCGAAGCCCTGTCGCGTGCCGGTGTCAAGGCGTCGGACCTGACGGCAATCGCCTTCACAAGAGGTCCCGGGTTGCTCGGGTCCCTGCTTGTCGGCACTTCCTTCGCAAAGGCGCTCGGACTGGCTTTGGATATTCCCATAGTGATGGTGAACCATCTTCAGGGACATATACTTGCAAATTTCATCAAACAGCCGGACAAAGCTGTCAGAGAGCCTTCGTTCCCGTATCTCTGCCTGCTTGTGAGCGGAGGAAACTCCCAGATTGTAAGGGTTGACGACCCTCTTCACTTTGAGATTCTGGGACAGACCATTGACGACGCTGTAGGCGAAGCTTTCGACAAATGCTCCAAGATGATGGGCCTGGGATATCCCGGAGGACCGATAATAGACAGACTAGCCAAGCAGGGGAACCCGGAAAGATTCAATTTCGCGAAGCCGCACGTGCCGGGACTGGACTACAGTTTCAGCGGCATCAAGACCTCTCTGCTGTACTTCGTAAGGGATGAGATGGCTGCGGATCCTGATTTTATGGAAAAGAACAAGGAGGATATCTGCGCCTCTTTCCAGAAAGCCCTCATAGATATACTGATGGACAAACTAGTCAAAGCCGCCAGGCAGACAGGAATAAAGGAAGTAACGATAGGTGGAGGCGTGTCGGCCAACAGCGGACTCCGCGACAGGATTACGTCAGAGGGGCAGAAACGTGGCTGGAATACCTATCTTCCTGAATTCAAGTTCACTACCGACAACGCTGCAATGATAGCCATTGCAGGATACTATCATTATCTTGCCGGAGAGCGCACGCCGCTTGACGTCGCCCCGGTGTCACGCGCTGCAGAATTCTGAGAATGAAAGAGTTTGAAGTGGTCTGTCCTCTGGGCAGAGAACCGAGAATCAAAGAAATAGAATCCAAGGCTGCGGGTATGAGATGGGTGCTCAGGAAGCGCTCCATAGATGCCCGCAAGGAACCCGTGTGGCGCTATCAGTATGAGGCGTATGCTCCCGGGGAACAGATTGAGGAATACTCACTGCCGGAGTACAGGGACGTGCACGGGGCTCCCCGGGTCATTGTGGTCGGGGCCGGCCCCGCAGGTATGTTCGCCGCACTCAAACTCCTCACGCTCGGACTTAAGCCGGTCGTGCTGGAACGCGGCAAGAGTGTCAGCGACCGGAAGTATGATATGGCCAGGCTGTCCCGCGATGGAGTGGTGAACCCGGACAGCAACTATTGTTTCGGAGAAGGTGGAGCCGGTGCATTTTCCGACGGAAAACTTTATACACGTTCATCCAAGAGGGGAGACAACAGGGAAGTCCTGTATCAGCTGGTGCAGTTCGGCGCCTCGGCGGACATACTTGTGGACGCGCATCCTCATATCGGTTCGGACAAGCTGCCTGCAATCGTGGAGAATATCCGCAAGTGCGTACTTGAGCACGGCGGTGAATACCATTTCAATTCGAAGGTCGTCTCAGTCGAGTCTGAGGGCGACGGTTGGAAAGTCGGGTGCTCGGACGGCAAATCGTATTCAGGGGAAAAAGTGATTCTGGCTACGGGCCATTCCGCAAGGGATATCTATGAAATGCTCGACAAGGCCGGCGGCGCCATCGAGGCAAAGGGATTTGCCCTCGGCGTCCGGGTGGAGCATCCTCAGGAAAAGATTAACTGGTGCCAGTATCACGGACAATGGAAACCGGGAGTCCCTGCGGCCGAGTATTCGTTTGTCGAGCAGGTTGACGGACGCGGCGTATTCTCCTTTTGTATGTGCCCTGGAGGTATCCTGGTGCCTTCTTCTACGGAGCCAGGCACCGTCGTGCTCAACGGAATGTCCAATTCTTCGCGCAACGGCAAATTCGCGAATGCCGGAGTCGTGGTCCAGATAGAGCCGGAAGACGTGCCCGGGGACAGCCCGTACAGGCTTTCGGATTTCCAGAGAGAGGTGGAGCGCCGGATGTATGACTATAGCTTCTCCCAGCATGCCTCCCATCCTATGGCGGCCCCCGCGCAGAGAATGGAGGATTTCTGCAACGGCAGGATATCCAAGTCGATGCCCGAGACCTCATACCATCCCGGAGTGGTCTCCGCACCGCTTCACGAACTTCTGCCTCCGATTGTCGCGCAGAGGCTTCAGAAGGTGTTCCCGCGCATAAAGATGCGTAACTACTATACCAACGCCGCCCTGCTTCTTGGCGTCGAGTCCCGCACTTCTTCCCCTATCCGTATCCCAAGGGATGCGGACAGTCTGGAATATGTTTCAATGAAAGGAATATATCCTTGCGGGGAAGGCGCAGGCTATTCCGGCGGCATAGTCAGCTCGGCCATCGACGGCATACGCTGCGCGACGGCGGCAGCTGAAACTATTTCACTTTCTGACCGATAAATAGGACTGCTCCGGTGCCTGCTTCCCTTATTGAGAAAAGGAACGGCCTGTTTGCGATGAATTCAATAGGGTCGTTTCCCGGGCCCACGGAGGTCATTTTCATGGCTATTGCAGTTACTGCAGCCGCTTCAGTGCCGCGTTCGTTTACGTCCAGGTAGGTTTTCTGCTTGACGTAGCTGACCATCAGCGGCGTACGGGAGATGCCAGGAAACTCTGCAGACGGGGTGAAGGCCTTTTTCATACCCAACTCTGACAGAATGTCATTCAACTCAATGCTGTATTCCATCTTGAACTTCGGTATGGCGAGTCGGACTCTCACTCTTTCCATCTTTGAAAGAAGATTGTTCCAGCGTTCTGCACTGATCTCCGAAGCGGCGTTGCTGAAGCCCTCGGGGGATTCATCCTTCGGAAGGAGGACGTACATCGAGAAGGATTTGTTGCCATAAGGTATCTCGACCATCCTGAACATATCGTCTTCGCTGTACATAAACTCATCCGTCTTGTACATCATAGTCTTTCTGACATCCAAGCCTCCGATGGTGCGGAAATCCTCGCTGCGCAGCACAGGGAATTCTGAAAATTCCCATTCGCCATTGAAATACAATGCATTGATGAGCATCATCCTGGTGGACGGTTCGGCTGAATCAAGGATCTTTTCAATCTTCCCATGTGTCTTACGGGAGCACCAGTCATTGATTGAATCCACGCCTGTCTGACTGCCGAAGTCGGCCTTTGACACCTGTGCACCGTATTCCTTTTTCGCTTTCCTTACGTAGCAGCATTTGGCGGAAATACCCTTGCCTATCCACAGTGAGTTGGCTGATTCGAAGGTTGTGGAAGGGTCCGCCCTGCGGATTTCGTCACTGAGACTCAGGTTGAAATCCATACCAAGAAGTCCGTCTATCTCGGATGCGGTTTCTCCCGCTGCTCCCCCATTCAGCAGCGACAGAGCCGTTGCTGCACTGAACGGGGATACAAATACGTCCTCCTGGGGAGTCGTGGCACTGATTTTTCCGAAAAGACGGAATGCGAAACCGTTGATGTCAGTGCCTGGAACTGTCAGAATCATTGACATTAGAAATGTAAGTAAAATGTTGCTCATAGTCTTGTTTATTTAAGTATTACACCGCTGCCGAGCATCTCGCCGTCCCCGGCGTACCAGACAGCGAACTGTCCCGGAGTGATGCTCCGCTGTGGCTCGTCGAATACAATAAACATACCGTCTTCGCGCATATGCAGTGTTGCATCCTGAAGAGGCTGCCTGTAACGTATCCTGACGCGGTATCTCCGCTGCTCACCGATACTCATGCTTTCGGTGCCTCGTATCCAGTGAATCTCGTCGGACGCTATCTGAAGGGCCTTCCGGTACAGTCCGGGATGATGCTCTCCCTCTCCGACATAGATGATATTCTTCTCAATATCTGTGGCCAGGACGAAAAGCGGGTCCTTGTGGCCTCCTATGGCCAGACCCTTTCTCTGGCCCAGCGTGTAGAACTGTGCGCCCTCGTGCTTCCCGACCACTGCTCCCCACGGATTCTCCTTGTACCTGGTCTTCTTGACGTGGTGCTTTCCGCTGCGGTAGGTCTCGGTTTCAAACACGATGTCACCGTAATCGAAAGGTTCTGCCATTTCCGGGATGGATCCAGGCTGCCTGAGATGCTCATAATATGCGGGGAACACCTCCACAACTTCTCCCTCGACGGATTTCAGCTTCTGCTGCAGGAATGTCGGAAGGTCAACCTTTCCCACGAAGCAGATTCCCTGCGAATCCTTCTTGTCCGCCGACGGAAGGTCGGCTTCCTTTGCTATTCGCCTCACTTCCGGCTTGCAGATGTCACCGATAGGGAAGAGCGCCTGGGAAAGCTGTTCCTGCGAAAGCTGGCATAGGAAATAGCTCTGGTCCTTGTTGGGGTCGCTGCCTTCCAGAATTCTCCAGAGCGGCTTTCCGTCGCTTCCCGTCAATTGTTTTCCGTCCGGTCCCAGGGCCGGTTCCTTGCGGCAGTAATGGCCGGTGGCCACAAAGTCGGCGCCAAGCCTCTTCGCCGCGTCAAGGAAAGCGTCGAACTTGATTTCCCTGTTGCAGAGGACATCCGGGTTGGGAGTGCGCCCTTTAGCGTATTCCGCGAACATATAATCGGCCACGCGGGCCATATATTCCTTGCTCAGGTCAACGAAGTAGAAAGGTATGCCTATCTTCCGGGCAACCATCTCCGCGACGAATTTCTCTTCCTCCCACTCGCATTCGCCATGCAGCGTGCCTTCGATGTCATGCCAGTTCTGCATGTACATCGCGAACACATCATAGCCCTGCTGCTTGAGCAGGAGTGCGGCTACGCTGGAATCGACGCCGCCTGACAGACCCACGCAGATTTTCATCGCCCGCCTCCTCCGAAACCGCCTCCGCTGAATCCTCCGCCTCCGCCGAACGAACTCACTCCTCCGAATCCGCCGCGGGATGCGGACGTGCCGGAAGCCTGCATTGCCCTGGCGTTTGTGATGGAGTCAGCCATTATGCGTGACAGGCGGATAACCTGCCAGGTTGTGTTGTAGTCGTAATACATTATCTCTTCGAATGCCTGAGGATTGATCTCCTTGAGCTCTTCCGCAACCTTGTCCGCTATGCCGTAAAGTGCTGCGAACACCAGGTAGTCGTGCCAGAGCGCGACTTCTGCGGAGCCTCTTTCCTCAAGCAGGGTGAAGTCTTTGAGGAACTTGCGGAATCCTATTACGTTCCGAGCCTGAGCCTGGCCTTTTGACGTGAACCTTGAGCCTTCCATATTGCCCTCGGCTGCAGCCCTGGACTTGCCTTCGGCTCCGGCCTTTGTTGCCCATTTGGAAACAGTGGCCGTGTGTCTGCGGGACCAGCGGCTGAATTCGTTCTTCTGCAGGATTACATCCTTTCCGCTTGCCTGCTTCATCATATCATACAGGCCTCTTTCGGTCTCGTTCAGGGAATCGAGGTCAGCGCTTTCGCTGAAAGACAGCTCCACGTTGTCCTTCCCGTCCCTTGACACCGTAATCTGACCGTTCTTTATCAATCTCAGGATGATGGCCGAGGCGATGGTGTTCTTCCTGTTTTCGCCCAGCCTTTCGAGCACGTAATTAGCCTGGAAAATGTCTCCTCCGAACGGTATGTCACGGCACCAGTCCACGTCCTTCTCCCTCATTCCGAGTACGCGTCTTTTGCTGACGGTGACGGATCCTCCGATTACTGCAATCATGGCGAACAGACCGAAGATTACGCTCATCAGACCGGAGAGAATGTCTCCCAGGTCATCTTTGTCCTCGTCATCACTGAATGATGCCCCGTCCAGCGCCCTGTCCAGCACTTCTTCGAAATTCCTGTCCTGGGTGCTTGTGGAGTTGAAAATGCCCTTGTCAAAGCGGATGAGGGCAATCACAGAGCTGTTCTGGCGGAACTGTTCGGTGGACTCGAAAGTGACGGAACCGTAGCGGGAATACTCCACCTTCCCTTCATATCCGAAACCCCAGATCCTGGAGTTGTCGTTTCCGAGAGGCTCGGAGGCCGTAATATTCACGATTACGTGCTCCGGCCTGGCTGAAAGTCCCGGTGAAACGAGCTGGAGGTGAAGCATATCGTAGTCATTAAGTGACTTGACGACATTGGTCATCACATATCGGACAGTGAATGAATGTCTGCCGTATGAGCCTATGCCCCAGCACAGTTCGTAGCCGTCATTCTTGCGTACCATACCGCATCTGCCGGCTTTCTCCGAGATGCTTCTGTCTATATCCCAGTCACCTTCATAGATAAATTCACTGCCGTTTTCGCTTACACTCAGACCGCCGATACCGATGTCCCCGAGATTGCGCTTGACAAGATACCATTCCGTGCCTGAGCGGGCATCGATCTGCCAGTATTCAGTCACGTCCGCGCTTCCATCCTCCAGCAGGCGGACATTGATGTCGATATCGAATATCTCATAGTCCGCGGCTCCGGATAGGAGCGCGGACAGAATGAAAGCAAGGGAAAACAGTAATTTCTTCATTAGATTTTCATTGAAGGCATATCTGCCTTGGAAGCCACTTCCTTCAGGTATTCCTTTTCAGTGAATCCAAGTATTCTTGCGGCCAGCGAGTCAGGGAACTGGCGCACTGTCCTGTTGTACTTGGTCACGCTGTCATTGAACACCATACGGCTGGTGCGCACCTGATTTTCATAAAGGTTCACGCTGTCCATAGCCTTGGCATAGTTCTGATTGGCCTTGAGGTCCGGATACTGTTCCGCAACAGCGATGATGCGCCCGAGTGTGGAAGTGAGAATGTCTTCCTGGGCGTCAGCCTCCGATGCCTTGCTTCCGGAGCCGATGACTGCCCTCTGGGAGATGACCTTGCGCAGGGTCTCGTATTCATGCTCATTATAAGACTTTACAAGCTCTGCGAGTGCGGTGAGCGCATCCCATCTGCTGGACTGCTGCACGCCGATCTGGCTCATTGAATTCTTACAAAGCTCATCCTGGCTGACGAGCTTGCGTTGTACGCTTACTACCCAGAGAATAACAAGCAGCACTATGGCCGCGATAATCAAGATTGTCATAATTTTACGTTTCTGTTTCTACAAATATATAAAAAATAGCGTTTGTGACGGATATTTTATATATTTGGGATACAATACGCTGATAATGACTGAAAAGGATATCAGAATCTCTTATACTGAGTTCTCGTCTGCCGATGAACTCAATGCGGAGGACCGGGAGCTGGTCAGCGCCGCAATCGAAGCTATGAAAGGCTCTTATGCCCCATATTCCCATTTCAATGTCGGCGCCGCCGTCAGGATGTCCAACGGACAGATTGTCCGGGGTGCCAATCAGGAAAACGCAGCCTTCCCGTCCGGCCTGTGCGCCGAGCGTACGGCTATGTTTGCAGCAGGGGCGAAATACCCGGATAAGGATATGCTGGGCATTGCCATAGCGGGAGGTGTTTACGGAAGGCTCACCGAGCAGCCTGCCACTCCGTGCGGAGCCTGCCGTCAGGTTATGGCCCAGTACCAGACAAAATCCGGAAAGCCCATGTCCGTCATAATGGTCGGGGCCTCCCGGATATGGAAATTCGACAGGGTCGATGACATCCTGCCGCTTATTTTCGATTCGATATAGAGTCTCTAAAGATTGTTGAAACCGATTCTGTAAAGTTTTGACGGTACTTCGTCGGAGCCTATCCAGATGCACCTGTGCTCTCTGTCAAGGAGCAGGGCTTCAGCGTTCTTTATATCAGGGATAGGAAAGCGGTCAATGACCCTGCCTTCCATGTCGCAGCGGTACAGTATCCTGTCATAATCCCCGTCAAGTATCCACAGACAGTCACGTACCTTGTCATAAACCACTTCTGCTATCTGCTTGATTTCTTCCGCAGGACTGATTTTCTTTGTTATGCCGTCCTTGCAGGAATAAAAAATCATCAGTGGCGCGATATGGCGGTGTCCGCCTCCCTCGCGGCCGACAATGAGGTTGTCGCCGTCTGTCCAGGTAAGACCTTCTGTTCCGTTGTTCCCGTCAGGAATAGTTTCCTTGTCAAATGTGATGACAAGTTCCTCTTTGTTATATGAAGGTGCCGCCAGCCTGTAGAGGCTGCCTCCGGCGAATTCTCTTGAGCCACGCTCCTGCACATAAAAAATATCACCTGTATTCCCGTTCACTGTCACAGCCTCGATGTCGCGCTTTGTTTCGCGGAACTTTGCTCCCGGCACTTCGAAAGGAGTGAAATTCAACTCTTTACCCGTTTCCGGCATATCGAGCCAATAGAGCGCTGCACTGTTGAATGCGGCAATCATCCGTTTCCCGTCAGCGGAAAAAGCCAGCCCGGAGAAATCACCGTTGTCGTATGCGACTCCGGATACAGTCCACTCGTCCACCTGCTGCAGCATTTCCGGTGAAGAGGCCAATTTCTTCTGTGCTCCGCACGCGGTCATGACCATTAACGCGCAGAAGATAATAATGCAATGTCTTTTCATATTCAATGTCATCTGATAATGAATGCTAATATACGAAAATGGCCTGACTTATATATAATAAACGTTTTTATTAACTTTGCATCGGTACGATTTATTCATGGACAGGTATGAAGAGGCTCATCCTACTTTTGACATTGATTTTTGCTTTCCAGGTGGCTGCTGATGCTCAGTTTGCCATTGGAGGAAATTTCAGTTTGAAGATTGACAAATCCAACAAAAGCGAAGTGGTTCAGGATGTATTGGACTATTCAGGCAACGACTTTTCTGTGATGCTCAGGCCTAAGTTCTACTACAACATTAAGGACAATATGCAGGTTGGACTCAAAGTCGGCTGTTATTTCGGTCAGGAGGTCGATAATTGGAAGTATTCCGAGTACGACTCCGACGCATTCAAGGATGTCAGCGATTTTATGGGATGGGGAATAAGCCCTTTCTACAACCTCAAAGTCTATTCATACAGCAAGGTGTCAATCTGGGTTGAGGCGAATCTCTTTTTTGATAAATATTACAATGAAGGCGCCGAAGCGAACCTTTTCAAACAGTGGAAGACACAGGCACAGTACGGGTTTGAGATTCTCCCGATTTTCAGTTGGGAATTGAATGACAGGTATTCTCTGGATATTCACCTTGGATTCATATCCCTGGGCTGGGTAGGAGTGACCGAGCACTACGATGGCTATGATATAGTTGAGTCTTCCTGGGATATCAGGAAAGGCGGATTTGACGGACTGATCCGAGGATTCTCCGATTACGGCATAGGCCTTACCAGAAGATTCTAATTTATGAGCATTTCAAAATGAAGATAACTGTCCTGTCAGACAATATCGGCTGTGGAGCCCTGAAAGGCGAATGGGGCCTGTCGTTCCACATCGAATTCAATGGAAAGAAATATCTGTTGGACACAGGCGGCTCGGAGCTTTTCCTTGCCAATGCAAAGCAGCTCGGGATTGACATAGCCGAGGTTGACTGTGCTGTGCTGTCTCACGCCCATTATGATCATTCACTCGGGATGGAAGCCTTCTTCCGGGCCAATTCAAAAGCTGACTTCTTCGTGAGCCCCAATGCTGGAGAGGACTGTTATGCAGGACTGGGCTTCCTGAGCAGATATATCGGCCTTCCCAAAGGGGTCTTGTCTTCCTATAAAGACAGAATAAAGACACCGTCCGGAACGTCCGAAGTAGACAAGGACGTGTTCGTCGTTCCGCACTCCACGGATGGACTCTCAAAGATAGGACGCAGATCCCATCTGTATGTCCGCCGTGGTTTGAGATATCTCCCTGATGACTTTGCTCACGAGCAAAGCCTTGTGTTCCGTACCGGTAGCGGCCTTGTCGTCTTCAACAGCTGCTCGCACAGCGGAGCTGATGTCGTAATGGAAGAAGTCTGCAGGGCATTCCCGGGTGAGAATGTCGAGGCATATCTTGGAGGATTGCATCTTTTCCGCCTGAGTGATGGAGAAGTCAGGGACATAGCCGGGAAAATACGGGATGCGGGTATCAAAAGGGTCATCACCGGCCATTGCACGGGGGAGCGGGCCTATTCAATACTTAAGTGTTCCCTCGGAGACGGCATTGACCAATTCCACTGCGGAATGGTAATCGAGCTGTAATCAGGGCCCGGGTGATTATTTGGGAGAATTGACCGATGAGGCGGCGGAAGCTCCGGCAAGATAACCGGTGCTGAAAGCGGTCTGGAGATTATATCCGCCGGTATCGCTGTCGATGTCAAGCACTTCACCGCAGAAATAAAGTCCGGGAACAAGGCGCGACTCCATGGTCTTGCCCACAACGTCGTCCGTGCTTATGCCCCCGGCAGTCACAACGGCACGCTCATACCCAACATATCCGGCGATATCGAACTTCCATTCCTTCAGTGCTTTGGCAATGCTTGGAAGGTTAATCCACAGCTTGGAATCATTACGTCCGCGGTGCTCCAGAGTCATAATCTCGGGATGCATTGCACGGAAACCCGGAATCAAGTCCCAAGGCATAAGCTTTCCGAGCAGGATGCGGCATTTCTCCTTCTCCTTCAGATTCCTGCTGCGCGGATCCTTGTCGACGGCAGCCCAAAGCTCCTTGACCCTCGCAGTAAGTTCCGTAAGATCCACTCCTGGCTTCAGGTCAAGCACCAGGGCCACGCGGGACCCGTTTATCATAGATTTGACGGCCTTGCGGCTAAGCTGGAAGCCTATAGGGCCCTCAATGCCTCCGTCTGTAAAATACAGGTCTCCGAACTCCGACTGAGCGGCATTTCCCTCCACCATAAGCTGCACTCCAACATTCTCAAGCTGAATTCCGCAAAGCGACTGTCCGGCCTCGCTCAGTTCCGTTTCCCTGTCGATATGGAGATCCTTGCTTTCGGTAAGCTTATAGCCGCGCGGCACCAGAGCCGTGAGTGACGGAAAAGTCTGTTCGATCTTATGGCCGGTTTCCGATGCCCATCTGTATCCGTCACCGGTCGAGCCGGTGGCCGGATAGCTCAAACCTCCGGTCGCAACAATCAGCCTGTCACAGACGTATCTCCTTCCGTCCTTCGCCTCCACCACAAATTCCTGCGTTTCTCCTCCATCCCTGAATCCGATAGTTGCGCTTTCTGACTTTTCGGCGGAGTGCTGGGGCCCGATGGGGCTTTTACCTAAAAGCCTCTGCCGGATACACTGTCGATTTATAGATGCTACTTCGAATTCGGTTTCAATCTTCACCCCGACAGAATGGCACGCCGAAACCAGCGTATCCACGACATCCCCAGAGCGATATGACGCCGGGAAAGCCCTGTCTCCGCGTTCCACAACCGTTTCCATCCCGTAAGACTCGAAAAACTCCCGAACCTTCTCCGGATTGAAACCGTAAAACGCAGACTTTACGAAATTGGACTTGGAGCGGATATGCCCGCTGAAATCATTCCACTGCTTGACATTGGTGAAATTGCACCTTCCCTTCCCGGTAATCATAATCTTGCGCCCCGGCCTCGGCATCTTCTCAAGCACAGTCACAGTAATGCATTTGCCCGCATCAGAAGCCGACTTCGCGGCACTGTATGCAGCCATGAGTCCGGAAGCACCGCCCCCGATAATGACAATGTCAGATTTCATATTCGGACACAAAAAAAGGGAAAGCTTAGCACATCGCACCGCTACAACCTCTTACCCTTGCTGCATTCCTGCCCTGGGGGAGTTGGGAGGGAGCTGGTCGTGTACGACTTTCCCTTTGCAAATATACTAAAAATCTTTAAAGTACTCCGTATTTCTTTCCGTACTCAAGCATCTGTCCCAGATAATCGTCCGGATAGACAAGTTCGTAGTCCACAATCTCACCGTCCTTCTCCACAGGAACGATATCAGGATTGATGAAACCGCCGTAAGGCTTGAGTTCCAGTGCGGCATATCTTTCAAGAACCTCCTTGTGGATGGCAGGGTCGATATTAACGGCATAAGTCTCGACCAGGGCCTTTCCGGCGGCATAGTCGCCTTCTGACTTGATTCTCTGGATTTCGGCGAGAAGGTCGCCGAACAGACCGCGCAGGGCCTCATAGTCATTGACAACGAAATATGTCTTGCCGTCGCGTACTTTCTTCTCGATGACATTGTTCTCCAGACCCTTCTCATAGCACCACTCGGCAATCAGCTTGCGGTTCTGCATATGCGCCTCGGTATTCTGACGGCCGAACTCGATCCTGTTGAACTGAACCATCATTCCGTTGCGGATATATCCAGAATACTCGGCCTTGTAAGCCTCTCCGTCAGGCATTATCCCAAGCTCCACGAGCTTAGGGTCGGCGCAGTAGTAAAGGCCGAAAAGGTCGGCGCGTGCCTCCTCGAGTGTGGAAGAAAATTCTCCCATGGCAGTGGAAGAAACGCCCGGCAGAAGCTGTCCTGAACCATGTCCGAGACACTCGTGAAGGTCAGTGTGAATCTCGTCAGCCACTGAACTATACTTCTTGCTCAACTCGATTTCCTTCTCGTCATATGCGAACTCCTCAAGGACATTCTTCGGGGATTCCTGAGCGGAATAGGTATATGAATGAGTCAGGTTTGCAATTGATACTGACTTCGAGCCGTGCTCCTTGCGGATCCAGTCGGCATTTGGAAGATTGATGCCGATAGGCGCTGAAGGATAAGAGTCCCCGGAGAGGCATACGGCGTTGATGACTTTTGCGGTCACGCCCTTTACGGTCTCTTTCTTGAAGCGCGCGTCAACAGGGGAGTTGTCCTCAAACCACTGTGCGTTGGCGCTCAGAATCTCCGTGCGTTCGGAAGCCTTGACGTCCTTGATGTTTACGACTCCTTCCCATGCGCCCTTGCGTCCGAGAGGATCGTGATAGTCCTCGATGAAGCCGTTGACATAGTCAACGATACCGTCAGTGTCCTTTACCCATTCGATATTGTATTCGTCCCAGGTGCGCAGATCACCTGTATGGTAATACTCTATGAGCAGCCCCAGGGCCTTTTTCTGACTTTCAGTTTCTGCATATTCGGAAGCCTTCTGAAGCTCTTCGCAGATCTTCTCGATAGCGGAGCTGTAGATTCCTCCGACCTTCCATGCCTTCTCGACTACCTTCCCGTCCTCTTTCACCACAGAGGTGTTCAGACCGTATGAGACAGGAGTCGGGTCCTTAGGGTCGGCGACAGATGCATAATAGCTCTCCACCTCATCCCTGCTGACACCGTCATAGAAACTTACTCCCGAAAGTGCAACTATATCTCCCTCGGAAGCCGTTGACCTTCTCTGCGGGAATATCTGCGGGTCATATACATAAGGAATCAGAAGCTCTGCCTCTTCTCCCTTGCCGACTGCCTCCAGAAGTCCTTTGAAGTATTCCTCGGAACAGGTCGGGAAGAACTTGTCCTCGGCGTAGTGGTGATGGATGCCGTTGCTGAAGAACACTCTCTTCGCATATTCGGTGAAAGCAAGGAAATCCTCACAGTCCCTGTCACCGGAATAGTCATTCAGAATGGCCTCGATGGCGTGTCTGAGCTCCAGATTGTGGCAGCAGTTCTGGTCCCAGAAAATATCGCGTCCGTATTTTGCGGCTTCAGAAAGATGATAGGCGTATGCCTTCTGCTGAAGTGTCAGCCCGTCCCATCCGGGTACCTGATAACGGATAATCTTGATATCTGCGAACTGGTCGGTCGTGTATTTGAATTCCTGAGTCTTTGGAGCGCAGGCACCGACCACAACTGTCGCCCCCGTAAGAATTGCCATTTTGATATTCATAACTTTAGACATTATTTCAAAAGAGAAAGGCACTCGGACAGGCGTCCGACAGCCTCGGTGATGTTTTCGTCAGAGGTGGCATAGGACATCCTGAAACATTCGGGCGAGCCGAAAGCGTCACCGCCCACAGTCGCCACGTGTCCGACCTCCAGTACAAACATAGCAAAATCCGTAGAATTGCCGATTACGCGGTTGCCGCATTTCTTCCCGAAATAGGAAGAGCACTTCGGGAACAGGTAGAAAGCTCCCTGGGGCTCGTTGACTTCCAGACCCGGTATCCGGCGGCATAGGCGGACGATGAGGTCGCGTCTGCGCTGGAATGCCTGCCTCATGGTCTCGACGCACTGCTGGTCAGAATCCAGTGCTGCAAGAGCCGCCTTCTGGCTGATGGAGCAAGGCCCGCTGGTGTACTGTCCCTGAAGCGTGTTGCAGCCCTTCGCTATCCAGAGCGGTGCAGCAATATATCCGATTCTCCATCCGGTCATCGCATATGCCTTGGACACTCCGTTGATCAGGATTGTCCTTTCCGACATGCCTGCAAACGAGGCTATGGAATGATGCTCTCCCTTATAGTTCAGATGCTCGTAAATCTCATCGGAAATCACGAAAAGGTCCGGGTGTGCGAGGATAACCCTAGCTATGCCCTCAAGCTCTCCGGCATCATAGATGCTTCCTGTAGGGTTGCAGGGCGAGCAGAGAATGAGCAGGCGTGTGCGTGGGGTAATTGCTGCTTCAAGCTGCTCTGCAGTAATCTTGAAGTCGTTTTCGATGCCGGCCTCGATGAATACAGGCGTGCCCTGGGCGAGTTTCACCATCTGAGGGTAGCTTACCCAGTAAGGTGCCGGTATTATCACCTCGTCCCCCGGATTGACAAGGGACAGTATGACATTGGCTATGCTCTGCTTGGCTCCGTTTGAAACCACAATCTGGGCCGGGGTGTATTCCAAGCCGTTTTCTTTCTTCAATTTGGCGCAGATCGCTTCCTTCAGGTCAGCATATCCCGGGACAGGGGAGTAGGTAGTGAAATCCCTGTCGATAGCAGCCTTCGCAGCATCCTTGATGTGGTCCGGAGTATGGAAGTCGGGCTCACCGACTGACATGTTGATGATATCTATTCCCTGAGCCTTGAGCTCAGAACTTTTGGCTGACATGGCCAAAGTGGCGGAAGGAGCCAAACCGAGAAGACGGTCTGATAATGATGCCATATTATTGTTCTGATTTAACGGGTTCCATATGCACTGCAACGTGAGTGGATGCTCCGAAGCGTTTCTTGATTGCGTCCTCTATGTCTGTGGCCCTCTCGTGTGCCGTGTTGAGGGACACTGCACCGTCCATCCTCACGTGTATCTCAATCGCATAATTGTTTCCTATGCGGCGTGTCTTGAGATTGTGCGGGTCACTTATGTCCTTGAAAGAGGAAACGATGCTCAGTATCTCCTGCTCGGTTTCTTCCGGCAGCGAGGCTTCCATCAGTTCGCTGATGCCTCCCTTTAGCAGGTCAAGGCCGACTTTGATGATGAATGCGGCCACAACTATTGATGCGAGCGGGTCCAGAATGGTCCATCTGCCGCCGAGCAGCACGGCGCCGCTGATTCCGACTGCTGTACCTATGGATGACAGGGCATCGCTGCGGTGGTGCCATGCGTTGGCGATGACCACCTGGGAATTGAGTTTCCTGCCTCGTGCAATTGTGTAGCGGAACAGCGCTTCCTTCACGACAATCGACAGGATTGCCGCCCAGAATGCAAGCATACCCGGGGAGTTGAGGTCTTCACCATGCAGCCAGGCTATGCCTTTGCCCGCACCGTCCACGATGATGCCAATAGCTACTGCAAGCAGGATTATGCCGATGATAGTCGTGGCCAGGGTCTCGTATTTGCCGTGTCCGAAGTCGTGCCCCTTGTCGGCCGGCTTGGAACTGGCCTTCACAAAAACCAACACTATTATGTCAGTGAGGAAATCCGAAAGGGAATGTATAGCGTCAGCCACCATGGCCGAGCTGTGGGCGAGAATTCCGGCCAAAAACTTAAAAAGCAACAGAGCGGCATTGGCAATGCCGCCCGTTACAGTCACCCGGTAGATTGACTTTTCTCTGGGAATAGTATGACAGTCCGGATTCATATCCGAAAAATACTGAAAATTACATCGGACAATCGGCTACGAGGCCTTCAAGATAGGCCTTGAGCTCGGACCACTTGTAGTATGGTCCCTTGAAAGGCTTGAGGGCGGGGATAACAGTCTCGTTCTCATTACGGAGCAATTTCACGAGCACCTCTCCCTTCTTGTTCTTATAGAAAATCATCTGAAGGTTTGAACCCATAGGAAGGTATTTGTAACCCGGCCAGTATTCGAGGTTGTCATCAGAGAGAGACAGAACCCTGTCATAGCCTTCTACCTTGAGTAGTGCAAGGAGAGGTCCTATGCCTGTATCGTGGCCGAATCTGAGGTCTGCAGCCCTGTTGTTTCCTTCTACTGCGCTGTTCGCCTTTTCGAGTATATCCTTGACAACCAGTTGGGCTGTAAGAGTGGTGCCGCTTTCATTCTCCACGGTGAAGCCGTAGCTGTTGAGAATGTTCATATTGTCGCAGTACCAGAGCTGGTAAAGCTCATCCATGGTGAAATAGCGAAAAACGTCAGGATTGTTCCGGTCAAGACATCCATAGATGCTGCCTGCTGAGAATACGTTTGACATGAATGATGAAGCGGACATGCCGCGAGGACGCATCATGGCTGCGAACTGAGCATTCTGTGGAGCATTCTGGGCACCTGCAGGCATCTGGCGATGGCTGGAAGAAGCTTCCTGCTGAGGTGGTCGCGAGAGGATTGCCATGGCCTTCGCGGTATCAGTGAAAACGGAGCAGATGAAACGCTCCGGATCCAGGCGTTCAGTCTTGACCGAGTCAATGATTGCGAATGGCCTCATACTTCTGAAACGGTTGTACTTGTCAAAGCAGAGATAGTCTCCGAATCTGTCACCTGCCAGGACAAGCATCCTGAGCTGAGGTGCATTGCCCTTGAGTGAAAGTGTAAAGTTAGCCAGGCTCTCGAGTACTCTGTGAACAGGGGTGGAAACGCAGAACACTGTGTTTCTGTCCGGCTGGTTGAATACCTCAGGAACTCTGTCGTAAAGTCTCTGTGCAATGCCCTGATGCTCCTGACCTCCCCTGAGCGTGAGCAGTCCCTCCATTCTGTCATGCTCGTCATAGAGCGTCTTTATGTCGGCTGCCAGACTCTTTCCGGTATCGGTGAGAAGGCCCTCTTTCTCAAGCTCCTCAAAGAGGGGAACCAGACGCTTGTATCCGCTTGTGCTGGTCTGGTAGCGGCTTCCGTGACGTCCGTAGTGGCTGACATAGAAAGGAGTATAACCTTTTGGGGCCGGAGTGTCGGTAACCACTTCCGGTGCTTCATAATGGTGAAGGTTCCCTGCAGCCCTCTGAGGGTCCTGCTTGATCTCATCATACACTGACTGTGCATTCAGGGACAAAGAAAAAGTGGCAAATATCGCCACTGCAAAGATTATTTTTTTCATCTTGTTATTAGTTAAAGTTATTTGAGCCACTCACGAGGCTCGAACTCGCGACCTGCGCGTTACGAATGCGCTGCTCTACCGACTGAGCTAAAGTGGCGTTGGTGCAAAGTTACGATTTTTTCTGAAACTAGAAAATGATTTTAAAGTCCAGAACGTTGTCGTTCCGGCAGAATTTCCCGGTGACGTGAACTTCTCCCTCCTCTCTCGAGCAAAGAAGTTTTCTGCTCTCAAGCTCAATGGCCAGAATGTCTCCGGTACGGATGTATATATAGCGTGTGGCCTCTTCTATGGCCTTGCATATCATCTCTGCGCTGGCCCCGCTGTGGCTGAAGATTGTCTCGGAGCCGCACTGCAGCTCGAAGATATTGCCCGGACGTCCTAGCGTGACCTTATTATATACGGGAAAGGTCAGGAAGGAAGTGTGGTCCAGGCACGAAGCGCAGCTGAACCCCTCCTCGCTACCGTCAATCAAGTCTTCAGGGTACAGCAGAACGCCGTATCCGATGCCGTCATAATATCTTTCCGCGAATTTTTCGGAAACGCTCCTTCCAGGCTTGCTTATCCTCGCGAACAGCACCGGAGCATAGCTGACACGGTCGACGAACTCCGGCAGAAAGACATCTTCATTGTCCCTCTCCCAGGTGGTGTCGGGCCTGACGATATACCGGCCCCCGGCTGTCCTTACGACGATATTCATGACCTAAAACAGTGTGCCGTTGAATTTTGCGGCAAGCTTTTCCCTGCCGAACTCTTCCTCCAGCCTTGCGAACTGGCGCTTGGTGTCCAGGGAGAAAGTCCCCTGGGCTATCCACGCGAAATATGACCTCTCGGTATTGTAGACTTCTCGTGCCGTCTTGCCCTTGTGCTTGCCGAAATTGACCACGGCCTCTCCGGCCTCGTTGTAGATGAGATGCCCGTCAAAGTCCACGAATTTGCGGTTGACAAACTTGGCTAGGTCATCGACGCTGTTCTTCAGGACTTCCGGATACTTGTCAAGCTGGGCCTTGAGTACCTCGTATGTGGCCACTGTGTCGGCCTCGGCGGTATGGGCGTTCTCGAAATCCTCGCCCCCGCAATAGAAGCGGTAGGCCGCGCGCAGGTTTCTCGGCTCCATAGCGTGGAATATGTTCTGCACGTCCACCATTTTAGGCTCGTGAAGGTCAACGTTCACGTCCTTTCCTGCCAGACGGGCTCTCTCGAACTCCTCGGCCAGCATCGGAAGGTCGAACTTGAAGGAATTGAAGCCCGCAAGGTCGGAATCCTTCAGCCATTCGGCTATCTCTCCGGCGCAGTCAAAGAATGTAGGACAGTCCACGAGGTCTGCGTCCTTGACTCCGTTGACTTCGGATGCACCAGGCTCGATAGGCCTCTGACAGCCTCTTTCGTAGTCCCACGGCTTGATTTTCCAGGTTTTGATGCGCTGCTCGCCCCCGGGAAACACTTTGACGAAACTAAGTTCGATGATGGAGTTCGTCGGAATATTAAGCCCCGTGCTTTCAATGTCGAAGAAAAGCAGGGGCCTGGTAAGATTAAGTTCCATAACTGACTATGATACCATTATCGGCATGATGATGCCGCAGATCTTCTCGCTGTCGGCCTCTTCCTCGGAAGGAACGATGAGGGCGGCCCTGCGGGCGTCCGCAAACTTGATTACGAGTGTGTCGCAGGACATGTTGTTAAGTATCTCGATGAGGAATGAAGACTTGAAACCGATGGTGAGGTCATCCCCGTTGTAGTCGCAGATGAGCTTTTCATACGCTGCAAGTCCGAATCCAAGGTCCTGTGCGGTGAGCTCCAGCTGTCCCGGCTTCAGAGCGAACTTGATATGGTTCGAAGCCTTGTTGGCGCAGACGGATACGCGGCGCACGGTGTTGAGAAGCTGCACGCGGTCAATCTTCAGGATGTTGGAATTGTTCTGAGGTATGACGTCACGGTATTTCGGATACTTGCCGACAATCAGTCTGCATATCATCGTGGTGGCTCCGAACTGGAACACAACGGTGTTCTCGTCGAAGGTGGCCTTCACTGTCTCGTTCTCCCTGTCCGCAATCTGCTTGATGACGGCAGCAGGCTTTTTGTGAAGGATGAACGAAGCTGCCTGAGGGGCATTGACGTCCGCGGTGGTGTAGCAGATGAGCTTGTGCGAGTCGGATGCCACAAGAGTGGTGGAAGCTTCACTGATATCGAAGAAAATACCGTTCATCGCCGGTCTCATCTCATCGTCGGCCGTAGCGTAGATGGTGCTGCTGATGCCTTCCACGAGTGTGGCGGTCGGGAACTCTACGGTGAGAGCTTCCTCTCCTACGCCCTTGACCTGCGGATAGTCGTCCGCAGCGAAATAGGTAAGTGTGGATTTACCGTTGCTCCAGCTGCACTCGAAGGATCCGTTGTCGGAAGCCTTGATGCCGATAGGCTGGTCGGGGATCTGCTTGAGAAGCTCCACGATCTGGTGAGCAGGCACAGCCATGCTGCCCTCGGCCTTGACGTCGATGACGTCTATTGCAGTGCGGAGGGTGAGCTCCTGGTCTGAAGCCGTCACGGTCAAACTGCCTCCTTTTAGTACGAAGAGAAAGTTCTCAAGTATTGGGAGTGCGGTCTTGGAAGGGATGGCCTTGGAAACCTCCATAAGGGCCTTGAGCAATTCTGCGCTGGATACGTTGAATTCCATATTACTTTTATATTGATTTCACGCAAATTTAACAAATAATCGGAAATCTTGGCATATTATTTGACTTTTATCCCCGCCGGAAAACTTAAACATTTTAAGATATGAGCAAAAACATCATCACCGTAATCGCTTCCGTATTGGTAAGCAGCGCTGCAGCCTACGGAATAGTAGCGGCAGCCACACCGCGGGATGCCGGCACAGTTGTCCGCCAGTCTGACGGAGCTGCATACAGGACTGTCAATTTGTCATTGTCAGACTATCCTGATTTCACATACGCGGCAGAATCGGCAGTGGACGCTGTCGTATATGTCAAAGTAACGGTAAAGACCCAGGTTCAGCAGTACCAGATGGATGATCCTTTCTTCAGGTTCTTCTTCGGTGACGGCATGCCTCAGTCACGCGAGCGTGAGCAGCAGGGCAGCGGATCGGGAGTCATCATCCGTCCTGACGGATACATCGTCACGAACAACCACGTGGTAGCAAACGCCACCAAGGTCGAGGTCACTCTCAACAATAACAAGACTTACGAGGCAACCGTAGTCGGCACAGACCCGGCTACTGACGTCGCTCTCATCAAGATCAACGCGGAGAACCTCCCTGTCATTCCTTTCTATGATTCGGACAAGCTCCGTCTCGGTGAGTGGGTGCTCGCCATCGGAAGCCCTCTCGGAGAAGAGCTCCGCTCGACAATCACCGCCGGAATCGTCAGCGCGAAAGGCCGCTCGATGCCTAACTACAACGGGGAGTTCAAGATCGAGTCCTTCATCCAGACAGATGCAGCCGTGAACCCGGGAAATTCTGGAGGCGCATTGGTCAACAAGGCCGGCGAACTTGTGGGCATCAACACTGCAATAGTATCTACAACAGGCTCATACACAGGATATTCATTCGCTGTACCGTCAAACATCGTCAAGAAGATTGTAAGCGACCTCATCGACTTCGGTTCAGTCAAGAGAGCAAGGCTCGGAATCACCATGCAGCCTATTGATGAAAAAATAGCTTCGGAGCTGAAACTTTCTTCCCTTGCCGGCGTATATATCTACGAGGTTTCAAAGGGTGGAGCTGCGGACAAGGCCGGAGTCAAGAAGGGAGACGTATTGCTTGCAATTGATTCTACGGTAGTTAAGAGCGCTTCTGCAGTGCAGGAAAAGGTCAATGGTTTCCATCCTGGCGACAAGGCTAAGCTCAAGCTCTTCAGGGACGGAAAGGAGATAATCCTCGACGTAGTGTTCCAGGGAGAGACTGAAGCCACGGGCACAGTTGCAGAAGACGGCAGCGTGATGTTCTACGGAGCAAGCCTGAAGGCTGCCGACGGTGGAGTCGAGATTGCTTCCGCCGGGAACGGAAAGATGGCTCAGGCCGGTGCAGAAGACGGATATGTCATCAGATACGTGAACGATCAGCAGGTACGCAAACCTCAGGATGTCATTGACATAGCCAAGAAGGCGAAGAGATCCGTGACTGTCGAGGGCGTAACCCCTTCAGGAAGGCCGTTCTTCTTCGCATTCGGCAAGGAAGAGTAGGCTCAGCCTGAGATAATATGATTATCGCGGCCGGACCTCCGACCGCGATAATTATTTTTATACAATATGAGACAGCTTAAGATTACAAAGTCAATCACCAACCGTGAGAGTGCATCCCTCGACAAATACCTTCAGGAGATAGGAAGGGAGGAACTCGTCTCACCGGAAGAGGAAGTGGAACTTGCGCAGCGCATACGCAAAGGCGACCAGGAGGCCCTTGAAAAGCTTACAAGAGCCAATCTCCGTTTCGTCGTTTCCGTTGCAAAACAGTATCAGAATCAGGGACTCAGCCTTCCTGACCTTATCAACGAGGGAAATCTCGGCCTTATCAAGGCGGCTGAGAAGTTCGATGAGACCAGAGGATTCAAGTTCATCTCCTATGCCGTATGGTGGATCCGCCAGTCCATTCTCCAGGCACTTGCAGAGCAGAGCCGAATAGTCAGGCTGCCTCTCAACCAGGTAGGTTCACTCAATAAGATCAACAAGGCTCTCGGACAGTTCGAGCAGACTCACGAGCGCCAGCCGTCCACGGAGGAGCTGGCAGAGATGATCGACATCCCTCACGACAAGATTGCGGATACACTGCGCGTCAGCGGACGCCACGTCAGCGTGGATGCTCCGTTCGTGGAAGGAGAAGACAACTCACTGCTTGACATACTCCCTAACGACGACAGCCCTATGGCAGACAACGGACTCACCAACGAGTCCCTCAGCACTGAGATAGACAGGGCACTGCAGATACTCACAGTGCGCGAAAGAGAGATTATCAAGAGTTTCTTCGGCATCGGCTGCCAGGAGATGACCCTCGAGGAAATCGGCGAGAGGCTCGACCTCACCCGTGAGCGTGTGCGCCAGATCAAGGAGAAGGCCATCCGCAAGCTCAAGAAACCTTCAGCATCAAAGCTCCTCAAGACCTATCTCGGATAATATGACACCGGAACTGTTCATCGCCACGAAGGCCTCAGAGGCCGTCAAGGCGCTCTACAATGCAGAAATGCCCGCTTCACAGATGCAGGTGGGCGTCACACGTAAGGAGTTTGAAGGCGACTACACCCTCGTGGTGTTCCCGCTTCTGCGCATCTCGCATGCCGCTCCGGCCGCCACGGGAGAAGCCATAGGCGCCTGGCTCAAGGAAAACTGCCCGGAAATATCCGCTTTCAACGCGGTGCAGGGCTTCCTTAACCTCAGCCTGTCCACCGTATTCTGGAGGGAGACCTTCCAGTCCATCGCGCAGGATCCCGATTTCGGCCAGCTGCCGTCAACGGGCCGCAAGGTCATGGTGGAGTTCTCCTCACCGAACACAAACAAGCCGCTTCATCTCGGACATATACGCAACAACCTGCTCGGTTCGTCGGTTTCAGACCTTCTGAAGGCGGCCGGAGAGGATGTCATCAAGACCACGCTCGTGAACGACAGGGGAGTGCACATTTGCAAATCGATGTACGCATGGCAGGAAAGGTTCAACGGAGCCACTCCGGAGTCGACCGGCAAGAAGGGCGACCATCTGGTTGGCGACTGCTACGTGGAGTTCGCAAAGATGGAGAAGGAGGACCCTTCCGTTATCGACAAGGTCCACGAAATGCTCGTGAAATGGGAACAGAACGACCCTGAGGTCCGCGCTCTCTGGTCAAAGATGAACGGATGGGTGTTCGACGGATTCGAACAGACCTACAAGGCCCTCGGCATCACTTTCGACAAGACATATTATGAGCACGAGACCTACCTCCTCGGCAAGGAACTTGTCCAGAGGGGACTGGATATGGGCGTATTCGTCAAGGATCCGGACGGATCTGTATGGTGCGACCTTACGGCGGACGGACTTGACAGGAAACTTCTCATCCGCAGCGACGGTACTTCCGTTTACATCACCCAGGATCTCGGCACTGCCGAGCGCAGGTTCAGCGAGTACAAGCTCGATTCACACGTGTATGTGGTCGGCGACGAGCAGAACTACCATTTCCAGGTGCTCAAGCTGGTGCTCAAGAAGCTGGGCTTCGACTGGGCGGACAATATCTTCCATCTCAGCTACGGAATGGTCGAACTTCCGGAAGGCAAGATGAAGTCACGCGAGGGCACCGTAGTCGATGCCGACGACCTCATACAGAAGATGTACGAAGAGGCCAAGGCCACTTCGGAGGAATCCGGCAAACTCGAAGGCCTGAGCGAAGAAGAGAAAGAGGAACTCTATCACATGATAGGACTGGGTGCGCTCAAGTATTTCATTATCAAGGTGGACCCTAAGAAGAAAATGCTCTTCAACCCTAAGGAATCCATCGATTTCAACGGAAATACCGGTCCGTTCATCCAGTACACCCACGCGCGCATCAAGAGCATCCTGCGCAAGGCGGGCGACGTGGAAATCAGAGTGCCGGAGGTGGAATTCAGCGCAAAGGAAATCCGTCTGATCAAGCTTCTCAACACATATCCCCAGAAGATTCAGGAGGGCGCGAGGGAGTTCTCTCCGGCTGTCATTGCAAATTATGCATACGATTTGTCGAAAGAATTCAATCAATATTACCACGAGACTCCTATCCTGAAAGAGGAAGACAAGGACCTTCTGGCTGCCAGACTGTCTCTCATTCAGACAGTTGCATCCGTTCTGAGTAAGTCAATGGCCATTTTGGGCATAAAATTGCCGGAAAGAATGTAGTTTGTAGTTTCAAAAATTTGTCCTATTATTGCAACTGCAAAACGACAATTTATGTTAAAGCCTGATACAAGAAAACGCCACGTAGTCAGCTACGAAAATATGTCAGCGGAGCTTGCCGCCGCATTCGCCGAGAAGTACCCGAAAGGGTTCAACGACTATCTTCCTGACCTCAAGGAATACAAGAAGCCGGACGGGACTCCTTTCTATGCGGTGACAATGGAATTCCCTGATGCAATCTATCTTGTGAAGATACAGATCAAGACGGATGACGCCGAGGACATCGAGAGGTGGCTCGAAGGCGAAGAGGAAGCTGAGAATGAAGAGGTTGCAGGAGCAAGCGTATCAGCCGATGCTGACGGAGGCACGCTTCCTGACGACAACATCTCGCAGTACGGAGGAGACGATGAGGAACCTTCGGAAAATATCTGAAAGAAATAAGCTTCTGGTTCTTTCGCTTCTTGTCGGTCTGGCCTCGGGCCTTGCCGCAGTGATTCTCAAGAGGCTGATAGAACTGATCCAGAAAGGGATGCCCCAGAGGGCATACGTAATATTGCCAGCTATCGGAATGATGCTGGCATTTCTGGTTGTCAGATACCTCGTCCGGGACAACATAGGACACGGAGTGACCAAGGTGCTGCTCTCGGTATCCCGCAACGAATCCAAAATCAAGCCTCACAACATGTGGTCCTCGGTGGTCACCAGTGCGCTGACAATCGGATTCGGAGGCTCGGTCGGAGCAGAGGCGCCTATCGTTTATACGGGAGCCGCTTTGGGTAGCAACATTGGTCAGAAATTCGCTCTTTCCCACAGGGGAGTGACCATCCTGGTGGGCTGTGGGGCCGCCGGAGCTATCGCCGGCATCTTCCAGGCACCGCTTGCCGGTGTGCTTTTCACTCTGGAGATATTGCTGTTCAACATATCGATGGAGTCCATGATGCCGCTGCTGCTCTCGACAGTGACGGCTACGGTGGCGTCTTCCCTCCTGCTGGGTGACAGTATGACGTTCAAGTGCAGCGTCGAGGCTTTCGCGATGGGCAGAATCCCGTTCTACATAATTCTCGGAATATTCTGCGGGCTTGTGTCGTTGTACTTTACACGCACGACGCTCCGTCTCGAGGACAGAATATCGAAATTCAGGAACCCATGGATCAAGTGGCTGTGCTGCTCGATAGGCCTGGGCCTGCTCATACTGGTTTTTCCTCCTCTTTTCGGTGAGGGATACTCCACTGTAAAGGACCTTATGGACGGTTCAGTTGCCGGTGAGGAAAGCCTGATTCCTTTCTTCCATTCACCGTGGGCGGTGCCGGTATTCTTTGCCGCCGTGATGCTGCTGAAGGTAGTCGCCATGACCCTTACCAATGCAGGCGGCGGTGTGGGAGGAACCTTCGGACCTACCCTGGTGGTCGGCGCACTTGCCGGATTTGTGCTCGTGCGCTCGCTCAACCTGCTCAATTGCGGACTTCCGGAGCAGAATTTCGTTCTGGTCGGAATGGCGGGACTGATGGCTGGTGTCATGCAGGCGCCTATGACTGCGATTTTCCTTATCGCGGAGATAACCGGCGGGTACGAACTGCTGCTGCCTCTGATTATTTGCTCGACTGTTTCATTCGGCACAATACGTATCTGGGAGCGGTATTCCATCTATACCAAGCGCATCGCACAGAGCGGAGACCTTCTCACGCACGACAGCGACAGGGCCGCCCTTACCCTTATGAATACATCCGAACTGGTGAAGGACAAATACGCCCGCGTG
This sequence comes from Bacteroidales bacterium, assembly GCA_024402095.1. Taxonomy (GTDB): domain Bacteria; phylum Bacteroidota; class Bacteroidia; order Bacteroidales; family UBA932; genus Cryptobacteroides. The sequence goes on along the minus strand of JAKSJU010000013.1, from coordinate 4,923 downwards.
CATGTCAATGATTCGCTGGGGAAGATAGTCAGAATCATTTCCGAAAGCAGCGGGGCGGTGATAGCAGTACTTGACAAGAAAGACCGTTTTCAGGGAATGATAAACATCAGCGACGTCCGCGAGCATCTCTTCAATACTGATGAATATGACCGTCTGAAGGCTTACAACATCATGACCGAGGCGCCCGAGAAGGTGTATGCCGACGAGAAAATGGACAGCGTGATGCTCAAGTTCGACAAGACGGATGCCTGGAGGCTTCCAGTGCTCAATTCTGAAGGCCAGTATCTGGGCTTTATTTCGCGTTCGCGCATCCTTGCGGCCTACCGCGAGAAACTCAAGGAGATTTCTCCTGAAGACTAGAATATGAAGGAAATATATATAAACTACATCGCCGAGCGCCTTATGGTAAAGGCCTGGCAGGTCGAGAACTGCGCCGACATGTTCGCGGAGGGCGACACTATCCCGTTCATCAGTCGTTACCGAAAGGAGAAGACCGGAGGAATGGACGACGCGGAGGTCGCGGAGGTCAAGCATTATGTTGATGTCTTTGACGAGATGGAAAAGCGCAAGGAAACCATACTGAAGACCATTCAGGAGGCAGGAGCGCTTACAGATGAGCTGAAGGGCAGGATTACTGACTGCGTTTCTTCCACCGAACTGGAGGACCTTTATCTGCCATACAGGCCGAAGCGCCGTACCCGCGCGACCGCAGCCAGGGAACTCGGGCTCGAACCTTTGGCTGACGTGATGTGGAATGTACGTACGCGCGACCCTTATGTGTCCGCAAAATCCTATGTCAAGGGCTCTCCTCTGATGAAATCCGCAGGGAAACCGGGTGCGGAGGATGTCGAGGCGGCGCTTGCCGGGGCGAGGGACATCATCGCCGAGAGGCTCAGCGAGACTCAGACAGTAAGGGAAAATCTCCGTGCTATATACCGTGGACGCCGTGTCGTAGCAAGCGTGACCAAGGCGGGAAAGGAGTCTCAGGAAGCGTCGAAGTACAGGACTTATTTCGATTTCAGTATGCCGCTCAGCAGAGTGCCTTCATATAATCTGCTGGCCATACTCAGGGCGGAGAAAGAGGGCTTTCTCTCGGTCAGCGTCGATGCGGATGCGGAGAAGTGCTGCAACAAGATATATTACGACTTCTGCCAGGAACACAGCTATCCGTCGGGAGAGCTCGCCGAGCAGATAAAAACCGCTGTGGCAGATGCCTACAAGCGGCTCCTTGACCCTTCGATAAGTTCGGAAATCATCAAGGAAGCCAAAGAGAAGGCAGACATCGAGTCCATCAAGGTCTTCGGTGAGAACCTGCGCCAGCTGCTGCTGGGTGCGCCGGTCGGACAGAAACGCACCATGGCCATCGACCCGGGGTTCAGGAACGGCTGCAAGATTGCCTGCCTGGACGAACAGGGAGGACTTCTATATCATACGATCATTTTCCCGCATCCTCCACAGAACGAGAAAGTCAAGGCTATCGTCGACGTTCAGGAGATGCTGGAGAAATATGGCATACAGGCCGTCGCCATCGGCAACGGTACGGCAAGCCGCGAGACGGTTGACTTCATGAGCAGGGTACAGCTTCCGGAAGGCTGCAAGGTCTGGACGGTGAGCGAGGACGGCGCTTCGATATACAGTGCATCCGAGGTGGCCCGCAAGGAGTTTCCGGACGAAGATGTCACCGTGAGGGGAGCGGTAAGCATCGGCCGCAGACTGATGGATCCGCTTGCGGAGCTTGTGAAGATTGACCCGAAGAATCTCGGAGTCGGTCAGTATCAGCACGATGTGGATCAGAATCTGCTCAAGGAAAAGCTTGACAATACCGTGGAATCCTGCGTGAACGCAGTCGGCGTGAACCTTAACACCGCTAGCCCTTACCTGCTTTCATACGTGTCGGGAATCGGTGAAGCCCTGGCAGCCAACATCGTGTCATACAGGGCGGAGAACGGCGGCTTCAAGAGCCGTTCGGAGCTGAAGAAGGTGCCGCGACTGGGCGGAAAGGCTTTCGAACAGTGTGCCGGATTCCTGCGTATCCGCGGTGCGGAAAACCCTCTGGACAACTCTGCAGTGCATCCCGAATCGTATCACATAGTCGACAGCATGGCCCGTGACCTTGGAGTCAGGACCCGCGAACTTGTCGGCAATGCCGAGCTATGTTTCAGGATCAAGGCTGAAGATTATGTCACCGAAGAGGCAGGACTGCCTACGATAAACGACATCTTGAAGGAACTTGTGAAACCGGGACTCGACCCGCGTGAACAGGCTTCCGAGTTCAGCTTTGCTGATGACATACACTCAATCGAGGACCTGAAGGTCGGTATGGAACTGCCCGGGATAGTTACCAATATCACCGCTTTCGGTGCCTTTGTGGACATAGGCCTGCACGACAACGGTCTTGTGCATGTGTCACAGATGGGCCCGAGAGGCGTCGACCCGACGCGCGTGGTGAAGCTTCATCAGCAGGTGAAAGTGTCAGTCATCGGAGTGGACCTTGACCGCGGCCGCATCTCCCTGCGTCTGATAAACTGATGTCATCAGGGGTGTCATCAAGGGGTCAGACCCCTTGATGACACCTGGCCTGGAGTTCCCAACTGCGGATACGGTCCTTGTATAGATTGTTCGCGTTCTCTTTCTCGATGCTGAGGGAAGCGTCTGAGTTGTCGTCCCAGCGGCGGCAGTTGTACATTACGTCATAGATTCTGCCTATGCGGTACTCTCTGGATATGCGCAAAGCTACTGCGTAGTCCTCTCCGTACTTGGTAACAGGGAATTTTATACGTCGAAGAAGCGGCACCCAGAACCCTCTCGGCGCGCCCAGCCCGTTTATTCTCAATGCGTTGTTCCGTCCGTTGTCGTCAGTCCACTCGCGGTGGTCTATGACTCCCGGAGGAAGCGGCTGGAGATTGATATCCGTGATGCGGTAGGTCCCGATGACCATCGCACACTGCTGCTTGTAGAATGCGTCCACGAATTTCTGTACGGTGTCCGGCCCGCTGTAAACGTCATCCGAATCCAGCTGCAGGGCGAAGCGTCCGCACTTTGGATGCTCGATTGCGGCATTCCAGTTGCCGCCTATGGCGTGGTATGTCTTGTCCTGAGGAATGTAGACCAGACGCGGGTCATCCGCGAAAGACTTTATCACGTCCACAGTGCCGTCCGTTGAGTTGTCGTCCACGACTATTACGTTGTACTTGAAATTGGTCTTCTGGTCCAGGGCGGAGCGGATGGCCTCGCCTATGGTGCGCACGCGGTTCTTGCAAGGTATCACGACCGATGCTTCGTATTCGAAATCGTCATAGCCGAACTCCACGTCCTTGAAACCCGGTTTGAGATACGCACCGATGGCCTTGAGATGCTCCGTGCAGGCTTTTTCCATCTCAATCTGGACTTCACGGTTGCGAGGGTCCACGTAGTCGAAAAGTTTTTCTCCGGTCTTGCGGAGGTCAGTCTTGACTTCGTAATAAAGATACTCGTTGATGTGGACAATTCTTCCCAGCTCCGAAAGTTTCAGCCTGAGGTCGTACAGTCCGGCGAACTTGTAGTCCTCACGCATCATTGAGGCAGCCTCCCTGAGTGCTTCCGTCCTGATTACGAGCAGTCCTCCGAAATCGAAATCATCCCGCAGGGATCCCTCCTGATAATCTATGACCGGGGCCTCGGTCTGGCGTCCGTCCTCTACGTAGAAATGGTCCGAATAAACCATTACTGCGCCGGAATAGTCCGCAACCTGACACATTCTTTCGAATGCGTTGTGGACGAGTTTCAACTCTGTTGACTTGGTGTAAACGGCTGTGTATTGGCCGTTCGCTTCTGCAGCGAGCTTCCTGATCTGGTCAGAAGAAGCTTTCGATGGAATATCAAATCTTGAAATCATAGATACAAAAATACAAATAATTTGTACTTTTGTAAATATGAAAAAGCTTGTGATCATCCCTACCTACAACGAAATTGAAAACGTTGAGAAGATTATCCGTGCAGTGTTCGGACTGCAGGGAGAGTTTGAGATCCTGATTATCGATGACGGTTCTCCTGACGGTACTGCAGCTGCTGTGAAGAAGCTTCAGGAAGAGTTCCCGACACGGCTCAACCTTCTTGAGCGTAGCGGAAAGCTCGGCCTCGGAACCGCATATCTGACAGGTTTCAGATGGGGCCTCGATCACGGCTATGATTATATCTTCGAGATGGATGCCGACTTCTCGCACGCTCCATCCGACCTGCCGAGACTGCTTGCCGCATGTACCGAGGGAGGTGCGGACCTGGCGATAGGCTCGAGATATTCCAACGGCGTAAGCGTGGTGAACTGGCCGATAGGGCGCATCCTAATGTCCTACTTCGCATCCGTGTATGTGCGTACGGTGCTTGGGTTCCACATCTTCGACAGTACAGCAGGTTTCCTCTGCTACTCGCGCAGGGTGCTTGAGACCATCGATTTCGACAAGGTCAAGATGAAGGGCTACGGTTTCCAGATTGAGATGAAATACACAGCCCACAAGCTCGGCTTCAAGATTGCCGAGGTTCCTGTCATCTTTGTGAACCGCAAGGAAGGTACATCCAAGATGTCCGGAGGGATCTTCGGAGAAGCCTTCTGGGGAGTTCTCGCCCTGCGCTTCAGGAAAATCACCCCTCGCCAGAAATAATCCTTTTTCTCTTCATTCTTCCCGTCCGACGTCCGAAAAGAGCTGATGCCACTTTCTCCCGATGCCACATCAGCGACACCCTCCGCCGTTTCTATTTACGAGTACTATGTCATCAACGCCACTCCGCCAGCGTGCCCAACCTGTCGGATTTACTCAGGTTTGCCGCGAGTCGAAATCTAACGTGTTGATTGTCAATGATTTTTGTTTTTATTCGTGCCCAATCTGTCAAAAATATGCAGATTGGGCACAGAATAATTGAGATTGTGGTGGAGATGGCGGGAGTCGA
>JAKSJU010000012.1 GCA_024402095.1 Bacteroidales bacterium | reverse complement strand
AATTCTAAGTGATTCCGTAGGGATTCGAACCCTAGACCCACAGATTAGAAATCTGTTGCTCTATCCAGCTGAGCTACGGAACCAGCGGACTGCAAATATACGCAAATTCTATTAATATCAAATCAATTCTATACCGGCAATATGGCAGGAAGTTCTCATTTCTTCCGGCCATATGCTGCTTTGTATCTCTCCGATGTGTGCTTTCCTAAGCAGGAACATGCAGAGACGGGACTGGCCGATGCCTCCTCCGATAGTATAAGGAAGTTTTCCTTCAAGCAGCATCCGGTGATACATAAGGTCCTTCTTCCATTCCTCTCCTTTGGCGGCCAGCTGGCTCAGCAATGACTCCCTGCCCACTCTGATACCCATGCTTGACACTTCGAATGCATGCCCCAGAATAGGGTTCCACAGAAGCAGGTCCCCGTTCAGGTTCCAGTCATCATAGTCCGAAGCACGGCTGTCATGCGGTTTCCCGTCACTTAGAGCAGACCCTATCCCTATGATGAAAACTGCGCCGAACTCCTTTGCCACAGCATCCTCCCTGTCCTTGGAATCCAGTTCAGGATATCTGTCAAGCAATTCCTGAGATGAAATGAAAGTAATTTCTTCCGGCAATTGAGGCACAATCTGCGGGAACTCCACGTAAAGCTTGTTTTCCGTAACCTTTATCGCTTCGTAAATCCTGCGGACAGTCTGTTTCAGAAAATCCACATTCCGGTCCTCAGGTCTGATGACTTTCTCCCAATCCCACTGGTCGACATATATGGAATGTATGTTGTCCAGTTCCTCATCGGGCCTGAGAGCATTCATATCAGTATATATACCCCTTCCCGGCAGGACCTGCATCTCAGAAAGTTTCACTCGTTTCCATTTTGCAAGGGAATGGACGATTTCTGCCTTTCTGTCCCCCATATCCTTCACGGGGAAAGTCACAGGCCTCTCCACCCCGCTCAATTCATCATTGAGTCCTGTTCCGGAAAGAACCATCATCGGAGCCGTGACGCGCAGAAGAGCCAGCTGGGCAGAAAGATTGTTCTGAAACATATCCTTGACCGCCTTGATGGCTTTTTCTGTGTTTTCAGCAGTTCCAAGGATGTTCCTATAACTTTCAGGAATGATAAGTTTCATTTGTGAAGCGAATTGTGAATATAAGATATGACGCCAAGCACAAGGACAAGAATAGCGTGAGATTCATGGCAGATGGTAGCGAAAAGGATGCCTATGCCCCAGTCCACTGAATAAAGTCCCGACAGCGCCAGGGACACGATATAGTGATATGCTCCAATGCCTCCCGGCACCGGAATGACGGAAGCAATATTTCCTACTGCCGAAATGAACAGTCCGTCCTCCATCCCGAGATTACTTACGGCAGGTATGGCCTTCAGCACAAAATAGCTCATAAGCACATACATAATCCATACGCCGACAGTGTACATTGCAAACCTGAACTTGTGTTCCATGCTCTTGAAAGAGGTGAATCCGGCCATAAGACCCTTGACAGCATCCGCTATCTTCGCACAGAACCTGTTCCTGTCGCGGAATTTGAATACAAGCACCATGAACAGGGCTATCAGCGCCAGAACAATCAGCACAATCCAACCTATTCCCACCGTCATTCTTCCGGACGCCGGTTTCACTACGTTATCGATGAAGAAGCGTCCGAAACGGTCCCAATTGATGGCAAGTGCCAGCAATATCATACAAGCCACAGCCATGACGTCCCAAATGCGTTCCATAAGGATTGTCCCGAGAGTCTTTTCGTATGGGGATCTTTTGGTGGAGAGCATACCGCAGCGCAAGAATTCTCCTACACCCGGGAGCACCAGATTGGTGATATTGCCTATATTGTCGGCGTCCCAGACTTTAAGTACCCTGGTATCCGGTTCTAGTGTCATGAGCATGTCACGCCAGCGCAGCGCCCTGAAAAGAAGCGCAAATACGGAAGCTACCAGTGAAAGGCCGACATACCACCAGTTTGCTTCGAGAATACCCTGCCAAAAGTCCTTCCATGACACTCCCCTGAATGCTATTATGACAAAAAAAGCCGCAAGAAGGGAAGAAAGGACAAACTTTATAATCTTTTTTCCTTTTGAACTCATACAATACAAATTTAGTCAAAAACCGATTATTTTGCGTAATTTTGTCTAATAAGCTCGATTTATATGAAATCAATCCTTGGAATTGGCAACGCCCTTACAGACATTCTTGCCATACTTGAAGATGACGAACTCCTGCAGAGATATCACCTCCCGAAAGGGAGCATGCAGCATGTGGATATGGCAACGGGAGACAAGATATGGCAGACTTTGAAACCTCTCGGAGTACATTATGTAGCAGGAGGATCAGCCGCCAACACCATAGCATGTGCAGCAATCTTCGGAATGAAAGCCGGCTTTATCGGGAAGATTGGCGATGACGAACTCGGGCACCTTTTCAAGAGCGACCAGGAGCAATACGGTGTAAAAAGCACCCTCCTCAAAGGCAAGAACTCATCAGGCAGAAGTATGGTATTCGTTACCGGGGCGAACGCAGAAAGGACATTCGCCGTATATCTGGGAGCCGCACTGGAACTCGTACCAGAAGATTTGAAGCCGGAATATTTCGAAGGATATGATTATTTCCATATAGAGGGATATCTTGTTCAGAACCAGGATCTCATTAGACGGGCCGTGGAACTCGCGCATGAGGCGGGATGCATAATATCCATAGATATGGCCTCCTACAATGTGGTTGAATCCAATGACGCTTTCCTTCATGACCTTGTCGACAGATATGTTGATATCGTTTTCGCAAACGAATCGGAATCAAAGGCTTATACCAAGTTGGACGATCCACGGGAAGCGCTTGATGAAATCGCGAAACAATGCAGGATTGCAGTGGTCAAGGTCGGAAAAGAAGGCAGCTGGGTCAAGGAAGGGAATGAGGTTCACTTCATCGAGCCATGGCCGGGCGTTGCCATCGATGCCACCGGCGCAGGAGACACTTATGCAGCAGGATTCCTTTATGCCCACTCCCTCGGTATGCCGCTTAAGGTTTGCGGAGAAGTCGGTTCCATCATTGCAGCGAAGGTCGTGGAAGTAATCGGCACAAAGATTGACATTCCAAGGTGGCGCGAGGCAAAAGAGGAAATCAAGAAACTGATAAATGATTCAGCAAATCATTCATAGTTTGCAGAGACGCAGAGCGATGTCCAGATACGCAAGTTGCATTCCGACAGGTTTGCATCCGCTTTCGCGTATCAGGACTGCCGCCGTTTTCCTTGACTTTGAGGAGAGGGACTGGGAAGATTCGAAAGCTCTTGCTGAAGATTTTTTCAAAAAACACGGCATAGAAGTTCACTTCTACTATAATGATTTTTCTTCCACCAACTGGTATGGTGGGCTTAAGTCAAGCGAACTCAATCCGGACGGAATCTGCGAAGAAGACCTCTTCATATCACTGCTTGACAGTACAGATTTTTTTATCCATTTCTCGGCGGCAAGCAGCAGGGCCATCACAAAAATCGGCCGCGTGCAGCTTCCTAAGAATGTTTTTGATATTGTCGTAAATGGTGCAGACGAGCAGAAATCCAGTCAGATTGACTCTCTCAGGACCATTTTTGATATACTGTCATTAATAAAATGAGCAAATTCTCTACCGCTTTCATCACCGCACTGAAAGGATTCGCAATGGGTGCGGCAAACGTAGTCCCTGGAGTTTCGGGAGGCACCATCGCCCTGCTTACAGGCATCTATTCAGACATAGTGGACGCTATCAGCGCCATTACTGACAAGCAGACATGGAAGGCACTGCTGAGTGGGAATTTTTCAGAATTCTGGAAGCTTATCAAAGGTAATTTCCTCCTTGCTCTTGCAGCCGGCGTCATTCTGAGTATAATATCACTCGCCAAGCTGATGACATTGTGTCTGAATTCATATCCTATTCTGACCTGGGCATTCTTTTTCGGTCTGATTCTCGCTTCATCCTTCTACATGTTCAAGGACATCAGGGGATGGAACGTAAAATGCCTTGCCGCCGTCGCAATAGGAGCAGTTCTCGGCATTGTCACCTGTACGCTCTCTCCTACGGACACTCCTGATGATTTCTGGTTCATTTTCATATGCGGAGCCATAGCAATATGCACCATGATTCTTCCGGGAATCTCCGGAAGTTTCATACTGGTAATACTTGGTAAATATGATTATATCATGCAGGCCATCAGTGAGCTCAACCTTCCGGTTCTTCTTGTATTCGCTCTCGGATGCCTTGTTGGCATTCTTGCCTTTGCAAAACTTCTGCACTGGCTTCTGGGCAAATGGGAGAAAGAGACCCTCCTTATCCTTCTCGGATTCGTTCTGGGCTCGCTCGTGAAGGTATGGCCATGGCACGAAATGGAAGCGGGACAGACAGATTACCATATTCCAGGAGCAATCATATGCTGCATCGCCGGAGTAGCGCTGGTAGTTGTCATTGAATTGTTCAGCAAAAGAAAAAATGTATAGAATCCTGTCCAAAGAAATGCTTACACCGAACATCTGCAGGATGGAGGTGTCGGCGCCAAGACTTGCTGCAGCAGCTCAGCCGGGACAATTCCTGATTGTCCGCGCAGATGAGAAAGGAGAAAGAATCCCACTTACTATTAGCGACTATGACAGGGATAAAGGTTCTGTTACCATAGTGACCCAAAAAATCGGAGCATCCAGTTCGGACATCGTTTCTTACGAAACCGGTGAAGAATTCTGCGACGTAGTGGGACCTCTGGGGCTGCCTTCTGACTTTGTCAACAGAAGAGATGACGAGCTTTCCGGCAGCAGATATGTATTCATCGCCGGAGGCTTGGGCACTGCGCCGGTATATCCTCAGGTTAAATGGCTACATCAGCACGGAATAGCGGTTGACGTAATTATCGGAGCAAGGAATAAAGACCTGCTGATATATACAAAAGAGATTGAATCGGTATGTGACAACCTATATATCTGTACGGACGACGGCTCGCAAGGTTTCCAAGGAGTGGGCACCGCCATGCTGGAGAAACTGGTATCCGAAGGGATAAAGTATACTCAGGCCGTCGCCATCGGCCCTATGATAATGATGAAATTCGCCACTATGGCCTGCAAAAAACTCGGAATACCTGTCACCGTCAGTCTTAATACACTTATGGTGGACGGCACGGGAATGTGCGGGGCCTGCAGGGTCACAGTCGAGGGAAAGATACGCTTCGCATGCGTAGAAGGGCCGGAGTTCAATGGTTACGACGTAGATTTTGATGAAGCGATGCGCAGACAGGGGCAGTACAGGGCGGAAGAGACAGAAGCAGTGGAGCATCACAAATGCAGAATCGGGAGGGGAAAATAATGACAGAAAGAATACCCAGGGTAGCGTGCAGAGAACAGGATCCAAAACTGCGCGCACACAATTTTGAAGAGGTCTGCCTCGGATATGACAGGCAGGAAGCGATGCTCGAGGCCTCGAGATGCCTTCACTGCAAGAATCCCCGCTGCGTCGGGGCTTGTCCTGTCGGAGTGAAGATTCCCGAATTCATAGCGGAAGTCAAATCAGGCAACATAGACAGAGCGGCAGCCATAATCGCTGAAGACTCCTCCCTCCCATCTGTCTGCGGAAGAGTATGCCCACAGGAAACACAATGCGAGGGAAGCTGTATCCTGGGAGTCAAGGGAGAGCCCGTCGCTATCGGGAAACTTGAAAGATTTGTAGCAGACAACAGATCCGGGGACTCCGTATCCGCAAGAGCAGCCCTCAACGGGAAAAAAGTTGCCGTGATTGGCAGTGGCCCCGCCGGCCTGGCCTGTGCCTCTGACCTGGCCAAATGGGGATACGAAGTAACAATCTTCGAAGCTCTGCATAAGGCGGGAGGCGTATTGGAATATGGCATCCCGGAATTCAGGCTACCGAAGGACACCGTCCTGAAACGTGCAATCGACGAAGTCCGTTCACTTGGAGTCAGAATTGAAACAAATGTTATTGTCGGCAGAACAGTCACAATAGACCAGTTGATGGACAATGAGGGATTCAATGCAGTTTTCATCGGGACAGGCGCCGGACTGCCGAAATTTATGGGAATACCGGGAGAGAACCTCTGCGGAGTATTTTCCGCCAATGAATTTCTCACACGTAACAACCTTATGAAGGCATATCGCGATGATTATCTGACTCCTATCCATACAGGGTCGAAGGTCTGCGTAGTCGGAGGCGGCAACGTCGCGATGGATGCTGCCAGAACCGCTCTCAGACTGGGTGCTGAAGTTCACATTGTCTACAGAAGGACAGAGGCAGAACTTCCTGCAAGAAAGGAAGAAGTCCATCACGCCCTGGAGGAAGGTATCGTATTCGATATGCTGACCAATCCGGTAGAGATACTGGGAGACGGGAATGGCTGGGTAAAGTCCCTGAAGTGCATCAGAATGGAACTCGGCGAGCCCGATGAAAGCGGTAGACGTTCACCTGTGCCGGTAGAAGGATCCGAATTCGAGATTGCCACAGACACTGTAATCATGGCTCTCGGTACAGCACCGAACCCTCTTATTTCAAAGACCACGAACGGGCTTGAGACCACAAGACGAGGAGGTCTGGTTGCAGATGAAAACGGCGCTACCACAAGACCCGGCATATTTGCCGGAGGAGATGCAGTCACAGGTGCAGCCACGGTAATCCTGGCCATGGGTGCGGGAAGAACCGCAGCCAAAGCCATAGATGATTACCTTAAAAAATAGCTTTCTATACCATTCCTGAGAAACCGAGGAATGCCATAGCCATAATACTGGCAGTAATTAGTGCTATCGGCAGTCCCTTGAAGGCTTTAGGAACATCGTTTCCGGCAAGATGTTCGCGTATTCCCGCGAATAGAATCATGGACAAACCATACCCGAGAGAGGTTGCAAGTGCATATACGGTAGCCTCTCCAAGGTTAAGCATATGGGCTGTTCCGCCGAATGTGAACTGTTTTGTAACCACTGTTATCGCTACACCGAGTACTGCACAGTTGGTGGTGATAAGCGGGAGGAATATTCCGAGTGCCTGATAAAGGGACGGGCTTATCTTTTTGAGCACAATCTCCACAACCTGAACGAGAGCCGCAATCACAAGGATGAAGGCTATGGTCTGGAGGAATTCAAGTCCGCAAGGAACCAGAAGATACTGATTGATCAGATAAGTTACAACAGTAGAAAGTGTGATGACGAAGCATACCGCTCCGGACATTCCGGTTGCAGTGCTCAGTTTGTTGGACACTCCCAAGAAAGGGCATATTCCCAGGAACTGTGAGAGCAGGATATTGTTTACGAATATCGCTGAAATGATGATTAATAAGAATTCCATAGGGCAATATTACTTTTTGAGATACTTGTTGAACAGAACCATAAGATATCCGAGTACCATGAAAGCACCCGGGGCCATCACAAAGGCAAGGATTCCGTCTCCCGGAATAAACTTACATCCGAAAACGGAACCGCTTCCGAGTATCTCACGGATGATGCCTATCACTGTCAGGGACAGTGTGAATCCTATGCCGATTCCAAGTCCGTCAAGCGCTGAATCAAACACCGTGTTCTTATTTGCATAAGCCTCTGCTCTTCCGAGAACTATACAGTTTACGACGATAAGAGGGATGAAAAGTCCGAGAGTAGAATATACCGCCGGCACAAAAGCCTGCATGAGCAGCTGGAGCACGGTAACGAAAGTAGCAATCACTACAATATATACCGGAATGTGAACTTTGTCCGGGACAATCGGCGCGAGAGCAGAGATTGCCATATTGGAGAGGACAAGTACAAAGAGAGTTGCAAGTCCCATCTCCATACCGTTCATAGCGGAAGTAGTGGTAGCAAGTGTCGGGCACATTCCCAGCACAAGCGCAAACGTAGGGTTATCCTTGATAAATCCCTTAGTGATAAGACCAAGTTTACTCATTTTTTGCTCCCTCCATATTTTTGACAAACTCAACTGCATTTGAAACAGCAAGTGTATATGCACGTGACGTAATGGTAGATGCTGTGATAGCATCCACATCGCCGCCGTCCTTCTTTACCTTAAGTTGTCCCCTGAATCCGCGCCACTGCGACATGAACGCTTCATCGGAAGTACATTTCGCACCAAGCCCCGGTGTCTCGGAGTGAGACAGTACGGAAGTATTGAAAACTGTACCATCCGCAAGCACCCCGACCATAAGGGTAAGAGGGCCGCCGAAACCGACAGAAGTCGATTTAACGGCATATGCAACCGTTTCTCCCTCTTTTGTGCTCACATAATAGTCGAAACCTTCGGCCTGCATGGCATCGGAGATCTCTCCACCTTCAGGAAGTACCTGTCCAATGGACTCCTTGAGAGCTTTTGCGCTTGCCTCGGCGATAGGGTCAAGTGTGACCGCATACACGACACCGAGTATTGCCGAGCAGACAAGACATACGCAGGTCAGGCAAAGGACCATATTTCTCAATGTTGACTGTGCTGCCATAACTAAGCCCTCCCGTATTTATGCTGGTGGAACGCCCTGTTGAGAAGAGGAACCGCCATATTCATGATAAGTATTGCGAAAGAAACACCTTCCGGATAAGACCCGAAATAACGTATCATCATTACAATGAATCCGATGCCGAAACCATAGATTATTCCTGCCACGTTATTCATCGGGGATGTGACATAGTCAGTCGCCATGAAGCAGGCGCCGAGAATCAGTCCTCCGGTAAGAAGGTTGAACAGAGGTCCCGTGAATGTTGCGGGATCAACTGCACAGAAAATGCCTGATATGATTGCCACTGTAGCGAATATGCTCAGGGTAATCCAAGGCTTGATAACCTTGCGTACAACCAGATATACAAAACCTGCAAGGAGGGCAAGCGCAGAAATTTCACCTGCGGAGCCTCCGATATTGAGGAAAAGAGTCTGGAGATAATCAAGTCCCGCAACTGCACCGGCACCCTGCTCATTCACTATGCCGAGGAGAGTCGCCCCCGAAAAGGCGTCCACTTTTGTAATGAAACCTTGAGGGACTGTCCAGTCAGTCATATAGGTCGGGAATGATATCAACAGGAACACACGGCCTGTAATAGCAGGATTGAAAATATTCTGTCCTATACCGCCGAAGGTCAGCTTAGCTACGCAGATTGCGATGACCGCCCCTATGAATACAACCCACCAAGGCGTTGTGCAAGGCAGATTCATTGCAAGCAGAAGGCCGGTGACCACTGCTGACAAATCGGATATTGTTGATGGCTTGTGAAGCAGCCACTTTGTGACAGCCCACTCAAGAAGCACACAGCTGGCTACGCTCACTGCAAGGACCAGAAGTTCTGACCACCCATAGAACAGCACAGAAACGACTATCGCAGGGACCAGCGCTATGATAACATCCCGCATCAGCGTGCGGGTGCTCACTGCCGCGTGAATATGCGGGCTTGGAGAAACCAACATTTTGTCCATCATATTTATTTTTTAATATTTCTTGATTTTATTATACCCAGGACGGCAGCCTTCGCCGGACGAATACGGTCCAGAAGAGGGATATTCGCCGGGCAGCTGTAAAGACAACATCCGCATTCGATGCAATCCTGAACGGAACGATCTTCCAGTCCTTCCATATCCCCCGCCTTTATTAGACGGTTCAGCAGGAACGGCTCAAGTCCCATAGGGCAGGCATCAGCACAACGGCCGCAGCGGATACAGTTGCTTTCTTCCTTTCTCAAAGTCGATTGCTTTGAGAGATAAAGTATGGAAGAAGAACCTTTTACAGTTGCGGCGTCGATATTGGCAACAGCCTTGCCCATCATCGGACCGCCGCTGATTATCTTGGCTGCTCCCTCGGGGACCCCTCCGGCATACTCGATAATGTATGAAAGCGGAATACCGATGCGGAAAAGATAATTGTGCTGTCTGTTTTCCGGCAGACAATCGCCAGTTACGGTGAGCGTGTTGGTGACAAGAGGTTTGTTCTTCTGCACTGCTTCATAAACGGCAAGCGCAGTGGCAGCGTTCTGGACTACGGCTCCGACATCAATCGGCAGTCCTCCCGAACGTACCTGACGATGCATCACAGCATCAATCAACTGCTTTTCACCTCCCTGCGGGTAACGCTTTTTAAGCACCTTGACTTCGATATTCTGAAGCTTGAGGTCTGAGATGGCAGCTGACATGGCATTGACCGCCTCAGGCTTGTTCTCTTCAATACCTATCACGCAAGGACAGCCGTTCAGTACCTTCTGCATTATCGCAGCTCCGACGGCGATTTCCTTGCTGCGCTCAATCATAATCCTATAATCGCTGGTAAGATAAGGCTCACACTCGGCTCCATTGATGATAAGGCATTCCGCCACTTTCCCAGGTGCAGGATTGAGTTTAACGTGGGCAGGGAAAGTAGCTCCTCCGAGTCCTACGACACCGCATTCCTGGATTTTCTTGAGAATAGTCTCGCGGTCCTGCGGAATCTCCGTCACCAGAGTATCGCTCAAATCAATCCCATCCGCCCAGATATCACCTTCCACGGCAATCTCCACATGGGTCATATTGTTTCCCGCAAGGTCTTTGCGAGGACCGATAGACTTTACTGTACCGGATACCGGTGAGTGCACAAAGGCTGAGATGAATCCGCCCGGCTCGGCAATGACCTGTCCGGCCTTTACAAAGTCACCCACATTGACAATAGGTTTTGCGGGTGCACCAAGATGCTGGGCCATTGATACATATACCACCTGCGGCAGAGGAAGGACCTCTATTCCGCATTCACGTGAATATTTACTGTCATTAGGGTGGACACCGCCCTTACTGAATGTCAACTTACGCATTTGCGACCTCCTCTTTCTTTACAGGTTCTGCAGCAGGCTTAGGAGGCAGAACCGGGAAATTTACTGTATGAATTGCTCCTGTAGGGCACTCTGCCACACACTTCTTGCAAAGCTTGCACTTTGTAAAATCAATGTAAGCGACATTGTCCTCAACAGTGATGGCTTCCTGGGCACAGACTTTTGCACACTTGCCGCAGCCGATGCAGGCAGCTGTACAGGCCTTTCTTGCTATGGCACCCTTATCCTTGTTCACGCAAGAGACAAAGACACGCATTCCGCGCGGACCCTTGTTCCGCAATTCAATGATATGCTTCGGGCAAGCTTTTGCGCAGGCACCGCATGCCGTACACTTTGTCTCGTCCACTACCGGAAGACCGGTAGCCGGGTCCATGGTGATGGCACCGAACTGACAAGCCTCAACGCAATCACCGCAACCCAGACATCCGAACGGACATCCGGTGTCTCCACTGTAGAGGGCTGCCTTGACCTTGCAACTCTTTACCCCGTCATATACATTTGTTCTCGGACGGTTCTCACATGTTCCGTTGCAGCGGACTACAGCAACCTGAGGCGTTTTTTCAACTATTTCGTAGCCTAATATCGCAGCAACCTTCTTCATTACCTCATTCCCTCCCACAGGACAATAGTTGTTGTCCAGATTAGGAGCTTTTACTGCGGCATCCGCAAAAGCACGGCAACCGGCAAAACCGCAACCGCCGCAATTGGCACCCGGCATGACTTTCTCGACTTCATCAATCCGGGGGTCTTCCTCAACTTTGAATTTCGCTGCCACGAGATACAGGACAAGAGAAAGGATCAGGCCGAGTCCGGCGAGAATCACAATGGTCCAGATAATCGTTGTTGACATAATGCTATTTGATTGTAAAAATATATTCGTTTTTAAGTTTATTCCGGAAAAGCCAGACAAAGAAGTAGTACAATGCCGTAAGGGCTATTCCGCCAAGTCCGGAAACCAGTTCTGCGCATCCGAGGGCATTCAAGCCCAAAAGTCCCGCGAGCAGTACGAACAATGGAATGACATAAGCCACCCAAACCGCCTTATGGCCCATTGAAGCCTTGAGCAGGACATCCACCTCGTCACCGACTTTGTAGTTGTCCCATCCGCTTGTAGGCACCTGCACTGCTTTTTTGGTATATTCTGAAATTCCGCAAAGGCCTGAAGCATGACACTCGCTACAGGCTGAACCGGAGACAATCTCCACAGTGGTGTACTCCGGGGTTATCTCGACTATGCGTCCCTTATGCGCTATATCCTTCATCTTCAAAACTGCTGCTGTTCATTGCCGAATCGAAAGCAGACTGTTGAAGGGCCTGGGCATCAAGAGCATCGCTCAGCTCCATAAACCGGATCTGCTCACTCTTGAACAGCATATCGATATCGGCCGTTTCACCATTTCTGTGCTTTGCTATGATAATCTGGGTATTCTCCTTAGCTGCCGGATCATCAGAAAGTCCGATGTAATCAGGCCTGTGGATGAACAGAACCATATCGGCATCCTGCTCGATGGAGCCGGACTCTCTCAAATCGCTCAACTGAGGTTTTCCGCTTCCGCCTGTTCTCTGGACAGCCGCCCTGGAAAGCTGAGAAAGCGCAATAATCGGGATATTCAACTCTTTAGCCGTCTGCTTGAGAGTTCTGGAAATCGCCGCCACTTCCTGCTCACGCATTCCCCTGAGTTCTGCAGGGCCCTGCATAAGCTGAAGATAATCCACAATAATAAGGGCAACCTGCTTGTTCTTCACAAGGTTCTTCGCCTTTGTACGGAATTCCATGACAGGCATGCTCGGAGTATCGTCGATGTAAATAGGAGCCTTAGTGAGATTCTTGAGCTTGTACTCCAGCTGCTCCCATTCGTAATCTTCCAGTTTGACGCCACCCTTGATCTTGTCCGCGCTGAGTCCTGACTCGCTGACCATAAGTCGCTTGGCGAGCTGGACCGCTGACATTTCAAGTGAGAAGAATGCCACAGGGAAATGATGCTCCACCGCAGCGTTGCGCGCAAGATTGAGCGCAAAGGCAGTCTTTCCGACGGATGGACGAGCAGCCAGAATTATCATGTCAGACTTCTGCCAACCCATTGTGATGCGGTCAAGGGAAACGAATCCAGAAGGTACTCCGCTGAGTCCGGTGCTAGTCTGCTGGTCCTGCAATCCTCCAAGTGCCTCGTTGATGAGGGCCCCGATCTCCTGCACCTCTTTCTTGGTGCTGCTCTGGATTGCAGCATAGACCTTGGACTGAGCATTATCCATAAGATCATCCACTGAAATGGAGTCATCAAAGGAATCCTTGAGAATCTCATAGGAAGCCTTTATCAAATCCCTCTGAATGGCTTTCTGCTTAAGGATTTTGATATAATACTCCATATGCGCCGCAGACCCGACTTTCTCAGACAGATTTGCAAGCATGACGGAGCCGCCTACGGCTTCCAGATTTCCCTGCTGCTTAAGTTTGGCACTGACGGTTATGATATCTACGGAAGTATGGTCAAGCACGAGGGCAGTCATCGCCTCGAAAACCATCTTGTGACGAGGGTCATAGAAACTCTGGGACACAAGCTCTTCCATAGCAAGATCCACACAGGTCGGCTCCAGAAGCATCGCTCCCAGAACCGCCTCTTCAACATCAAGGGCCTGAGGGGGTTTATTGCCCATCTCAAGTCCTATGCTGTTCAGATTCACCTGCGAATCTTTCTTATTTCTTTTCTGCTCGGCCAATTAAATGTCAGGATTAACTATGATACGACCGCAGTGTTCACAAATGATAAGCTTGTTGCAAGCGGCAACGTCAATAAGACGCTGAGGAGTGATAGTGTTGAAACATCCGCCGCAGCTGTCGGAGTTGAATACAGGCACCACTGCGAGATGGTTGTGCACGCTCTTGCGTATTCTTTCGTATGCGCTCATTGTCCTCTCGTCAATCTTTGCAGCGCATTCATCCCTCTTCTGCTGAAGAACCTGCTCCTCCTTTGAGGTTGACTCTACGATAGTCTCGAGTTCAGCTTTCTTTGCATTGAGGTCATCCTCGCAGATTGCAAGCTTG
Source organism: Bacteroidales bacterium (assembly GCA_024402095.1). GTDB lineage: Bacteria > Bacteroidota > Bacteroidia > Bacteroidales > UBA932 > Cryptobacteroides. The sequence goes on along the minus strand of JAKSJU010000012.1, from coordinate 20,912 downwards.
TTCTCGATAACTTCGATGTCATGCTTCTTTTCATCAATGGCAAAACGGGCTTCGTTGATATTCTTTTCAGCTATCTGTCTGAGAAGTCCCTGGTTCTCAAGCTCCTTGTTGATAGAATCATACTCGCGGCTGTTGGAAATATTCTCCAACTGACTCTGATACTTGGTGATATCAGCGTCTATTTCAACAATCTGCTGCTTGTTTGATTCAATGGATGCTTCGTAGCTTGCAATCATCTCTTCCACATGCTCCTTCTTGGACTGGAGTCCTGCGTATGCCTGCTCAAGAGCCTCAACCTCTCCGGGAAGCTCTCCACGGAGCTGCACAAGCTTCTCGATAGCATTGTCAGCGGCCTGAAGTTCATAAAGAACTTTAAGTTTTTCCCTGATGTCAGACTCCTCGGCAAAAGATTTCTGCAAAGAGACGAAGGTTTCACGCTCGTCTATCGGAGTTACGACTTTCTTCTTTGTTGTAGCCATATTTCTTATGAATGTTATATCTTACAAATATATGTATATTTTTCCTATCTTCCTATCCTACAATGAGGCTTTGATTTGTACCAGCTGGCTTCTTATCTCTTTGAGCGAATCGATGGCCTTCACGGTCTTGGAAACACCCGAGTCCTTAACCGAAAGCTGCTTTGCCACTCCGTCCAGAGTCAGTCCCTGATCCTTAACCAGGAAATGGATTTTCTTCAGGACCTCGATTTCATCAAGAGTATATTGCCTGTTGCCTTTGGCTGTCCTGCGCGGCTTGATATACTTTTCAAAAGTATTGGTCCAGAATCTCACAAGGGAGATGTTTTCCCCCAGCATTTCCGCCACCTCGCTGATTGAATAGAATAATTTTTCCATATTGAGTTAATCCATTGATTGCTTGGTACTTGCTGCCATATATAGCATATTTCCGTACTCATCTGCACTGACCGATGCGAGAATATATCCCATCGGATCCATATTCATCCCGTCCTTCAGGACTTCATAATGGAGATGCGGCGCGAATGATGTTCCGGTCATTCCCACGGTTCCGATTCTCTGGCCCCGCTTAACGCGGTTTCCCTGATTGACGCTGGTTGCGGAAAGATGGGAATATCTTGTAACATATCCTCCATCATGCTCTATCACAACTGTGTTTCCGCTTCCCTTGGTCGACCTGGTCACATTAATCACAATACCGCTCCCGGCAGAGAGCACCGGCGTCTCCTGGGGAGCTATCAGGTCAAGACCGTCATGCAACACATAAGCCTTCAGGAAAGGACTGATTTTCATCCCGGTAGAAGCACCTATCTGCGAATACGAAAGTCCTTCCAGGGGCATCTCCATTGGAGGTATTGCTTCACCCTGCGCAAGAAGTTCGAACGCCCTCCTGAAATTCTCCTCCACCGAAGATCCTTTTTCCAGCAGCTTGTCCGCCTTTTCCTGGGTATATCTGACAAGTTTGGAATCAGGGATAGTATCGCTGCCGAACAAGAAATCTAGTGATCCCGCTGGATCCACACCGGGTGATTCGGAATGGAATATCTGCTCATAGAGGTCATTGTCCTTAACCTGTAATCCCGTTATCACGTCTCCCAGGAAATCTTCCTTCTCTTCCAGAGTAGGATAAAGCTTCTCATACATCCTGTTCTCGCGGGAAAGCTTTTTCTCCACGTCAGTACTGATGAAAAGGGAAAGTACGAAATACAGGACCACTGTCACAGACACCGTCGCAAGGAGATATATCAAGAACTGCCTGACCGGCTTCCAGATGCTGATACCGGACTTCTTGAACTTGAAGTTTGTATGGTCAAATTCGTAATGCATTATCTCTTTGTCCTGCTGATGATGTCAGACGTAGTTGTTCTCCTGTTGAGTTCCGAATCCGACAGGCGGCGCTCAATCATAGCTTCATATTCCTCATGAGGCATTTTCAAGTCCATGTAATTGTACGGATTTACCTGGGCTCCCTTGTACAGCACCTCATAGTGAAGATGCGGACCGGTGGATTTTCCGGACTTACCCACACGACCTACCAGATCCCCCCTGCTGACTGTCATTCCCTCAACGACATCCGTCGCACTCAGATGGGCGTATCTTGTCTTATATCCGAAACCGTGGTTGATTATCACCTGGTTCCCATATCCGGAGAATTGATATTCGACTGACTCAACCACCCCGTCTCCGGTGGCATACACCTTAACGCCCTTGTCTGCAGCAAGGTCCATTCCTGAATGCATGGTTCTTCTGCCTGAAATAGGGTCACTCCTCCATCCGAACGGGCTGGAAATGCTGAAATTCCCTTTTTTTGTGCTTAACGGAGGAACTGCCGGAATATGGGAAATCATATCTCCCGCCTGCTTTGACACCACGGACACCTCGTCAAGCGCCTTGCTCTGAACTGCGGCCTGCTTCATCATGATGTCCATGCGCATCACCGTACCCTTGAGATCGGCATCAGCGCCGAGATCGTCGAGATATGCATATCTGTCCACCCCTCCGAAGCCGGCATTCCTGATCTCAGGAGGAATCGGATTCATGCCGAAAACAGACCTGTAGACGTCATCATCCATATTTTCAATTCCTTTCAGCGTCTCGCTGTAAACGTCAAGCTGATGATTGAGAACCTGGAATTTTGCCTGCCACTCTGCATTCTGCCTTTTCAGACGGGCGGTCTTTGGAAGATCCAGGCCAAGCACACCCGTGTATATCCACAGGTAGAAAAAGAAAAGCACGCCGAAGAAGACTACGCCTGAGACCCGGCAGAGTATGTAGAACCATCTCGGAAGCTCCTTCTTTTCATAGGTAAGAGTTTCCGGATTGAATATATATCTTCTGAACGGCTGCATTATTCTAAATCAAAATCTAGTCTAAAATCACAAGAGCCAACGACTTATGATTAAACTCAAGTTTAACGGCATCGTCATCTGCCACATTCAGCGACGCTTTCCACCAGTTGTCAAAGACAACATTGTCAGTCTTCCATCGGAGACCGGTGGATTTCACCTTTAGTGTAGGGTCAGGCGAGAAAATGGAAATCCTGCGGCCCTCCCCAATGTGGAGCGTATCACTGTCGGTCATCGCAAATATAGTGGAATAGTCCGAAACCATATCTATTTCCAGCTGGGGAAAGGATTTCGCATATTCCATCAGCAGCGACACATTTCCTATAGTATGCGCCTCAGAACGTCCTGTAGCGGCAAGAATATGGATTCTTGTCTCATCAGGGAAATTCTCTGCCGCGTAATGCACGGCTTTTGTCAAATCATTTGTCTCCTGATCCTCGTCTTTGACCACGATGCCCTTGAATCTGCCCAGGGCACGGTGGCATACCGAATCAAGATCACCTATTACCACATCAGGCACTATCCCATGCTTTTCCAGCACACTGAGCGCACCGTCACAGCAGATGATGCAATCTGACGTTTCCAGCAGATGACGCGGAAAAGCCGTCCTTGGGAACAGACCGTTGGCAACTATACTCAGCATGACTTGGTTTTTTCTATCTCGGCTTTTGACGTGCCTCTGGTAGTACTGTATGTTTCAATTTCCCTGAATCCCAGCAGGAATGTCCTGACATCCATACGTTTCTTTCCAGCCAGCTGAACTTCCTTCAAAGAGACGGACCCGTCAGGCGTGCCGATATTGATGTATGTCTTTCCGTCCGACGCTATTGCCCCGGCAGGAACGGCCATATCGGAGCGCTCTGCACTGAACAGTTTGAGCTGAACCGGATCGGAACCCTCTCTATAGATTTCCGTAAACGCAGCCGGGTACGGGCTGAGACCCCTTATGAGATTGCATATTGACTGTGCGTTATCCTCCCAGTCTATATGGCACAGTTCCCTGTGTATCTTCGGTGCTGGTTTCAGCATCTCGGATCCCTGGATGAACGAGCGCTGGACACGTGTCTCAATATTCCTCTGGATAATGCCCTCTACAGTCTCAACGACAAGCTCGGACCCGATTGCCATGAGTTTGTCGTGGACGTCACCGGCATTGTCCTCAGGGTCGATACGGCATTCCTGCCTGAGAAGAATGGCACCCGTATCAATATCTTTGTCCAGCATGAAAGTCGTAACGCCGGTGAGACGTTCTCCGTTTATCACGGCCCAATTTATCGGGGCGGCGCCTCTGTACTGCGGTAGGAGTGCAGCGTGGAGGTTGAACGTGCCGAGTTTCGGCATAGACCACACTTCCTCTGGCAGCATGCGGAAAGCAACCACCACGAAAAGGTCCGCTTTCAACGCCCTGAGCGCAGACAAGAATTCGGGATCCTTGAGTTTTACAGGCTGAAGCACAGGAATGCCATGCTCCACTGCATATTTCTTGACCGCACTTTCATTTACGGCCAGGCCCCTTCCGCTTGGCTTGTCAGCCACGGTGACAACTCCGACAACTTTATATTTGTTCTTTATCAAGGCGTCAAGAGGAGCAACTGCAAACTCAGGCGTACCCATATACACGATCCTTGTCCGGTGGAAGAAACCCGCAATCTTGGAAATCAGGCGCCTCCATCTGTTTTTGATGTTATCCATATTGAAAAGGTCCGAATCATGAACCGCCTTGCTTGTCAGGAAAATACCGATAGGCAAAAGCACTGCCGCGGAGATAAATACACCTATGAATGCACTTACGTTTCCATCCTTGGCAAGTTTATTGCCGATGACGTCTATCACCCAGTACAGCACGAAGAAAAGTACGGACACGATGGCGCTTGCTCCAAGTCCGCCTCTGCGGATCAGGGCTCCAAGAGGAGCACCGACAAAGAAGAGTATCAGACAAGCCAGAGCCTGTGCGATTCTCTTAAGGACCTCGATGTCCGCTCTCCGGAGGAAGAAATTCCATTCATAATCATCCTGAGCCATCGACATGGACGTGGCTTTAAAGTTCGTATATCTCTCAAGAGCCTTATCCACCGCATCAATTTCATCCGAGACTGAATTCCAGCTCATGAAACTGTCATTGTCATAAACCGTTTTCGGCCTCTGCTCGGCAAAAGCCGTATCAAGCTGCCTTCCAAGGATGAAAAGGCCTCCCAGCATCGCCCGGTAATGTCTGTCGAAGGATTCGCTTGTCAGCTTTCGCAGGGAGTCACGCTCGACGTTGAGTTCGGACACTCTCATTGACTTTATCTGGTCTCCGAAACGGCTGGAATCCGACTTCTCGAACGTGTAATTGGCAAGAGGAATAATCATCTCCTGCTGGTTGAAATGTATTCTCTGCAGTGCAAGGGTGGTATCTCTGTATGTCCAGTCATTGTCCTCCTGATAATTGGCACCGTGATACATGGTAAAAATGAGATAGTCCTTGTTCTTTGACATCTTGATAGTGGCTGAATCAGCCAGAGCAATGGCAATATTGCCTTTGTGGGCCGAATGGTCATACACCATCACGTCTCTCATCATCCCCGTCTCTTCGTCCGTCTCGTTAACACGGAGGATATACCCGTCAATACCGTCATAGAACGTACCGGACGGTATCTTTATCTCATCCTTTGTCTTTCCGATATCATCCCTGAGGGTAAAGATTTCGTTATAGGCCTCGGGGACAAGGTTATTTCCGACAAAATATGCACCGATGCTGATGAAGACCGACGCTATCATTATAGGTGCCATCACCCTGCGGACAGAAATTCCGGACGCCTTCATTGCCATCAGCTCGTTGCTTTCGGCCATATTGCCGAGGGTCATGACAGAGGACAGAAGCGCAGCGAGAGGCAGTGCGAGAGGCATTATCGTAAAGCCTCCCCACATCATAAACTCAAGAATAACTCCTAAGCCGAGTCCTTTCCCGACAAGTTCATCAATGTATAGCCACAGGAACTGCATCATCAAAATGAAGATGACAACAGCCAGGACCGCAAAGAACGGCCCTATGAAAGCTTTAAGTATGAACCTGTCAAATTTCTTCACTACAGTTTGGAAATCATTGCGTCAAGTGCAGCGGAAAGTCCGGCAGAATCTTTTCCGCCCGCTGTTGCAAGTCCCGGCTGGCCACCGCCGCCGCCCTGTATCAGTTTGGCTACTTCACGGATTTCAGCTCCGGCATTGTGTCCGGCTTTCACGAGATCATCCGAATAAGCAAGAATAAGCTGCGGCTTACCTTCGAATTCAAATGCAGCCACGAAAGCGATGTTGTCTGCAGCCTTCTGGACAAGTGCAGCGATGGAGCGCACAAGAGCAGGATTGCGTTTTGACTCTGTATACCTGACAACTTTGATGCCGGAAACCATCCCGGCGTTCTCGACAAGTTCGTCGGCAAGAAGGGATGCTCTCTTTTTCTCATCCTCCTCCGCCGTCTTCTTATACTGCGCATTGTCGGCAATAAGTTTCTCCACAGAAGAAAGTACGTTTGCAGTATTCCCCAGCATAGAGCGCAGCTGTTTGAGCGTATCCTCATATTCTTTGACACGTCCCAAGGCAGCGGTCCCGCTGACAGCCTCGATACGTCTGACTCCGGCAGCCACGGCACTTTCACTGACAATCTTGAAAAGTCCGATGTTTCCTGTAGCACTGGTATGGCAACCGCCACAGAGTTCCACGCTGTTTCCGAACTTGACGACCCTCACTCTATCCCCGTATTTCTCACCGAACAATGCGATTGCACCCATTGCCTTTGCCTCTTCCATCGAAGCTGACCTGTTTTCCTCGAGAGGGTTGTTTTCGCGTATGAGTTCATTGACCCTCGCCTCCACCTGCTCTATCTGAGCGTCGGTAAGCTTCTCGAAATGGGAGAAGTCGAAACGGAAATAGTCATCGCATACGTATGAGCCCTTCTGCTCTACGTGAGTGCCGACAATCTCTCTGAGCGCCTGGTCGAGAAGGTGTGTGCAGGAGTGATTGTTTGAAGTCTTCAGCCTGCGTTCAGCATCCACGAACAGGTCGAAAGGACTCGTGACATTCTGAGGGATTCTCTCTGCGATATGGATGGTAAGCTTGTTCTCCTCAACGGTATTCGTGATATTGATCTTTTCTCCGTCTGCGGATACTATATAGCCGGTATCTCCCACCTGTCCGCCTTTCTCTGCATAGAACGGAGTATAATTGAATACGAGCTGATAAAGCGTCTTTCCCTTCTGTACCACAGTACGATATCGCAGAAGCCTGGCCTGCTCGGAAACAAGTTTATCGTATCCGATGAATTTGACTTCTCCCGGATAGATCTCCTGCCAGTCGCCGAATTCATTGGCTGTGGCATTGCGGGCGCGTTCCTTCTGCTTTCCGAGTTCAACCTGGAAACCCTCGATATCAACCTTGAAACCGTTCTCGGTCGCGATAAGTTCTGTAAGGTCTATCGGGAATCCGAAAGTGTCATAAAGCTTGAATGCATCTTCCCCTGAAATGACCTTCGTGCCTGAAGCAGCGGCCATGCATTCGTCAAGCAGTTTGATACCGCGGTCCAAAGTGCGCAGGAATGCCATTTCTTCCTCCCTGATGACTGATTCGATCAGTTTCTGCTGATCCTTTATCTCCGGATACGCCCCGCCCATATCATCCACAAGCTGAGGCACAAGGCGGCAAAGGAACGGTTCGGTGAATCCTAGGAAAGTATAGCCGTAACGTACAGCGCGCCTGAGGATTCGTCTAATGACGTAGCCCGCCTTTACGTTGCTTGGCAACTGGCCGTCGGCAATCGAGAAACTTATAGCGCGGATGTGGTCTGCAATAACGCGCATTGCCACGTCCGTCTTGTCGGACTCGCCGTATTTGTGTCCTGAAAGCTCGCCAATCTTTCCGAGCATTCCGGTGAACACGTCACTGTCATAATTGGAATTCTTACCCTGAAGCACAGAGCAGAGCCTTTCGAATCCCATACCGGTATCGATATTCTTTGCAGGAAGATTTTCAAGATGGCCGTCAGCCATTCTCTGGAACTGCATGAACACAAGATTCCATATTTCGATGACGTGCGGGTCGGACTGGTTCACGAGGTCGCGTCCGAGGACTCCGGAAGCCTTCTCCTGAGGTGTGCGGATATCGATATGTATCTCGGAGCACGGACCGCAAGGGCCGGTATCACCCATTTCCCAGAAATTGTCATGCTTGTTCCCGAGCACGATATGGTCCTCAGGAAGGTGTTTGAGCCAAGCCTGCTTGGCCTCGAGATCCATAGGGCATTCGTCAGATCCCTCGAAAATCGTAGCATAGAGAATACTCTTGTCTATGCCGTAAACCTCGGTGAGAAGCTCCCATGCCCAGTCTATTGCCTCGGTCTTGAAATAGTCGCCGAAACTCCAGTTGCCGAGCATCTCGAACATTGTGTGATGATATGTATCGTGTCCGACCTCTTCAAGGTCATTGTGCTTTCCGCTCACACGCAGGCATTTCTGTGAATCCGCAGCGCGATAGAATTTCGCTTTTGTATTCCCCAGGAATATATCCTTGAACTGGTTCATACCCGCATTGGTGAACATCAATGTCGGATCACCCTTGACTACCATCGGTGCTGACGGAACAACAGTGTGTCCCTTTGAAGCAAAAAAATCCAGAAATTTCTGTCTAATCTCTTTTGAGGTCATAATTACGCAAATTATCAAACAATCAACAAAAGTACTACTTTTTTGGCAATTTGTTTTTATATTTGAAGGTTATGCTACGTAAAATCAGAATATCAGTCGCAACGCTGTTCCTGATAGGAATAACGCTGCTTTTCATCGGCATCGGCCAGCAATGGTGGGGATGGATGGCAAGCCTGCAGTTTCTTCCTTCTTGTCTGGCACTCAATTTCGCCGTCATCGCCGGAACAGTCGTCGTGACTCTGCTTTTCGGAAGAATCTATTGCTCCGTAATCTGCCCTATGGGCATCTTTCAGGACTGCGTCAACTCTTTGAGTTCCAGACGCAAGGGAAAGAAAGCCCGTTTCCATTTCCATAAGGAGAACAGGGCGCTTCGCGACTTTTTCCTCGCACTGACACTTCTCGCTCTCATGTTCGGCGTCCAATGGTTCGTTGTCCTGATAGCGCCATACAGCGCTTACGGCAGAATGGTCCGCACTGTAGTCGACCCTTCATCGGCCACCGCCATAATTGTAGGCGCATCCACTTTCGTGGTGATAGCAGTGTCTGCGTGGTTATGGGGACGTGAATGGTGCAATTCAATCTGTCCTGTCGGCACTGTACTGAGCCTGTTCTCAAGGTTCTCGCTTTTCCGTCCGATGATAGATACTGACAAATGCGTGCACTGCGGTGTATGCGAAAAGAAGTGCAAGGCTTCCTGCATCAGTTCATTCGATCAGAAGATAGACTATTCAAGATGCGTCGACTGCTTTGACTGTCTGGACAACTGCAAGGCGGGAGCAATCAGATATAGATTCGCCTTCGGCAGGAAGGCCAAGGCTGAAGAAAAGAAAGAAGAAGGTGTGGATACCGGCAAGAGGGCATTCATCGCCGCCACAGCTTTCCTTGGGGGATCAGCCATCGCCAAGGCTGACGGAGGTCTGGCCAAGGTCCTTGAGAAGGAAGTACCACAGAGAAATGAGAGGCTTGTGCCGTTCGGAGCCGGAAGCGTAAAGGATTTCTATGACAGATGCACAGGATGCGGTCTCTGTATCAGCGCCTGCCCAAACAATGTACTGCGCCCGTCTACTGACCTCAAACACCTGATGCAGCCCCAGATGGGTTATGAAAAAGGATATTGCAGGCCTGAATGCACCGCTTGCGCCGATGTCTGCCCGACAGATGCGATTCTCCCTATAAGCGCAGAGCAGAAAGCTCTTATCCATATCGGACATGCAAGGATCAATCCCGAGCTCTGCGTCGTAAACAGAGACGGAGTCAGCTGCGGCAACTGCGCGCGCCACTGCCCTTCCGGAGCGATCAGAATGGTGGAAAGTGACGGCAGGAGTATCCCCGTAGTCGACGAGGAACGCTGCATAGGATGCGGCGCCTGCGAAAATCTTTGCCCTTCAAGGCCTATCAGCGCCATTGTTGTGGATGGTCTTTCAGTTCATCAAATCAGTTAGGATAAGCATTATGGACAGACGTGAATTTTTGAAAATATCCGGTGCCGGAATGGTCGGCGCTGCTGCGATGGCCTGCACACACGGAAAAGAATCGGAGGCACCCTCTCTTGAGATCAACGGCAATGTGCCGCAGCATTTCCCGGGCATAGGTCTGCTCGGCTTCGGTGCGATGAGATGGCCTATGATCAAGGATGAAAACGGCAAGGACATCATAGATCAGGAGAAGGTCAATGAGATGGTTGACCTTGCTCTGGAGCATGGAGTGAACTATTTTGACTCGGCCCCGGTATATCTGCAGGGCATGAGCGAAAAGGCCACTGCCACCGCGCTGCTGAGGCATCCGAGAGAGAGCTATTACATCGCGACCAAACTTTCTAACTTCAGCGATGCATCCTACGAGACTGCCGTCAGCATGTATCACAAGTCTCTGGAAAATTATCAGACCGACCATATCGACTATTACCTGATGCATTCCATCGGAGATTTCCAGGCTCTGGAAACGCGGTTCATCAAGCCAGGCATCCTGGATTATCTTCTGAAAGAGCGCGAGGCAGGAAGGATCCGCCACCTCGGATTCTCCTTCCACGGAGGCAGGAAAGGAATGGATGACCTGCTCGCACTTCATGAGAAATATCATTGGGACTTCGTCCAGATCCAGATGAATTACCTAGACTGGACGCATTCCGGAGAAGGAAGTGCGAAATATCTGTACGAGCAGCTCGTAGAGAAGGGCATTCCTGTAGTTATTATGGAGCCGCTCCGCGGAGGGCAGCTTTCAGACGTTCCCGCACCGCTTGCAGATATGCTCAAGGAGCGTGAGCCGCAGCGCAGCATCGCGTCGTGGGCGTTCCGTTTCTGCGGCAGTTTTCCGGGAGTGATGACCGCGTTGAGCGGCATGACCTATATTGACCACCTCCGTGACAACCTGCTGACTTTCACCAATTTCAAGAATCTGTCAGACGAGGATTTCAGTTTCCTTGAGAAAGTCGCCGACGGCATCCAGCAATATCCTCTGGTCAGATGTACAAGATGTGAATACTGTATGCCTTGCCCTTACGGAATCAATATTCCTGAAATATTCAAGTTCTACAATGACAATATCAAAGAAGGCACTTATGTCGTAAGCAGCGAGCAGAAGAACTATGCGAGAACACGCCGGAAATATCTTCTGGAATACGATAAGGCCATTCCTACCGTACGTCAGGCCGACCACTGCATCGGCTGCGGCCAGTGCCTGAATAAATGCCCTCAGCACATCAGGATACCTGTCGAGTTGCAACGCATCGACAAGTATATCGAGCAACTGAAAAGGGAGACTCTTTAGGAGTCCCCCTTTTTCTTATTTCCAGTCTGAAGGGATTGACGATTTCCTGTAAGTGTCGGTTTCCTTCCCTCCGTGAGTTGTCAGCCTCATTACCGAACCTTCGATCTCTACGTCATAGGAAGCTCCCCAGAATTTTCCGTCGCTGTATTTCCCGCTGAGAAGATTTTCCGTAAGGCTGTATGTACCTGAAAAGACCTTCGGACGTCCCTCTCCGATTTTCTGGTAAATGGTGAACTCCCCGGCCTGAAATTTCAGATAAACGTCAGCTGTCTGATCTCCCACAAGCGCTGACTTGACAGTAATGTCAGTAAGTTCCCATTCGCCAGTGACGTCCACAGGAATCGGTGTTTTTCCTCCACCGGAATCACTTCCGCCGCAACCGACCAAAAGCAATGCGGACATAATGAATAGTGCTATCTTTTTCATATTACAGCCATCCTCCATTTTCTGATTTAACTTCACGACTAATTATTGATATTGTCTGAGACATTTCCATTCCTCCAGGAGGATTGCTGCCTCCGCCAAGGTGATCTCCGCCACCTATCGCCCTTATTGTAATCTTTCCCGAACCTACCTTAGTAGGATTCAGATACAGGCGTCCGAACTGGACATAGGCATATCCTTCTTCGGGAACTGCCGGATACACCCGCGCGTTGCTGGCCTTGATGTTTTGAAGCCCGAGAGACTTGACTGTCTCCTCAGGAACATCCACTGACAGATATGTCAGGCTGACCGACGAAGTGCCGAAGAATTCTGTAAGGTCAAGCCAAGACGTAGCCCCGACCTTCGCTACAAGCGTATTGATACCCTCGATATGCATCATAAGCTGCCATGCGTCTATTGCTCCCGTACCCACCTGATGATAAAAAGGTGCCATTTTCAAAGGATTGGATGCAGGATAATGATAGCCTGTGCCCTTGATCGGCACGTCAACGTAATCCTTTTTCTCTGTCGTACTAATCTTGGTATCGATATCATTTGTCGATGACAGGACAAGATTCTTGAACTCCTGCACCGTGAATTTCTTGCCAAGCTTCTTTGCATAAGAAAGGGCCAGTGCGACCACGCCTGATACGTGCGGGCAAGCCATGGATGTTCCCTGCATGTATCCGTAATCATACGAACCCAGGCCGCCGTCGTGTCCATTGCTCTCAACTTCTTTCGGAACCGTCGAAAGGACAAGGCTCTTGGTGGAAGAGACCTGTCCCATTTCGCCTCCGGGAGCCGCGATGTTGCAGCCCGGACCATAATTGGTGTAATAAGTAGGCAGCATGTCAGGTCCGAAAGCGGAGACAGAAATGATATCCGCCATGGCACCGGGATAATGGGCAAAGTTATGAGACTCGTTCCCCGTGGTAAACACCGCTATCCCTCCGCCAGTCACAGGATTGCAATTGCGGTCAGGATCTTCAAAATACTTGATTACGTCATACATCAAGGATCCGCCGCCATTAAGATAAGCATCGTCAGAGGCCAGCGGAGTAGTAGTTCCGAACGAGCACGAAATCACGGATGCGCCCATATCCGCTGCATATTTGATTGCCATAGCCTGAGTTTTGGAAGTAGCTGCACCTTCGCCGGAGAAAATCTGGCAGGACATAATACGGCAGCCGTCACTCTTTCCTGTTCCCCCTGCAACACCGGCAACGCCTATATTGTTGTTATTCACTGCTGCAATTGTACCGGCACAATGGGTTCCGTGGCCGGTATCACCTTCCTTGTCCCAGGTAATGGAGCCGCCATCCACAAAATTATATCCATAGTAATCATCCACATATCCGTTTCCGTCATCATCAAGATAATTACCCGGAATTTCCCCGGGGTTCGTCCACATATTATCCTTCAGGTCGGGATGATTGTACTTCACTCCTTCATCTACTACCGCCACGATAATGTCGGGGTCTCCACCCATTCCCAAAGTTTCCCAGACATCCTTTACATTGATGTCAGCGTTGGCCGAAACGTTTCTGGAGAAAAGAGGGTTACCTCCGTTATAATAATGCCACTGCATGCTGAGCAGCTTGTCGTTGAAAGGGAGCGGGGTCTCTGCCTTTGTCTGTGCCTCCGCTTCTTCCTGCTCCACCGGATAAAATTTCGTCTCAATTTCGCTTAATCTGGAGACAGCATTATATTCCACCGTACTTACTGCTTCAGAGAAGCACAAATAGGCAACAGCATCATCAAATACGGCATCTTCTTCAAGTTCCGCAACATACCACCTGTCAAGCCCGTGCTTTGCCATAAGTTCCTCCTTACCGGACATAGTGTTGAAAAGCGGTCTGATGGATCTGACTCCACGGTCTGACAATGAATTCAGTGTCTGCTCGTCAGGTACGGAAGCGAACTTGACAAGCACATCGCTTTTAAGATAATCGTCACCGTAATTCCTGACCTTCGTCAGAGCGCTGGTTTCAGGATTATGGTATAGCTTGTCTTCAGACTGTTTGTCGCAGGAAGAAAGCGCAACGCAGAGCATTAAAAAATAAAGAAGTGTTTTCTTCATACTGATAAAATAAAAACAGAGCAGGACGAATGCCCTGCTCTGCAAATATAGCCAATTCTAATAAATTAGAAAATTACATCAGTATTGTTAATGCGAATAAGAGAATGGTTCTTCTCAATACTTCTACTTCTCACCTTGGCAGATACTGATTTTACAGAGAATGATGCGGACATAGGGTCACGCTCATACCTGACAGACGTCACCTTAGGCTTTCTGATGAGCGAAGCCACACCTGGCTTGCATCCTACTGTAGAAACAGTAGATATCACAGATTCAGCATTTTCAGCAACTTCCTCTGCACTCTCTCCTACTTCGAATGTCTCGTATGCTGCACCAAATCCTCCTTCTAAAGCAGGAATATAATAAGCCAGACAGAAAACATAATTACCGGTTTCCTCGTCAAGATAGCTGTGTGCGTCAGCAGGCAATCCGTATTTGGTAAGTTTAGAATATGCTTCAGAAGCTTCAAAGACATATATAGGAGCTCCGACTTCATAATCAAGACCTGTATACGAAGGGATGACATCTATTGTATTGTCGCTATTGAGATCGAACACCAATGGAGCATCACAACCAAGGAAGTTAGGAATTTCATAGTACTCGGTATTTGGATTGTACTCTACTGTCGTCGGTGTGGTAAAATCTTCTTTGAACAACAATTTTCCGCCAGTGAATGCACCAGAAGCGATAACCTCATTAGGGAGTCCTTCTGTAGTAAGCGATGAAACAACAACCTTATCTTTCGAGCCGTTCGTAGCCCATACGACAAGTGTGTATTCAGTCAAGGCATCAAGTTCATAGAAGATAGATGCAAATCCACCCACAGAATTCACAGTAGCCAATACTTCTTCGTCAACAGAATCTAACTCACGGACTTCAGCTACAACAGCATCAAGTCCAGCCTTCTTAACATCAGAAGCCTTGAAAATATCGAATTTCAGATCAGTGATTTCTTTTCCGACAATATAGAATCCGAGTGAAGACTTTCTATCAAAATCCTGGAAACGGGCTGGAGTATCCTCCAAACTTGCAACAATCTGCACGTCATATGAATCATCATCTGCAGCAACTGCGAAACAAGTCGCAGAAGCGCTCTCTTTAGGTTCGCCTGTTTCATCAAAAGAAACAGCTACAAGCGTATAGAAATTGGTTTCATCAAATTCTATCTCAAGATATGCCTCGTTGACATTATCATCTTCATTGTATTCGAATTCTGAAATTGTCTGGCACTCTTCTGAGCCATCTGCGATGGCATCAACTACTTTGGAAACCTGTGTGGCTGTAAGTTCGCCTTCTTTAACGACATACTTTACAGTAGATACGTCAACTCCCGCTGTGAAATAGAAAGGAGCAACTCCGGCATCAGAATAGTCGGTCTCAACCTCAAGACTGTAGTCAGTGCGAACAAATCCAGGAGCCATAAACACGTCGGCATCCTTTTCTGAATCGCCACCAAACTGATAACCGCTTCCCGTAGGGACACCTGCAGCATTACAAGAATAAAGCCAATCTGCAAGGTAGAAGTTACCGTTTCCGTCATAATAAGGCTGGAAGAAGCCGTTTTTGTCTATCCAAGCAGGCGCCCATGTGAAATAGTCGGCGCTAGGGCAGACTTCGCCCCATGCATAGTATGCGTTATAGAAATCACATGCAGCACCGGTATAAATAGGAAGCCCGGATGAATTATTATTCCCTGTCCACTGATGTGGAACAAAGAGCCTGTTAGACTTAGTATCCCAATAAAAGACATAATCAACCGTCTCAACATTACCATGCCATGCATTTTCAAGACGGCAGTAGCGGATTCCAGGGAACGAGGTATCATAGTAATACAAATCAGTATCAGAATCTTCTTCCCAGCATATCTGGTAGATGTGACCTGTTTCTCCTTCCTTAAATGAAGATCCTACAAACTTTTTCCACTCGACTCTCATGACTGAAAAGTCGAAAGAAATTGCACCGCTATTGTACTTTGAAGCGTACTTCGGATCGCTGATAACAACTGACATTGCATACTCCTCTCCAAAGCCGGCCTGAGGGAAATCAATGTGAAGGACAGTCTCAGCTTGTCCGTCTGCAAAGTGAATCTCTCCAATATTGAAAATACCTGATTCATTTACTATTTCAATAGGAACGACAATATCGTTGCTGGCTGACTTACGTGCCACCACTACATCAACTTCAGTAGGCATAGTAGGATCATAAGTATGAGATCCTATCGCTTCCTGTACTGGGAAATACACGCCATAGCAATCTGCCTCATCAAGAGGACCCGGCTCATGCGGACCATACTCCTTTACGCAGGAAGCAGTAAAGGCGACAAGCCCGAGAGTCAATATGATATTTATAAACTTTTTCATTTTAAGCGAGTTTTAAATTAGTCTGTAACACCGTCTCTAAGCTCTTTGTGCTGGTCCTGAACAGGGATAGTACCTTCCTTGTTGTCTTCAACAGCAAGATTGGTGTTGAGCTCTGCCTGCGGGAAGCGCATGAGCCACCATCCGTCGCGGGCTTCCATATTGAAACGGAATGCATCAGGCTGGTTGTTTGTGTTGTCGTGGAAACGTACAAGAGGTTTTGCAAGACGACGTGTATCGTTGTTTGAGAAACCTTCACCCCAGAGTTCGATACGACGCTGATACCAAATCTCATCAGCAATAGTTGCGCAGTGCGAAAGTTCCGCCTTATACTCAGGATCTCTGTATGTCCTGATAAAATCATTAAGCAATGCCTTGGCATCAGCTTCCTTACCTGTCTTTGCAAGACACTCTGCCTGGATGAGAATCATCTCCTCGACACGCATCATAGGCCAGTCCTCGTCATTAAGCTGTGTTCCTACTGTATAGCAACCGAATTTGACATTGGTATAAGGAAGGTAAACAGTCTTTGAATCTCCACCGTCATCAGCATTTGCAACGTCAGGGAAACCAGGCCATGCAAGTCCCTCAAGAAGAGGAGACTCAAGGTTCTCGTCAACCCACCAGCCCTTGCGGACGTCAGTTGAAGGAATCTTATCCCAAAGAATCTTGTTGATCTGCGCATAGCACTGGCAGGCAGGTGTATAGGCATTGGCAGAGAATGAACGGATCCAAGATGAAGGAGTTGCATAAGGGAACTCACCTGCTGACTCTGTGGTATAATCGTAGCCCCAGATCCAGTTGTGCTCGCTGATATCCATGAATGAAGGCTTTGAAACCTCATCGATGGTAGCAGGAGTATATCCCTCGGCAGCTTTTTGGGCATCCTCAAGAGCCTCGGCATATTTGCGTAGGTTGAGGTTTGCGCGTGCGCGAAGACCGTATGCCACATGCTGGTCAACCTTTGACTTGTCGGAGCGCTCATAGCCCTCAAGATACTTCACTGCGAAATCAAGGTCTGAAAGGATAAGGTCATAGACCTCTCTGACAGTAGCGCGAGGATTGTTCGTGAAATCGGCCGTCTCGTTTGTGACGATAGGGACACAAGGAAGAGAAAGGTCGGCATCAGTCTGGTTGAACTGGAAATAAGGTGCGAGCGCAAGGTATGAATAAGCGCGGACTGACTTGGCCTGAGCTATCTTTGCAAGACTCTCAAGATCATTGTCCTCAATAAGCTTCTCCTCCACGAACAGTGCAAGGAAAGAGTTTGCATTCGCAATGGCGTTGTATGGAGCGGCATAACGCTCGTAAGGGTTTGCATAGTTTGCAGTACGGGAAGTAAGGTCTCCACATACTGAGAACCAGTTGTAACCTGAATCCGGCATAATCACGTCGGCTGCCTCAAGGTCTGTAGAAAAGTGGATTGCAGCAAAACCGAAGTCGTCAGGTCGGTCACTGCCATATACACAGTTTGGATTAGCAATCTTGAAGAACATACCCACGAATGAAGCGTCGGCACGCTCAGGAGCTACAGCAGTGGCCTGCTTTACCTGCTGGTCAAGCAGAGTACCACCCTGTGGAACAGCATTCTCGATGTCAGCGCAAGCGACAAAGGCTGCACCGGCAAGGACTATTGATATGTATTTATAAAGTTTCATTGTATACCTCTTTTAAAAATTAGAATGTAAGAGTGATACCACCGGTGACGTTGCGCATTGCCGAGTAAGCGGATGTGCTGATACCTGAACCTGAGGTATATCCACCGATACCGTCTGAGAAACGAGGGTCGACACCCTGACGAGCAGAGAAGACTCCGAGATTCTCACCGGCTACATATATACGGAGAGACTGCATCTTGATAGCCCTTGCCCATTTTGCAGGGAAGGTGTAACCGAGGGTTACGTTGTTGATGCTGAGGTAGTTGCTACTGATAAGATAGCAGTCGCAAGCGGTCTGGCCGACCTGAACGTCACCGTCCATACGAGGGATTGTGGTGTTTGCAGGAGCACCCGGCTCGCCCCAAGCCTTGAGGGCGTCCTTATGCCAAGCCTGTCCGTTGTTCTTCTGAGTGTGCATAAGTGCCTGATATGAACCATCATAGTACCTGCCACCGAGCTGGAATGAGAACTGAGCGCTGAAGTCGACTCCGTATGCGCTGAGTGATGTTCCGAAACCACCGTAGATCTTAGGAAGTACTGAACCGCAATCGTACATTGTAGAATTTGCGAAAGTGGTTGTTGTCTTGGTTGTGATATTGCCGTTCTCATCCTTCTCATCGTAATACCAGAGTGCCCTACCCTGATCATCAAGTCCTGCGAACTTGTGCAGATATGCATCACGGAGAGATCCGCCGACTTTGATGATTCGGTTCGAGCCCTTGATACCCTCTTCAGGGATACTTGGATCAAGAGCGAGGATGGTATTCTTGTAATGGGAAACGTTTACGTTCCAATCCCAACTGAAATTCTTCTTTCTGATGATATTTCCGTCCAAACTGATTTCGACACCGCTGTTGAGCACTGAGCCGACATTGACAGGCATATATCCGGTAGGGTTACCTGAAGAAAGAGGAACGTCCTTAGAATAAAGGAGATCGAATGTAGTACGGGAGAAGTACTCAACAGTACCGTTAAGCTTTCCGTTGAAGAATTCGAAGTCAGCACCTACGTTGAATGACTTTGAAGACTCCCAGGTAAGATCCTCGTTACCCTTATAGTTGAGAACGAGTGAATACTCCTTGGTCTCGGCGTTGTATGAGTGGGTGTAATTGTCGGAATAAGGATAGTATGAACCGAGGTTATCGTTACCCTGGATACCGTAGCTGACCTTGAATTTCAAGAGGTCTATCCAATTGGCACCGCTGAGGAAGTCTTCCTTGCTTGCAAGCCATGCGAGACCTACTGAACCGAAGTTACCCCACTGGTGTCCCTTTGCGAAACGGCTGGAAGCATCGCGACGGAATGAACCGCTAACGAAATACTTGCCGTCATATTCGTACTGTGCACGTGCAAGGAAACCCTTTGTGATATAAACGTTGGTATTTGAACTTACGCCCTTATAATCACCAGGACCGTCGGCATTGTTCAATTCACCGATGAACGGGCTGAAAAGGTATGAGTTGCTTCCGCTGAGACCCTGGCTCTTCAGATTGTACTGCTCATAACCGGCGAGGACATCGAGATTGTGCTTGGATGCACCGAAGTCTGTCTTGTACTCGGCAAGATACTGCTGGTTGAGAGTGAAAACTCTTGAGTGTCCTACTGAAACGGAACCGTCTGTCGTTGAACCTGCCCAAGGGCTGTAGAGTACAGACTGACGGGTATTGTCATCATGCAGACCGAGGTTTGCAGACAAAGTGAGGCCCTTTACAGGAGTAAGGATGAGACCGACCTTTCCGGTAACGACGTCAGCACCGGTGTTGTTGGAGTTCATCTCGTTATCACGGACAGCGTTGCCTACGAAGTTAGGACGCATGAAGTTCGTGTTGTTGGAGTCATAGAGTTTGAAACCGTGATCGTCCATAATCTCGTGTGTGCCTGTTGCACGTACGTAGAGCGGATAGATAGGTCCGATGTTGTTACAGATGTAGAAAAGGTTTCCTGATGATCCCCAGCTTCCGTTAGAACCGTTAGTCTGGCTGTCAGTGTGAGAATATCCTACGTTTGTAACAATCTTTGCCCAGTCCTTTGCCTGATATTCAGCATTGACACGTGCAGAATAACGCTTGTAACCTGAATTGTTTACAATACCGCCGTCATCGAGGAAACCGAATGATGCGTAGTAGTTGAAACGGTTTGAAGCTCCGGATACTGAAAGGTTGTACTCCTGACGGAATGAGTTGTGGAAAGTCTCGTTGTACCAGTCGTCAGGCTGATAATAATAGGTACCGTCATCATATCCGAGCTTAGCCTTAGGATTGATCTTGAAGTTGGTACCGATGAGCTTTTCTCCCTCAGGAACTGTATAGACCTTGTATCCGAGACCACCGTTGTTCTGATCGAAGAGGTTGGCGTCAGCAAAAGCATAAGCCTCTGCGACTGTCTTGCCTGCATAGATCTGAGAGTTGTACATTCTCTTATAGTGAGCCTCGTAGTACTCTGCAGGGTCTGTGATGATATCATAGTTAGGGATAAGCCTGCTGTTGCTACCGAAACGGGCGTCGAACTTGACCATAGCCTCGCCTGCATCAGCCTTCTTTGTGGTGATGAGTATGACACCGTTTGCACCACGGGCACCGTAAATAGCGGAAGCTGCTGCGTCCTTGAGGACTGACATGGACTCAACATCGTTAGGGTTGATATCAGAGAGGGCTCCGTCATATGGCATACCGTCGAGGATTACGAGAGGGCTGTTTGATGCGCTCATTGAACCGATACCACGGATGCGGATAGTGTTGGATCCACCTGCTGCAGGGTCACCTGAAGAACTGAGGATCTGAACGCCAGGAGTAGTACCTGCGAGAGAACTTGTAACGTTTGTAGCCACATGCTTCTCGATGGCATCACTCTTTACTACAGCTGCAGATCCGGTGAAGGAACTCTTTGTAGCTGTACCGTATGCAACGACGATTGTCTCCTCGAGCATTTCGGTATCTGTTTCAAGTGCGACATTGATAACTGTCCTTCCGTTGACTTCCTCCTCGGCACTCTTGAAACCGATAGTCGTGAAGCCAAGTGTCGCATTTGCAGGGACCGTGATGCTATAGTTACCATCGAAATCGGCAACGACACCATCAGCAGTTCCCTTAACTAGGATGGCTGCTCCTGGCAGAGGCTCGCCTGTGGCGGCAT
>JAKSJU010000011.1 GCA_024402095.1 Bacteroidales bacterium | reverse complement strand
AAGTTGCTCACGCGTTACGCACCCTTTCGCCGGTCGCCGCCAATGTATTGCTACACCGCGCTGCCCCTCGACTTGCATGTGTTAAGCCTGCCGCTAGCGTTCATCCTGAGCCAGGATCAAACTCTTCTTTGTATATTTCTTATACTTCTCAGCTTGATTCCTGACGCTTAAATTTCTAAAGAAATTAACGCTCTCGATTATTGTTTCTCGGTACTTGCTTGTACTTTCCTAAACAGTCTTTTCAAAGATCAACAGCATTTCTTGCTTTCAATTTGGCGCTAAAAAAACCGGCCTTAGTGGCCGACCGCCATCCTCGTTCGTTGAACGGGATTGCAAAGGTAGTTATAAATTTTATATCTGCAAATTTTTTATCAAAATTTTTCAGATTTTATATTTAAAAAGAACTTTGCATCCTCTTCCGTTCCGAAGGGGATGCAAAGGTACATCGTTTTTGCAGAATAGCAAATATTTTTTTCGTTTTTTTACATCATTCCGCCAGCTGGCATTGCAGGTGCTGCCGGGACCGGTTCAGGAATGTCCACAATGCCGCATTCCGTGGTCAGGAACATTCCGGCCACTGACGCTGCATTCTCCAAAGCGACACGTGCAACCTTGGTAGGATCGATCACTCCTGCCTCGAACATCTTGACATACTCCCCCGTGCGGGCGTTGTAACCGAAATCACCTTTACCTTCCTTGATCTTCTGGATAATGACACTGCCGTCCACGCCTGCATTCTGGGCAATCTGGCGGAGAGGTTCCTCAATGGCTTTTGCAACGATATGGACTCCTGTGGTCTCATCATCGTTGTCCCCCTTGAGAGAACTGAGCACGGACGCCGCACGGATGTATGCAACTCCGCCTCCTGGAAGATATCCTTCCTCGACAGCGGCACGAGTAGCATTGAGTGCATCTTCAACCCTGTCCTTCTTCTCCTTCATTTCAACCTCTGTAGTAGCTCCTACATAGAGGACAGCCACACCACCGGCGAGTTTGCCAAGACGTTCCTGGAGTTTCTCCTTATCATAATCGGATGTTGACACGCTGATCTGCTTACGGATAGTTTCCGCTCTGTCAGCAATTGCCTTCTTGTCTCCGGCGCCACCCACTATTGTGGTGTTCTCCTTTGTAATGGTGACCTTCTCCGCTTTTCCAAGCATGTCAGGGGTCGCATTCTCAAGAGTGAAACCTCTTTCTTCAGATATTACCTGAGCTCCTGTCAGGGTAGCGATATCCTGAAGCATCTCCTTACGGCGGTCGCCGAATCCCGGAGCTTTCACTGCGGCAATCTTAAGGGAGCCGCGAAGCTTATTTACAACCAGAGTCGTCAATGCCTCTCCGTCGACATCCTCTGCAACGATGAGCATTTCACGTCCTTCCCTTGCAATCGGCTCGAGGATAGGAAGCAAATCCTTCATAGTGCTGATCTTCTTGTCAGTGATGAGAATTGCCGGATTGCTCAATTCAGCTTCCATCTTATCTCCGTCAGTCATGAAATAAGGAGAGATATATCCGCGGTCGAACTGCATTCCTTCGACAACTTTGACTTCCGTCTCTGTTCCCTTTGCCTCTTCAACGGTGATTACACCGTCTTTCTTGACCTTTGACATAGCGTCAGCAATAAGTTTTCCGATGTTGTTGTCATTGTTTGCGGAAATCGTACCCACCTGCTCAACCTTTGAGTAGTCATCACCAACTGACTGACTCTGCTTCTTGAGCTCTGCCACCACTGCAGTCACCGCCTTGTCGATGCCGCGCTTGAGGTCCATAGGGTTTGCACCTGCGGTTACGTTCTTGATACCCACATTTATGATTGCCTGTGCAAGTACTGTGGCTGTCGTAGTTCCGTCTCCGGCCTGCTCGTTTGTCTTTGATGCGACTTCCTTGACCATCTGTGCACCCATGTTTTCAAAGCGGTCTTCAAGTTCTATTTCCTTTGCTACCGTTACACCGTCCTTCGTCACCTGTGGAGCACCGAATTTCTTGTCGATTACAACATTGCGTCCCTTAGGACCGAGTGTTACCTTGACTGCATTTGCAAGTGCATCTGCGCCCTGCTTCATCTTTGAGCGGACTTCAGTATCGAATTGTATTTCCTTTGCCATATTACCTAATATATATTATGACGACAATTTAGAGTATTGCTAAAATGTCAGACTGTTTAACGATAAGATATGTTTTGTCATCCACTGTTACTTCTGTCCCGGCGTACTTTCCGAAAAGTACCACATCACCCTTCTTGACCTCCATAGGTTCATCCTTTATACCAGGGCCGGCAGCTATTACAGTTCCCTGCTGTGGTTTTTCTTTTACTGTGTCAGGAATGAAAATTCCTGAAGCCGTCTTGGTCTCAGCCGCCTTGGGCTCGATCAGGACTCTGTCTGCAAGTGGTTTAATCATAATTCTATCTTTTATATATTGTTTCTGTTTCACCCTTTCGGGTATATTGTTTCTTACTCAAGGTCCGTGCCAGTGACAATTTGTCACCTGACAGCCTCCCACAGCACAACTCCTATGCTCACAGAGACATTCAGCGAATGTTTGGTTCCGAACTGCGGTATCTCCAGACAGTAATCACATTCATCGACAACTGCCTGCTGGACACCGTCAACCTCATTCCCGAACACGAAGGCGTATCTGCACGACTTGTCAGGATGGAAATTCTGAAGCTTGACAGAATGTTCGGTCTGTTCTACCCCGATAATAGTGAATCCCTCTTTCCTCAGTGACTTGACCACCTCCAGGGTATCGTCATGATGTTCCCAGTCCACGCTATCCTCAGCACCGAGGGCCGACTTATGGATTTCTGCGGAAGGCGGACATGCACAAATGCCGCAGAGGAAGATCTTGTCAACTTTGAATGCATCTGATGTCCTGAACGCACTGCCTACATTGTGCGCGCTTCTTATATTATCCAATACAAGCACCACCCCGGAATGAGGAAGTGCTTTGTACTGTTCTGCGCTGACTCTTCCGAGTTCAGCATTCAAAAGTTTACGATCTTTCAATCAATATTTGTTTAAAGGGTAACCAGCAGTGAGCATGTGCACTTTCTGTTTCACAGACTCCAGCACCTCTGTGTGCTCCGGCACTTCCAGTTTCTGAGTCAGGGCTTCATAATGCTTTGCGCAGGAAGCCAGCACGGTGTCGATGAGGTTAACTATTGTAACCATATCTTTCTCCACAAAACCCCTTGATGTAACAGCCGGAGTTCCGATACGTACACCGGAAGTCTGGAAAGGACTTCTGTCATCGAAAGGAACCATGTTCTTGTTGATGGTGATATCGGCTTTGACAAGTTCGGTCTCGGCGATACGTCCAGTCACTGTAGGGAACTTGGTGCGGAGATCAATTAGCATCAGATGATTGTCCGTGCCACCGGAAACGACTTTATAACCTTTTGCAATGAATTCGTCGGACATAGCCTTTGCATTTGCAATCACCTGCTTCTGGTATTCTACATACTCCGGCTGTGACGCCTCATAAAAAGCGACTGCCTTCGCTGCAATGACATGTTCGAGAGGGCCGCCCTGCACTCCGGGGAATACGCTGCTGTCAAGCACCTGGCTCATTTTCTTCACGACACCTTTCGGAGTTGTACGTCCCTGCGGGTCATCAAAATCTTTTCCGATAAGTATCACACCGCCTCTCGGACCCCTCAGCGTCTTATGCGTAGTTGACGTTACGATATGCGCGTATTTGACAGGATTCTTCAGAAGTCCGGCAGCAATCATTCCGGCAGTATGAGCCATATCGATCCAAAGAACAGCGCCCACTTTGTCGGCAATAGCACGCATACGCTCATAATCCCACTCACGTGAATATGCAGATGCTCCGCCGATTATCAGCTTCGGCTTATGCTCCAGCGCGAGCTGCTCCATCTTGTCATAATCAACAAGCCCGGTCTCGGGATTCAGGCCGTAAGCCACAGCGTTGTACAGGATTCCGGAAGCATTGACCGGAGAACCGTGGGTAAGATGTCCTCCCTGAGAAAGGTCAAGACCCATGAAAGTATCTCCCGGCTTAAGGACTGCCATGATGACGGCCATATTTGCCTGTGCTCCTGAATGCGGCTGCACATTCGCCCACTCCGCATCGTACAGTTGTTTCAGACGGTCTATCGCAAGCTGCTCAATCTGGTCAACAATACCGCATCCGCCATAATACCTTTTTCCCGGATATCCTTCTGCATATTTGTTGGTACAAACGGAGCCCATAGCCTCAAGCACTGCGTCACTTACATAGTTTTCAGATGCAATAAGTTCAAGGCCTGCCCTCTGTCTGGCCTCCTCTTTTCCGATCAAATCGAAAATCTGTAAATCCTGTTTCATTGATGATTGTTTATATATATTACAAATATACAAAAAGTACAGCATAAGAAGAACCGGCCGGGGTAAATTTCCCGGCCGGTTCTCAATAATATCCGAATAAAATTACTTTCCTTCGTTGATTGCTGCCTGTGCGGCTGCGAGCCTTGCGATTGGGACACGGAATGGTGAGCAGCTGACATAGTCAAGTCCGATCTTGTGGAAGAACTTGATTGAGTCAGGATCTCCACCGTGCTCTCCACAGATACCGCACTTAAGGTCATTCCTTCTGCTGCGGCCGTTCTGAACGCCGTACTCTACAAGTTTTCCAACACCCTTGACATCAATAGTCTGGAATGGATCTGCATCAAGAATCTTGTTTCCAAGATAGTCACCCATGAATGTTCCGACATCATCGCGTGAGAATCCGAAGGTCATCTGAGTAAGGTCGTTCGTTCCGAAAGAGAAGAACTCAGCAGTACGTGCCATGCGGTCTGCAGTAAGGGCAGCGCGAGGTATCTCTATCATTGTTCCGAAATGATAGTCAATGTACTGGAGAGTCTGGCTCTCTACCTCAACACGAATCTTTTCGCAGTGTGCCTTCTGGAATTCGAGCTCACGGGCGGAAACCGTAACAGGAATCATGATTTCCGGCATAGGGTTGAGACCTTCGGCAAGAAGTTCTGCAGTAGCAGAGAATATTGCTCTGTACTGGGTCTCAGCGATAAGCGGATATGTGATATGAAGACGTACTCCACGATGTCCCATCATAGGGTTTACCTCGTGAAGGTTCTCGCCTCTCTTGTCGATTTCTTTTGCAGAAACGCCAAGTTCCTCTGCAATCTCCTCCTTCTTGTCTTCGCTCTTCGGCACGAACTCGTGGAGAGGCGGATCAAGGAGACGGAATACAACCGGTTTGCCGTTCATAATGCGGAGCGTGCTCTTTACGGATGCCTTGATGAACGGTTCAAGCTCAGTAAGCGCTTTCTTGCGTTCCTCATCGGTATCACAAAGGATCATCTTACGGAGTTTTGAAAGAGGAAGCTCTGAATTCTTACCATAGAACATATGCTCGATTCTGAACAGGCCAATACCTTCTGCCCCGAACTGAAGAGCCCTCTGTGCATCCTCAGGTGTATCAGCATTGGTGCGGATACCGAGCTTGCGATATTTGTCGACGATATTCATGAAACTGATGAACAGAGGATTCTCTGAAGCATCCATTGTTTCAATCTTCTCAGCATATACGACTCCCTTTGATCCATTGAGACTGAACCACTCGCCTTCCTTGTATGTCTTGTTGTCGCCTGAGAAAGAGACTGTCTTCTGCGCGAAGTTGATCTTCATTGCCTCACATCCGACGATACAGCACTTTCCCCATCCGCGTGCCACAAGAGCAGCGTGTGAAGTCATTCCTCCGCGGGTAGTAAGGATTCCGGCGGAAGCCCTCATTCCCTCGATGTCCTCAGGGGAGGTCTCCTCACGGATGAGAATCACTTTCTCGCCCTTTGCAGCTGCTGCCATTGCAGCCTCTGACGTGAATACGATTGTACCGACTGCTCCACCTGGAGAAGCAGGAAGGCCCTGTGCAACGACCTTTGCGTTCTTCTCTGAAGCAGGGTTGAGAATAGGATGAAGAATCTCGTCAAGCTGGGAAGGTGATACTCTGAGCACTGCTGTCTTCTCATCGATCATACCCTCTGAAAGCATATCCATTGCCATCTGAAGGGCAGCGATACCTGTGCG
Organism: Bacteroidales bacterium; assembly: GCA_024402095.1. Classification (GTDB taxonomy): domain Bacteria; phylum Bacteroidota; class Bacteroidia; order Bacteroidales; family UBA932; genus Cryptobacteroides. The sequence continues at coordinate 31,296 of JAKSJU010000011.1, read as the reverse complement.
CTTTCCGATACGGCACTGGAGCATCCAAAGATGTCCTTCCTGAATAGTGAACTCGATGTCCTGCATATCGTGGAAATGGTTCTCCAGACGTTTGCGGATGTCATCAAGCTCTGCATATACCTCAGGCATTGCCTTCTCAAGAGAAGCAAGATCCTTATTGTGTTCGTTCTTTGTTGCCTCATTAAGAGGATTAGGAGTACGGATACCGGCCACTACATCCTCGCCCTGTGCGTTGATGAGCCATTCTCCATAGAACTTGTTGTCTCCGGTAGCCGGATTACGTGAGAATGCTACACCAGTAGCTGATGTATCACCCATATTTCCGAACACCATTGACTGTACGTTCACTGCCGTGCCCCAATCATCAGGAATCTTCTCGATGCGGCGGTATGCAATGGCGCGCTTTCCGTTCCATGACTTGAAAACTCCTCCGATTGAGCCCCAAAGCTGAGCCTCAGCGGTATCTGGGAATTCAACTCCAAGGACCTCCATCACCTTAAGCTTGAACTTGTCGCAAAGATCTTTGAGCTCTTCTGCAGTGATTTCAGTGTCTGACTTATATCCCTTGGCATCCTTCAATTCCTCCATCATTCTGTCAAGCTGCTGGCGGATACCCTGTCCGTCAGCAGGCTCGATACCTTCAGCCTTCTCCATAACGACATCAGAGTACATCATGATGAGACGTCTGTATGCGTCATATACGAAACGAGGGTTGCCCGTTTTCTTTATCATACCAGGGAGAGTTGCAGAGCAAAGTCCGATATTAAGGATGGTATCCATCATACCAGGCATACTGCTGCGCGCACCTGAACGGCAGCTGACGAGAAGCGGATCGCTTGGATCACCGAACTTCTTGCCCATCAGTTCTTCCGTTGCCTTAAGGGCGGATGCGACATCTCTCTTAAGTTCTTCTGAATAGCCGCCTCCGAGTTCATAATACTCTGCGCAGCACTCTGTTGTAATAGTGAATCCGGCAGGAACCGGCATTCCCAAACGGCTCATTTCAGCCAAATTCGCTCCTTTTCCACCAAGGAGCTCTCTCATTGAGCCATCTCCTTCAGCTGTTTTTCCACCGAAACGATAGACTCTTTTCTTGTTCTCAAACATATATTTATTTACTTGTTGTTTTCAAAACCGCGAATTTAGTAAAAATTTATAATAGTTTAGCCGCTAATTCTGACAATTCGCTTCTTTCTCCCTTTCTCAGGAAAACATGTTCGAACAATTTCTGTCCCGCCATCTTCTCTCCAAGATGTGTCAATCCGTTTGACCACTGGTCAAGATATGGCTGGTCAATCTGGAACACGTCACCCGTAAAGACCATTTTCGTACCCTGCCCGGCACGCGTGATAATCGTTTTGACTTCGTGAGGGGTCAGGTTCTGCGCCTCATCTATTATGAAGAAGCATTTGCCGAGACTTCTTCCTCGGATATATGCCAGCGGTTCGATTATCAGCTTTTCCTGTGTGAGCATGCTCTCTATCCGCTGCGCCTGCCTGGAAGTCGGTTTGAACTGCGCCTTAATCACATTGAGGTTGTCCATCAGAGGCTGAAGGAATGGAGACATCTTGGTCTTCTGGTCTCCGGGGAGGTATCCGATATCCTGATTGCCAAGAATCACCGTCGGTCGGGAAAGGATGATCTGCTCGTATTCCTGTTCCTGCTCCAAAGCGGCAGCAAGCGCAAGAAGCGTCTTTCCGGTACCTGCGCCGCCAGTCAAAGAGACAAGCTCTATTTTCGGGTTCAGACAGGCATCCAGGGCAAAACGCTGCTCTACGTTCCTTGGTTTGATTCCATAGGCTTCCCGGCTTCTTACCAGCACAACCTTACCTTTGTCTGCATCATAGCGGGCTGCTACAATCTCGTCGCCGGCGTTCTTCCACCTGAACTTAAAAAGCTGATTAGGTCTTGCCTTGTCCCATTTCACGGACGAATCAGGGCCATAGCACAACTGCTGCATGCTGGCATCATCCAGAGTCATATCCAGCACTTCTTTCTGGGCATCCTCTATCTTCTGCTCTTCCACCCTGTCGGTAAGGTAGTCCTGGACTTCCATACCGGCAGCCTTGGCCTTCATCCTGAGATTGACGTCTTTTGTCACCAATGCGACAAACGTCCCGGGATGATTATCCCTGACCCAAATAGCCGTAGCAAGTATCCTGTGATCCTGGATATCATCCACAAACAGATTCTTCAACTTTTCCGGGAAAGGATGGTTCGGCTCAATCTTGATAAGGCCCAGTCCCTTGCCGATCGGTACTCCTTCGGCACCGAACATCTTGCCGTCCGTGATCTTGTCAAGATCTCTGACAAAGCCTCTGGCATTAAATGCCAGGGCGTCGTTGCCTTTTTTGAACTTGTCAAGTTCTTCGATTACAGCGATAGGGATAACAATGTTGTTGTCCTGAAAATGTCTGATTGCCTTGTGGTCGTGGAGGATAATATTTGTATCCAGCACGAATATCTTCTGTTTATTCATATCAATCTTCTCCCTCAGCATTCTGCATCAGGGATTCCAATATAGTCTGTATTCCTGTCTTGGCTGAAGCCTTGACCCTGACCGACTCCCTGTCCGGCGTCGGATGCCCGAGAGGGAAGAAAGCTACGTCCTGCAGCAGGAGTTCGGCATCAAGATAGTCAAAATCGATATCATGAATCTGTATGACCACGCCCGGCACCTCCGAGAAGAGAACCCGGACAATTTCATTTTCGTTGAATGCCTTCATTACGTCGGAAACGTCCACGGTCATACCGACCCCATCGGAAGACATTTTCTGAACCGCAGAAAGCAGTCCTCCTTCTCCGATAGTCCGGGCGGCAATGATTACCCCGTCCTCGACCAGTTCCCTGACAACCTCGTAGCAGTCGATGAAATAGTCTGCATCCATAATCTTCGGCGCCACTCCGCCATCAAGATTGAGATACTGCGCCAGAGAAGAACCTCCAAGCCGGAAATCAGTGGATTCGAAAGGGATATACACTACCCAGCTCTGTTCTTCAGGGACAAGAGTAGACGGACATGCCCTGGTATTGCTCATTCTGGCCTTAGCCACACGGTACGGAAGTTCCAGCATTGATTCATAATCCCCCTCCCTGCTGTCCGCTATTTCCGCTTTGAACGTCAGGTCACATTTTGACCTTGTGCCGGAATATGTGTAGCCATCAAGACGCAATCCGAGTCCGTCAAGATAATCGGCGACAGCCTGTACGGATGAATAGAAAGCCGACATATTGCCCAGACCATTTTCATTCCACTTCCAGGAGGCTTTCAGAGAAATATCCCCTATCCTGAAATGTCCGTTTTTCCAGAGTGTATCTATCAGGGCTCCGGCAATCCTTGCCCGTGATCCGAAATCCGCGAACCTTATTGGAAAGTCTTTTTTGACATTCAGCACGCCAGTAAGATACCCGTCAACGTTTGCGGCATCGTACTTATAGTGAGAGCAAACCGGGTCTACCGTTTCGTCGATGATTTCACAAGACCCTGCCGCAGCACATTCATTGTCTGCAGAATCATCAAGAACACCGTCAAGAAGCTGAAGCGGAGTCAGCTCCTGAGGAATGCCGTCAATAATGAACTTTGACAGCATTGGAGATGTCTTTTCAGCGGTCATAGTTAGAAAATCGTGTAAAAATAACTAAATTTGATTTCAGTTGCAATATGAAATACTCAGAGGAAGAATACAATTGCAGGCTTGACGAGCTGTTCGCGAGATCGCCGTCAGTACAGAATGCCGGGTTCACTCCCGGTTCCTATAAGCCGGGGCTTGATGGGATGATGAAATTCGATTCCGCCATGGGGCACCCATGGAAGAAGTTTAAATGCATTCATGTAGCCGGAACGAACGGCAAAGGATCGGTGTCTTCTATGATAGCGGCATCACTTTCAGCATTGGGTTTCCGCGTCGGGCTGTACACCTCACCCCATTTGCTGGACTTCAGGGAAAGGATGAAGGTTGTGGGTGAAAGCATGATAAGCCGCGAAGAAGTCTGGGAATTCCTTGAGACATTCAACTGTGACGGATTATCCTTCTTTGAAATAACCACTGGAATGGCCTTTTGGTGGTTCGCCGACAAAAAAGTCGACTATGCAGTCATCGAGGTCGGGCTGGGAGGCAGGCTTGACAGCACCAATATCATCACACCGGCGCTGAGCGTCGTCACTAGTATCGGGCTGGACCATTGCGCGTTGCTTGGCAACACAAGATCCATGATAGCTTCCGAAAAAGCCGGCATTTTCAAAAAAGATATTCCCGCACTTGTCTGGGGTCATGACACGGAAACCGACATCGTATTCGAGAACAAGGCTTCTGAAGCCGACTGTCCTTTATTCTATGCCGACATTGATACGGCGAACGGCATCGAATCAGATCTGACCGGAGAGTATCAGCAGGGCAACATCGCCACCGCTATAAAAGCATTGGACCTCCTCGGCTTCCCTTTGTGCGATACTGTTCTGGATGCTTTGAAACATACCGCAGAAAGGACCGGTCTGAGGGGACGATGGGAAAAATTATGCCGGAATCCTTTGACGATATGCGATATCGGGCACAATCCGGCCGCGCTAAGAATCAATTTTTCTTCTCTTGAAAAAATCGGCAAACCTCTTGTCATAGTATACGGCGTGATGGCGGACAAGGACATCGATTCCATTATACCGCTTATGCCTGCGGACGCACATTATATTCTTGTAGCTCCTGCGACGCCGCGCGCAATGAAGGCCGATGAACTTTTCAACAGGATCAAATCAGCTCGTCCCGAACTTGACGCCGAGCCGGCTGAAAGCGTCCGAAAAGGCATAGAACAGGCCCGCAGTTATGCGAGCCCGGATTCTGTAATATATATAGGTGGCAGCACCTTCGTGGTTTGCGAGGCCTTGCCTCTATATAATCTCGATGTCTGAAGATTCCACCCAACCCTGGCGGCCGTCTGAAAGTTCAATATTATCCCAGGATCCAACGCTGTCAAGCACTTTGACTTTGGTACCGTCATGAAGTATGAACAAGTCTTTTGAAGAATCCTTTGACGGAGAGCTCTTCACAGAGATTACCGATTTCATTACAATCGCTGAGATATCATGGCGGTAGTCATTCCACTGCCATTGTGCAAAGTCAAGGCAGAATAGGGAAATCACCAGCGCGACTATTCCTGCAAAGAAGCCGGTCTTTTTTCTGACCGTAACGTGCGAGAGCAGATACACCAAAGCGCATAATATCGTAAGGGTGAGAAATACGAAGAACAGCACCGTCCATGTGTTTCCCGAAAGGGAACGGCATATTTTCCTACCTATCTGCTCAATAAAGATTTCCGGTATCTCTTCTATCCTGTCCTGCGTTTTTGACCGCGCGAAAGCCAAATTGTGCTCCACGTCTTTATTGGACGGGTCAAGGCGTCGTGCCCTCTCATAATAGAGAATGGCCCTGGCCGTCTCCCCCTCCTTGAAATAGGCGTTTCCGATATTGTAGTATAATTCAACAGACTCGGCACCGCCAGCCTCTATCGCCGTCCAATTCTCGATTGCAGCCTGCCAGTTCCCCTCAGAATATGCCTGTACCGCATCGTCCCATTCGGTAGCACCGAGAGGGAGACACAAAAGCAAAGCGAGAAGAGGCACCACTTTTTTAATATCCATATTTTTCTTCATTGAAGAATCAACTGATGAAATCAAATCAAGAGCTTTTTCATAATGTTCGTTCATGGCGGCATGCCCGGAATCCGGTGCATATCTGGCGAACTCACATTCATCAAGCAGACTCAGATATTCAGATGTCAGACTTTCACTGACACCGGATGAAAGGAGTCTGGCTGAAATATTATCCTTGTTCATGTCGGCAGGATCGATAGCCATTTTGTCTCCCACATAGCCGAGCAATGCCTTGTGCAACTCTTCATAGAATGCAGTATACAAGTCCTTGCTGAGATACTCTCCCGCGGAGGCAAGACGTTTTCTGGCCATCTTCGTGGCCGCCCTGTTCTTTGTTCCGGCAATGTCCGCTTTTCTCTCTGCGGTTTTCTTGAATGCGAAGAAGAATCCCGCACCGGCCCCCATCAGCAGGACAAGAACTATCCAGAAACCTGTTGAGAATACATAGAATTTTCCTATCTCGGAATATGACGGTTCCTTCGTAACTATATACCTGATATCCGAATCCAGGTCCTTGACACTTTTCTGGTTGACAGACTGCACCAGATGCCCCTGCGATGACGCCTCCGCCTCATTTCCCTTTTCGACCTTTATTGGCATAGGCTGCGCCGTCAAAGTCACGTACCTGCCGGCAGATATGTCATAATATGAATATTCTATCGGTCCGATGACAAACTCCCCGGCGCTGCGAGGAATAAACGGATATTCGAAAATCTTGCTTCCGGAGGTACGAGTCTGATCTCCTCCCGTGTCATCAGTGACTTTTGTATCATAAGCCTCAAAATCAAGAGGGAAGTTGACTTTCGGAGACTCAAGCATGGAAATGTTCCCGTTACCGGAAACGGTTATTACAAGTGATCCGGCATCATGAGTCTTCAATGAGTCCGTAGTAAGATGTGCTGCAATGGAAAATTTTCCGACTCCACCGCAGAAAGAAGCTGGTGCTCCGGCAGGAAGCGGCTTCACGTGGACTGTAACGGAAGGTGTCATCACACGCTTGCGGATTGTCCTGTAATCGTCCATAAAGAAGTCATCGAAGATGCTCCTGGACGTACTCTTGCTTACCCTCTCGTTAACAAGGCATACCAGTTCGGAAGGTTCCACTACAAGATCCCCGGCCTGCTGCGGAATCAAGGTATAGCTACGGATGGTAGCCACATAATACATCGATCCGTGATAATTCTCTCTGGTGAACTCAATATTGTCAGGAACCTGCTGCTGGTTCCAGAATCCATTGAATATAGGCAACTTGGCATTTTCGAAACCAGCCACGTTAACTTTGGAATAGAGTTTCAGATTAGCTTTTATTATCTCTCCGACAACCGCTGTGGTCTTGCTGAAGGTCAACCTCATGAAAAGATCGTCACCTGAGACGTCTCCGGTCTGTGACCGGTCGCTGTCAGATGCCGTCCCGGATGACTGGGACGCAGAAGAAGAACCTCCCGGCACAACTTCGATGCTTGCCGGCTTTGACACTATCTCGGCGCCTTTGAGTCTGGCCGTTGCCTGTGGAATTTGGAAAGTACCTGCTTTTCTGGCAGTGACGATATATGTATAGGCACTCTGTGACGACTTCGTGCGTTTCCCATTTACGATGGTCGTGGAAACCGATGAGCTGCGCTGAGGGCCCCATACCAAATCAAAATCTGGGCCTTGGGTCCATGAAAAATCGGAAGGGGATTCTTCACCTTCAACGGAAAACGTTATCTGGAACTGCTCCCCGACCTCTACGAGGTTAGGAGCCTGTACATTTATGGTACCCTGCGCCAGAGTGACAACTCCAGCCAATATTGAAATTAAAAATATGACTAACCTCTTCATACTACCAGTTCTTTTCTTTCTGACGTGACTTCAGTGCTGCCGCTTTCTCTTTATTCACCTTATCCTGAGTCTCCTTTTCCTTTGCCTGTATCGCCCTCAGCATCTGCTGAGCCTGCTGCTGGGACATCTGATTCTCATTGTTTTGCCGGCTCTGGTCCTTATCATCCTGCTGATCATTACGGTCATCCTGATCATCCTGATTATCCTGATTCTGCTGATCCTGGTTATCCTGCTGATTCTGGTTATCCTGGTTCTGCTGATCCTGGTTCTGATCATTCTGGTTGTTCTGCTGCTGATTTTCAAGCATTTTCTTGGCATATATGTAATTCTCCTTGGCGTCAAGATCATCAGGAGTTTGTAGAAGCGCATTTTTGAATGCTTCGACAGCCCTTGCATAATCCTTTTTCTGGAGAGCGACATCCCCTTCGTTGAAGTAGACTTCCGGCCTTCCGGATTCTTCAACCCGTCCAAGTGCAACTCCCGCACCGTCATAATCTCCCTGACGATACAATGATGAAGCCAGATTGTATTGTCCTGCCACAGAAGTCGAATCCTTCAGGACTGCTTTCCTATAATCTATCTCGGACTCTTTGAACTTGTCCTTTGAGAATTTACGATTGCCTGCGCGTACATCCTTCCTGTCATTCTGGGCAAGGGAAGGAAGACATAGCAGCAATAGCAACAATACAGATATTAATCTACGCATCAAAAAGATTCCTTTTAAATTTCCTGTCACCGATGAGCATCTCTATTACAAAAAGAACCAGTGCTATGCCCAGGAAATACATAAACTGCTCATCATACTCTTCGAACACGACGGAATTGAACATCTCGTCCTCCATCTTCTTGAGGTCATTGATGATAGGAGTAAGGCCGAACTCTTCATTCCCAGCATGAATATACGCACCGCCACCCGCTTCTGCAATCTGCTCCAGTGTATTCTCGTCAAGCCTGGTCACGACAATGTTCCCGTTTGAGTCTTTCATAAGGTCGCCGTCCTTCGGGATAGGTTCTCCCCTTACGGATCCTACGCCGATGGTATAGACTTTTATCCCCATTTCGGCTGCCTGTTTTGCCGCCTCTACAGCATCATCCTCGTGGTTTTCTCCATCAGTAATGACTATAATCGCCCTGCTCTTTTCGCTCTGAATGCTGAATCCTTTGACCGCAGTGGAGATAGCATCGCCTATTGCAGTGCCCTGGATAGGTATTGATTCCGTATTGACAGAGGAGAGAAACATCTTGGCCGATATATAGTCCGTCGTCACAGGCAATTGCACAAATGAGCTCCCGGCAAAGATTATCAGCCCGATCCTGTCACCTTCGAGTTTGTCAACCAATCTTGAGATGGCAAGTTTCGCCCTTGACAGTCTGTCCGGTGAATAGTCCTGGGCCAGCATGGAATTCGATACGTCAAGACATATCATGATTTCGGAACCTTTTGTCTGCCGTTGTGACAGTTTGGCTCCTATTTGCGGACGGGACAGACCCAATACGAAAAAGGCGAATGCCAGGGAGAACAGTACTATCCTGACCCAGCCTTTGGCTCCTGACCAGGACGGCATCAATTCCTTCACCAGCTGCTCATCACCGAACCTGCGTATTCTTGAAAGACGAAGTCTGCGCAGGATGGCATATACCACCGGGATCACTGGCACCAGCAGCAACAGAATCAGGAACTTCGGATTTGCAAATATCATCATGGCAATCTTCTGACAATCAGTTTAAGTATCAATTCAAGCAGAAGGCAGAGCAATGCCGCAAACGCATACTTGCCGAACAGTTCCTTATATACGGGGAAACTGTCTATCGTTGTCCGTGCTTTCTCCATCTTGTTTATCTCAGAGTAAATCTGGGAAAGTTTGGTGTTATCCGTCGCCCTGAAATATTTCCCTCCGGTAGCGTCGGCAATCTGCTGAAGGAGTTCCTCGTCAATCTCAACCTTCATCTGCTGCTCTTCGACTCCCCACGGAGTCATCACAGGATACGGAGCCATGCCGTTGGCTCCTACGCCTATCGTATAGACCCTGATACCATATGTCTTTGCGATTTCGGCTGCGCTTTCCGGACTTATCTCTCCCATGTTGTTCACTCCGTCGGTAAGAAGGATCACCACCCTGCTCTTTGCATCGGAGTCCATCATTCTGGCAACAGCCGTGGCCAGACCGTTGCCTATGGCGGTTCCATCTTCGATAAGATCTGTCTGGACCTCCTTCATCAGGTTAATGAGTGCAGCACGGTCAGTAGTCAGAGGACACTGAGTGTAGCTCTCTCCGGCGAACACTACTATTCCCATTCTGTCCGAAGGCCGTTGAGCGATAAATTCTATTGCGATGTCCTTCGCCGCACTGATACGGTCGGGTTGGAAATCCCTCGCCAGCATACTGGTGGAAACATCCATGGTCAGAACAATGTCAATACCTTCTGTATCAATCTTTTCTATTTCGGAAGAAGAACGAGGCCTTGCCATCGCCACGATGATAAGACAAAGGGCCGCAAACCTCAAGGCAAAAGGAACATGCCTCAACAGGGAAAGGACAGAATCACCGCCCTGCTTCCATTGGGTTATGCTGGATACTCTCAAATGAGGCCTCTTCCCCGCGAGCTCTCTATATACGTACAGAGCAGCAAGCAGAACAGGAATGGCCAGGAGCCATAACAATTGCGGATATTCGAAATACATGTCAGTTCTCCGGCTTTTCTTCTATCGTACTGGTTACTACATTAACAGCCACAGGGAGGACCTTGGCATTGTCCTCGTCCGAGGCGACGTACTTCGCAAATTTCACGAAGTCCGCACGTTCGAACAGATCGCGCGCACTTTCGTATATTTCAGGCGACAGTCCCTGTTTGTCCTTCAACGCCGCAAACAGTTCGGCAGTAGTCATCTCGGGAGCATCCACTCCGAAACGGGCCTCAAGATAATCTTTCAGAGTATCGGTCACGCCAGAATAAAAGCCTTTCTGCTTATCCGCCACCCAATATTTGTCATTTCTGAAATGTTCAAGACGACGAAGTGCAAGCAGATATGCAGGTTCGTCCGGAACGGGTTCAAGGCCTTTTTTCCGGCGGTATCTCTTAATCAGGACAACACCGAGCACGACAAGCGCTACAAGCAGCACCATTCCTGCCAACCATGGAAGAACTTCCCTGAAAGTCAGCGGGTATTTAATCTGGCCTTTGATATCCTTCACCTCAAACGTTGCCGTGTCAACAGGGATTGTCTTTACCTCCATGCTACACCCTTCGAACTCAAGGGTATCTTCTGTGCCCGCATATTTTTTGAGAACATAAATCGGCGGAAGTTCATAGATTCCCTCTTCGAAAGGGGCCAGCACTACCGATGCCTTGATATCCGTCAACTGCTGCTTTTTATTGACTTTCAGCGTGTCGAATTTCCAGTTTCTGACAAGAGAAAGAGTGTCGTTGGACAGTTCTGCAAAGTCCTGGAGAGCTATCTCCGTGCCTTTCTTGAGCCCCTCCAGAGAGAAACCGTACTCCACCTGATCGGCTATAAGAACAGAGTCACGCTGCTGGAGCTGCTCCAAGAACGCTTTCCCTGACGGGATGATATCCAAAATCACCGTCAATATGACTGTCAGCAGTTTCATTTGCTTCCGAACAATGATTTAAGTTTCTTTATATAATCCTCGTCCGTGGAAATGTCCACATATTCCACCTGGTACTTCTTGAAAAGTTTGTCTTCCTTTTCACAGATGTCCTCGTGCCATTCGCGGTATTCCCTGCGCACCTTTGGAGAGTCGGTATTGATCCAGGCGTTCTCCCCCGTCTCGCTGTCCTTGACATGGACAAGACCGACAGGAGGAATGTCCACTTCCCTCGGATCATGGACTTTGACCACCGAGATGTCATGCCTCCCGACTGCGACCTTCAGAGCTTCTTCATACCTGAGATTCCCCTCCCTGTCCGCATCTATCATATCACTCAAAAGGAACACATTACATTTCTTCTTGATTGCACCAGTAAGATATTTCAGGGCAGCGCCGATATCGGTGCCGTCAGAAGACGGATGAAATTCGAGAACATCCCTGATTATCCTCAGAAGATGGCTGCGTCCCTTCTTGGGAGGAATGAATTCCTCAACTCTGTCTGAAAAGAAAAGAGCTCCGACCTTGTCATTGTTCAGTATTGCGCTGAATGAAAGAACAGCGGCAATCTGTGCAATCAAATCCCTTTTGGTCTGCTCGGATGTTCCGAACAATCCGGAACGGCTGACGTCTATCATCAGGACGACCGTCAGCTCCCTCTCCTCTTCAAAGACCTTGACGTACGGACTGCGCAACCGGGCAGTCACATTCCAGTCCATATTGCGCACATCATCTCCCCACTGATACTCCCTGACTTCGCTGAAAGCCATTCCGCGACCTTTGAACGCAGAATGATACTCACCGGCGAAAATCTGATGGGACAGTGCCTTTGTCCGGATTTCAATCTTACGGACTTTCTTCAGGAGGTCCGTCGCACTATGGAACGATGACGGCATTGATTACTTTTTCAATGATTTGTTCTGTAGTGACATTCTCTGCTTCGGCTTCATATGTCAGACCGATTCTGTGGCGGAGTACTTCATTGCATACGGCCCTGACATCCTCAGGGATGACATATCCGCGGCGCTTGATGAAAGCGTAAGCCTTGGCAGCCATACTGAGGGATATGCTCGCACGTGGTGAAGCTCCGTAGGAAATGAGATTCTGGACATCCTTCAGGCCATATTCCTCCGGTGTTCTGGTGGCATAGACTATGTCAACGATGTACCTTTCAATCTTCTCGTCCATGTACACTTCACGGACAACCTCCCTTGCGCGGACTATATCTTCAGGATTGATAACACTCTGTGCCTTCGGGAACACGCCGGAATTGTTCATTCTGACGATAAGTTTTTCCTCCTCCTTCTTTGGATAGTCGACAACAACCTTCAGCATGAAACGGTCCACCTGGGCCTCCGGAAGAGGATATGTACCCTCCTGCTCGATAGGATTCTGGGTTGCCATCACTAGGAAAGGCTCAGGAAGTTTGTAAGTCTGGTCTCCCAAGGTCACCTGTCTTTCCTGCATGGCCTCGAGGAGTGCTGACTGCACTTTGGCCGGGGCACGGTTGATCTCATCGGCCAGCACGAAGTTGGCGAAAATAGGGCCCTTGTGCACCTCGAACTGCTCTTTCTTCTGAGAGTATATCAAAGTTCCCGTAACATCGGAAGGAAGCAGATCGGGAGTGAACTGAACTCTGCTGAATTTCGCATTTACTGCTTGAGCCAGAGTGCTGATTGCCAATGTCTTTGCAAGTCCAGGGACACCTTCCAGAAGAATGTGTCCGTTCGCCAGCATGGCGATCATGAGATTCTCGACAAGGTGCTTCTGCCCTACTATCACCTTGCCCATTTCAAGCGACAGGATATCAACGAAAGAACTTTCTTTCTGGATGCGTTCGTTGAGTTCCTTAATGTTTACACTTTCCATATATTTTGATATTTTTGCAATCCAATGCGGTACAAAATCACCCTGTCATACTCCGGAGCCGATTTCCGAGGCTGGCAAGTCCAGCCCCACGACCCGTCCGTCCAACAGACGCTGCAGGATGCCCTGACTAAACTTCTGGGCACCGAAATCAGCGTCACCGGCGCTGGAAGAACCGATACAGGAGTCAATGCAATCAACTATGCGGCACATTTTGACTTCTGCGGCAAATTTGAGAGCAGTGAGCTGCGCTACAAATTAAATGCCATCCTGCCTGCCTCCATTGCCATATCCGAGATCATCAGTGTCACCGATGATTTCCACGCGCGATTCGGAGCGACAAAACGCGAATATACATATTTTTTGCATACGGTGAAGGACCCGTTTCTAACTAAATCTTCACTGCTGTGCCACTACCCCCTGGACTTCGATGCCATGAACCGTGCAGCCACCGGCCTTGCAGGCACGCATGACTTCAGCTGTTTTGAGAAAACGGGAGCGGACAACAAGACATCAGTCTGTACCGTTTTTGAAGCCGGATGGCATAGGTACACGCCTTCCCACTTATTAGTAACCGGCAATCAATCAGACAATTACTGGTATTTCAAGATTTCCGCTGACAGATTCCTGAGAAACATGGTCCGGGCCACCGTGGGCACCCTTCTTGAAATAGGCCGTGGAAAGAGAAGCGAAGACTCTGTCAGCGCACTCCTTGCCTCTGGCGACAGGTGCCAGGCAGGTGAATCCGTACCGGGATTTCCGCTGTTCCTCTCCGATATCAAATACTGAGAAATTTGATTATATTTGTAAGTTGGTCAAAAAGGGCCAAAAACAGATAATAATCAAATTTTAAGTATATGCTTTTCAGTTTACTTCAGGCTGACATCGTTGACGCTGTACCGGTACAGCAGGAGATGTCTTATTCACTTATCGAAATGGCCACCAAGGGAGGTTGGCTCATGCTTTTTCTCCTTGCGCTTTCCATCATCGCTCTCTACCTTTTCGGAAAGAAATGGTGGATGATCCGTCAGGCAAGCAAGGTGGACAAGAACTTCATGATGGATATCAGGGACTATATCCACGAAGGCAAAGTAAAGTCAGCGCAGACACTTTGCTCAAAATATGACAACCCTGTAGCCAGGATGATCGAAAGCGGCATCTCCCATATCGGAAGACCTCTGAATGACATCCAGGCCGCTGTCGAGAATGTCGGAAACGTTGAAGTGGCAAGACTTGAAAAAGGTCTTCCATATCTGGCTACAATTGCCGGAGGCGCTCCGATGATCGGTTTCCTCGGCACTGTAACCGGAATGGTGGAGGCCTTCTTCAATATGTCTCAGGCAGGCAACAACATTGATATCACCCTGCTGTCCAGCGGTATCTACACTGCCATGATCACGACAGTCGGAGGACTCATCGTCGGCATCCTTGCATACTTCGGGTATAATTTCCTGACCGCAAGGATATCAAACATCGTTTTCCAGATGGAGAATTCAACAATCGAGTTCATGGATCTGCTCAACGATCCTACAATTCAGAAGTAATATGGCTATCAAACGCACCACAAAGGCAGACCCCAATATCTCGATGTCTTCAATGACGGACATTGTCTTCCTGCTGCTCATATTCTTCCTGGTGACATCCACACTTGTCAACCCGAACGCGCTTAAGCTTCTTCTGCCTAAGAGCACCGGCCAGGTCGGAGCAAAAGCGACCACGACCGTGTCGATCAAGGACTGGGGCAATGACCGTTTCACCTATCACATCAACGGGGAAGAAACGCCCGTACCTTTCGAGCAGGTAGAGGACAAGCTGATTGAGAATCTGCAGACGGAAGAAGACCCTACTTTTTCAATCTATTCGGATGAAAGCGTCCCTATCAAGGAGATAGTTTCAGTCATGAATATCGCCAAGAGGAACCATTACAAAGTAATCCTGGCGACACAACCGGAGTAAAAGCGCCGCATGGACAGATACGGAGAGAATAACGGCAGATGGGTGGGTATCGTTTTGACGGTACTCGCACACGCCGTCGCAATCATCGCCGTATCGTTCACCGGCATAAAATACCTGTACCCTCCTCCGGCAGAGACGGCAATGCTGCTTGAATTCGAGCAGGAAAGCGAGCTCGTTATCGAAAGGTCCCGTGGAACTCAGCCACGGTCTGAAGACCCTGACAGGACAAAACCTGTCGAACTCGTCCAGCAAAGCAAGTCTCCCGAAGTTGCCAACAGGGAGAATCTGACCCCTGAGGTTAAGCCGGACGATTTCGGGGACGTTCCTGTTCAGGAACCTGAACATGAAGAGGAGCCGAAGCTCAATCCCAAGGCATCTTTCCCCGGAATGGCAAAGAAAGACACCTCTCTTACCGCAGCACACGCTGCAAATGAGAGCAGTGATAAGTTCAAAGCCGGACAAAGTGACGGGAACACGCTCAACGGACGTACTGACGGCAGACCTAATGCACACCTGAAGGGCAGAAACGTCATGGGCAACCTTCCTCGTCCGTCATACACCGTTCAGGAAAGCGGCACAGTCGTTGTGAGCATTTGGGTAGACCAGTACGGCACCGTGCAGAAAGCGGTTCCAGGCTCTGACGGAACTACCGTCACAGACAAGACCTTATGGGCGGCAGCACGAAAAGCTGCGATGGAAACGCACTTCAATATGAGTGCAGATGCACCTGCGATGCAGGAAGGAACAATTACGTATATTTTCAATTTAAAATAAATGGATGACGTGAGTCATCGCAAATGATTACAAAATGGAAGAATTCAGTAAGAATGGCCGTAAACTTAGACCACGCAGAAACTTTAGCGCATCAGAAAGCGCAAACTCACACAGAAACAGCCGGCCTTTCAAGGCAGACGGCTCATATGGTACCGGCAGAAGCGACAGGCCGTACAGGCCAGAGCATTCTGACAGACCGCATAGATTCGAGCACTCCGACAGGCCATACAGATCAGAGCATTCAGACAGGCCGTACAGAACCGAACATTCTGACAGACCATATAAATCTGAGCATTATGACAGGCCGTTCAGAGCGGAACATTCAGACAGACCGTTCAGGCCGGGGAAACCGGCAGAAGGCAGGCGTCCATTCAACGGGAAACCGGGTTTCAGCGGCAAACCGGGCTTTAAAAAGGATTTCAGAAGGAAAGACAATGCTCCGCGCTTCAGCCGCGAATCAGATGAGGGCATCAATCGCATGATCAGCCGCAAGCCATTGGTTGACGACCGCAATTTCAGCGACAACGATACATTCCATGGCACATTTGAGGAAGAAGTACGCCTCAACAAATTCATTGCGAATTCGGGAGTTTGCTCACGCCGCGAAGCAGATACCTTCATCCAGGCAGGTGTCGTTACCGTCAACGGTGAAGTTGTCACAGAACTCGGAACCAAGGTCAACGTTCTCAAGGACGAGGTAAAATTCAATGGTGAAAGACTGAAAGGCGAAGAGAAAGTATATATTGTAATGAACAAGCCGCTAGGCTATGTCACGACGGCCAGCGACCCGCACGCCGAGAAGACCGTGATGGATCTGCTCAAGGGTTGCAAATACAGGGTATTCCCTGTAGGACGTCTGGACAAGAACACTTCTGGAGTTCTCATGTTCACAAATGACGGGGAGATTGCAGAACGCTTGACACATCCTTCCTATGACAAGAAGAAGATTTATCAGGTCATCCTTGACCGGGAAGTCACCAAGGAGGATCATGACCAGATTCTTTCCGGAATCACTCTGAATGACGGGCAAGTGGCTGCCGATGAGCTGGAATACATTGACGCAACAGACCATAGGAAACTCGGTATTGAGATCCATTCAGGCAAAAACAGAATCGTCAGAAGGATATTTGAATCCATGGGATACAATGTCAAGGCACTCGACAGAGTCTATTTTGCCGGTCTGACCAAGAAAGGCCTGAAAAAAGGCGAATGGAGATTCCTCACGGAAGGAGAAGTGAACATCCTTAAAATGGGTGCATATGCATAGGTCAGGTTTTGTCAACATAATAGGCAACCCTAACGTCGGCAAATCCACTCTCATGAATGCTCTTGTCGGCGAGAAACTCAGTATCGTAACCGCCAAGGCGCAGACCACCAGGCACAGGATAATGGGAATCGTCAACGGAGAGGACTGGCAAATCGTGTATTCCGACACGCCGGGCATCCTCAAGCCGAATTACCGTCTGCAGCAGAATATGATGAACTTCGTGGACGGGGCGATAGGAGACGCAGACATCATTCTCTATGTCACGGATGTGGTTGAGACCAGTGACAAGAATTCCGAATACGTTGAAAAACTCGCCAGACTCGACTGCCCTGTTATCGTAGTGGTCAATAAGATTGACCTGAGTTCACAGGATAAAGTAGTGGAAATCATGGACTATTGGAAGGGAAAGCTCCCGGGTTCCATAATCATCCCCGCTTCCGCGAAAGAGAAGTTCAACATGCAGAGCATTCTTGACACTGTAGTCAGCAAGTTGCCGGAATGCCCTCCGTGGTTCGACAAGGACGCCTTCACAGACAAGAATCTGAGATTTTTCGCATCCGAAATCATCAGGGAGAAGATTCTCCTGAATTATAAAGAGGAAATTCCGTACTGCTGCGAAGTCGGAATCGAAACGTTCAAGGAAGGTGCAGACCGTTATGACATAAGTGCTGTCATTTATGTTATGCGCGAGTCACAGAAAGGCATTGTGATCGGCAAGGGAGGCTCGGCACTCAAAAAAGTCGGGACACAGGCCAGAATAGAAATGGAGGATTTCTTCCAGAAGAAAGTATTCCTCCAGATGTATGTAAAAGTTGATCCGGACTGGAGAGAGAGCCGGAAGGAACTCCGTAAGTTCGGCTACGAAGAATAAAAGATTATGAGCGAAGAATTTGAAGAGGTAATTATTGAAGAGGCAGAAGATACTCCCGCTGAAGGTGAAAGGACAGGAAAGTTCGACAAACTTCTCGACAGCGATGCGCGCAAGTACAAACTGTCAGGAATGTTCAAGGACTGGTTCCTTGATTATTCATCCTGCGTAATTCTTGACCGTGCCGTTCCGCATATTGTGGATGGATTGAAGCCTGTGCAGAGGCGTGTGCTTCACGCAATGTACAGGATGGATGACGGCGCATATACCAAAGTGGCCAACATTGTCGGACAGGCAATGCAGTATCACCCGCACGGTGACCAGTCAATCCTGGGAGCACTGGTCCAGTTGGGGCAGAAGGGTTTCACCGTCGATTGCCAGGGAAACTGGGGTAATATTCTTACCGGAGACAGCAATGCCGCTCCACGTTACATTGAAGCAAGGCTCAGCAAAT
Organism: Bacteroidales bacterium; assembly: GCA_024402095.1. Taxonomy (GTDB): domain Bacteria; phylum Bacteroidota; class Bacteroidia; order Bacteroidales; family UBA932; genus Cryptobacteroides. The sequence goes on along the minus strand of JAKSJU010000011.1, from coordinate 13,038 downwards.
TTGCGAAAGAGGTCGTCTTCGACCCGAAGGTCACAAACTGGATGAACAGCTATGACGGCAGGAATCTGGAACCGACAGAACTTCCTGTACGTTTTCCTTTACTTCTTGCACAGGGAACGGAGGGCATTGCCGTGGGCATGACATCCAAAATTCTCCCCCACAACTTCAATGAACTTCTTGATGCTTCCGTAGCCATTCTCGAAGGAAAGGACTTCGAACTTTATCCGGACTTCCCTACCGGAGGATTCGCCGACTGCTCAAAGTACATGCAAGGCGCCAGAGGGGGCTCGGTCAAGGTCCGCGCACGCATAGACAAGATTGACAAGAGCACAATCGTCATATCCGAGATACCATACGGAAAAACCACACATATCCTCATAGATTCCATCCTGAAGGCCAAGGAGAAGGGAAAAATCAAAATCAAAAAGATTGAGGACATGACAACCGATAAGGTGGAGATTACTATCCACCTTCCAAATGACGTTTCTCCTGACAAGACTATTGACGCACTGTACGCTTTCACTGACTGTGAGACGAACATTGCGCCGAACGCCTGCGTCATCATGGACAATAAGCCGCAGTTCCTTGACGTTCACGAAATCCTGCGTTACGACACCTTCCACACCAGGGACATTTTGATGCAGGAGTTGCAGATAAGACTGACGGAACTCGAAGACGAATGGCATCTCAATTCTCTTGAACGTATATTCTTTGAGAACAGGATATACAAGGTGCTTGAACAGGACCAGAAAGACTGGGAGACCCAGATTGGAGATGTGTTCAGCAAGATGAAAGAGTATCAGGACCTCCTGAAACGGGAAATAACAATGGAGGATATCTTGAAACTCGTTGAGAAGCCTGTAAGAAAGATTTCCAAGTTCGATACAAAAGCCGTCGATGAGAAGATACGCGGCATCGAAGAACAGATCAGGGCCGTCAGCGACAACATAGAGCATATCGACAGATATACCATCAATTGGTTCAAGGACCTGAAGAAAAAATACGGCAAGGATTATCCGCGCAGAACAGAATTGACCGGCTTTGAAACAATTGCAGCGACGAAAGTCGTAAACAACAATGCCAAGCTTCAGGCCAATATGGCAGAAGGCTTCGTCGGCATAGGACTCAAGAATTCTGACGGCGGAGAATACATCTGCGACTGCTCGGACCTTTCTGAAATCATTGTAATAAACAAAGACGGAAAATACAGGGTGACCAAGGTCAGTGACAAAGCCTTTTTCGGGAAAGACCTTCTCTATGTCGGAGTCTTCAACCGTGGTGATGACCGCACAATCTACAATGTCATATACCGCCAGGGAAAAACCTCAATGTATTACGCAAAGAGATTTGCCATCACTTCAGTTACAAGAGACAAGGAATATGACATCACCTCCGGAGAAGACGGTTCGCAGATCATATGGTTCACGGCCAACCACAATGGTGAGGCAGAGTCCGTAAAAGTTCAGCTCAGGCCGCGCCCGAAGCTCAAGAAGACCTCGTTCGAATACGATTTCTCCTCACTGGCCATCAAGGGAAGAAGTTCAAGGGGGAACCTCGTGAGCAAATTCGTGGTCAGCAAAATTACGCTCAAGAGTCAGGGAGTCAGCACAATAGCAGGAAAGGACATCTGGTACGACGCTGACATCCAAAAGCTCAATGAAGACCAGAGAGGCCTTTACCTGGGACAGTTCAATTCGGATGACAAGATTCTTGCCGTCTTTAAGAACGGCACATTCTACACCACTTCTTTCGACCTGAGCAACAGGTATCAGGGAGATGTGCTGAGAATCGAAAAGTTCGACCCTGAAAAAACATTTACGGCCCTGTACTACGATGCAAAGGCCAAAGCGTTCTATGTCAAGAGGTTCTCATTCATCCTCAGTGACAACAATCCGGTAAGTTTCATCGCGGAAGGACAGAAATCATATCTGGTGGACATCTGCGATGACAAGTATCCGCAGTTCCTCGTCACCTTTGCAGGCAAAAATGCAAAGGAGCCTGAAGCAGTGGACGCTGAAGCGCTTATCGGAAAAAAGGGTATTGCAGCCAAGGGACGCAAGTGCGTTGACAGAGGAGAAGTTAAGGAGGTTCATTTCATAGAGCCGCTCATTAAGGATGAGCCGATCGAACTTGAAATGCCTCAGGAAATTGATATCGAGGATATAACGGAAGTGACAGAGTTCTCTGATATCCCTGAAATAATAGATGAACCAACTCTATTCTGATGATAATTTCTTTGACAGGTTATATGGGAAGCGGCAAAAGCAGCGTCGGTAAGATTCTTTCCGGCATGCTCGGCTTTCAATTCATTGACCTGGATGCATACATTGAGCATAAGAAAGGTATTAGCATTGCGGATATCATCAAAGAGGAAGGAGAAAACTCATTCAGGGCACTCGAAGCCGAGTGCGTCAGAGACGTCATCATCATGAGCCAGCTCACAGGAAATGACCTTGTCCTGGCCCTTGGAGGAGGGACTCTGACAATAGGTTCTGTCCGCGATTTTATTTTAGAAAATACGCATTGCGTGTATCTTAGGGCGCGTTTTGATACTATAGCCGAAAGGGTGGGGAATAACGTGTCATCCCGTCCCCTGTTCAGTAAAGAATCATACAGGGAAAGGCAGTGCATATATGAACTGGCAGGCACAATCATCGATACAGATGGAAAAACTCCGGAAACCGTAGCCGAGGAAATTAAATTATTTTCGATATCTTTGTAAATTATGGCAAAAGAGTGCAGATGGATACTTAGAGATCAGGCTGATCCGGAAACAGTCGAAAGACTGTCCACGGAAGTCGGCATTGACCGCGTCCTTGCGAACCTGCTTGTCGACCGAGGCGTCAAGACCTTCGAGCAGGCGCGTGCATTCTTCAGGCCAAGTCTGGAAGATCTTCACGACCCTTTCCTTATGAAAGACATGGATGTGGCCGTTGAAAGATTGCACAGTGCCATCTCTTCAGGAGAAAAGATTCTTGTCTACGGAGACTACGACGTGGACGGGACTACTGCCGTAGCATTGGTCTTCTCATTCATCAAAAGATTCACGGACAAGGTGGATTTCTACATTCCGGACAGATACGACGAAGGATACGGAGTATCATTCAAGGGCATCGACTGGGCTGCGGAAGGAGGATTCAGCCTGATTATCACTCTTGACTGCGGCATCAAGGCCATCGACAAAGTCAAATATGCCAAGTCGAAAGGAGTTGATATGATTATCTGCGACCATCACCTTCCGGAGGATGAGATTCCGGGAGCAGTCGCTGTTCTTGATCCGAAAAGAGAAGACTGCAACTACCCGTTTGATGACCTTTCCGGTTGCGGTGTCGGTTTCAAACTGGTTCAGGCTTATTCTCAGAAGCACGGTATAAAATTCGAGACCCTGATACCTCTGCTTGACCTGTTGGTGGTAAGCATATCATCAGATCTGGTCACAATGGTGGGAGAGAACCGCACTCTGGCACACTTCGGGCTTAAACAGTTGAATGAAAGCCCTCGTTTCGGACTTCTGGCCATGATCAATCTGTCCAATATCGAGCCGGGGCATCTCAACATAGACGACATAGTATTCAAGATAGGTCCGAGAATTAATGCAGCGGGAAGAATGGAGAGCGGAAGGCTCGCAGTCGAGTTGCTGACGGCTGAGGATGTTGACACCGCCATGTTCATCGGAGAGAAAATCAACGAAAACAATAACGACAGGAAAAATATTGACCGTGAAATCACGAAAGAGGCTCTGGAAATGGTTCAGAACGGATCCTGCCTCTGCAGTGAAAATGCCACGGTGGTATATAATCCTAAATGGAACAAGGGCGTCGTAGGAATCGTCGCCTCCAGACTGGTCGAGGCCTATTACAAGCCTACTGTCGTACTTACCAAGTCTAACGGATTCGTTACCGGTTCTGCACGCAGCATTGCCGGTTTCGACCTGTATGAAGCCATCGAAAGCTGTGCAGACCTGCTTGAAAATTTCGGAGGTCACGTGTATGCGGCAGGCCTGACCATGAAGGAAGAGAATCTGGCGGAATTCGCTCAAAGAATAGACAAATTCATCGGGGGCAAAATCTCGACGGAAATGCTGACTCCAATCGTGGAAATCGATTCAAAACTGGATTTCTCCCAGATTACGCCAAAGTTTTTCCGCATACTCAAGCAGTTCCAGCCATTCGGACCCGGCAATAACAATCCTATTTTCGTAACGGAAAACGTCTATGATGCCGGCAACGGCAGGAAGGTTGGTGCAGGAGGGGTGCATATGAAACTTGACCTCATCCAGGAGTCTCAGCCATATCACCAGATTGCCGCCATCGCATTCAATATGTCCGAATACTATGATTATATCAAGTCCGGGAATCCACTCGACGTTTGTTATTCTATCGTCGAAAACTATTACCGCGGCAATTCAACCATCCAGCTCCGTGTAAAGGATCTTAAGGAGAGGGATGAAATCATTTGATAAAAACAAGATAACATATTATGGCAAACGCTGAATTCAGTGAACAGGAACAGATCAGAAGGGAGTCTCTCGCAAAATTGAGAGAGCTTGGCATAGAGCCTTATCCGGCTGCAGAATATCCCGTAAACACTACGACTGCAGAAATCACTGCAGGTTATGACCCTCAAAAGAACAACTTCCAGGAAGTCTGCATAGCGGGAAGACTTATGAGCAGGCGCATCATGGGTGCGGCTTCATTCGGCGAACTTCAGGATGAGAGCGGAAGAATCCAGATCTACGTTAAAAGGGACGAGATTTGCCCGGAAGAGGACAAGACAATGTACAACACAGTATGGAAGAGGCTTCTCGATATTGGTGACATCGTCGGAATCAAGGGATTCGCATTCATCACCCAGACAGGACAGTTGTCGGTACATGCAAAAGAACTGACTCTTCTGAGCAAATCTCTCAGGGTGCTTCCTATCGTAAAGGAAATGGACGGTCAGGTATTCGATGCAGTGACAGATCCCGAGTTCAGATACAGGCAGAGATATGTCGACCTCATCATCAATCCTCAGGTCAAAGAGACTTTCATCAAGAGGGCACAGATAGTAGCTACTATGAGAGAGTATTTCAATGAAGCCGGCTGTCTTGAAGTGGAGACACCTATCCTTCAGAGCATACCCGGAGGAGCGACCGCCCGTCCGTTTGTAACTCATCACAACGCACTGGACATCCCACTGTACCTCCGCATCGCCAACGAGCTTTATCTAAAAAGACTGATTGTAGGCGGTTACAACGGAGTTTACGAGTTCGCCAAGGACTTCCGCAACGAAGGTATGGACAAGACCCATAATCCTGAGTTTACATGCATGGAAATATATGTAGCCTACAAGGACTACAACTGGATGATGAAATTCGTCGAGACCATGCTCGCCAGGATTTCTGATAAGGTGAACGGCACCACAGTGGTCAAAATAGGTGATAATGAAGTGGACTTCGGCGGATCATACCGCAGGCTTCCGATTCTCGACGCCATCAAGGAGTATGCAGGGGTTGACGTCAAGGGAATGTCAGAGGACGAACTCCGTGCGACATGCAAGAAGCTGAACGTTGAGATTGAGCCGTCAATGGGCAAGGGCAAGCTGATTGACGCCATTTTCGGAGAATATTGCGAGAAAAACCTTATCCAGCCGACATTCGTAACCGACTATCCTGTCGAGATGTCCCCTCTTACAAAGCGCCATCGCACCGATCCTACTCTTACCGAAAGGTTTGAGCTGTTCGTATGCGGGAAGGAGCTTGCCAACGCCTATTCGGAGCTGAACGATCCTATCGACCAGCTTGAAAGATTCCAGGAGCAGGCGGCTCTCAAGAGCAAGGGTGACGATGAGGCCATGTATATCGATATGGACTTCGTCCGCGCGCTGGAATACGGCATGCCTCCTACCTCAGGACTCGGAATGGGCATTGACCGTCTCACTATGTTCATGACCGGCCAGACTACCATTCAGGATGTTCTCTTCTTCCCTCAGATGAGGCCCGAAGGGAAGCCGAAAAAAGAATCCTAGTGCCTGAAATTCTCACATCGGTCCAGAACCCGCGGATCAAGAACCTGGTTGCGCTTCAGCAAAAATCTTCTCTGAGGCGCGAGACGGGTCTGTTTGTGGTCGAAGGCGCCCGCGAGACCCGTCATTGCATTGATGCCGGGTACAGGATTGACAGCATATTCCTTTGCCCGTCTCTGCTTGGAGATTTCAGCGTTCCCGCAGGAGTGAAGCACTTTGAGGTCAGCCCTGAGGTCTATGAGAAGGTCGCATATAGAGGAAGCACAGAAGGAATCATCGCGGTTGTTGAAAGCAGGAAGACAAATCTTGAGGACATAGCGCTGTCCGCTAATCCACTGATTGTAGTGCTGGAAAGCGTGGAAAAGCCCGGTAATCTGGGAGCTGTCCTTCGTTCTGCCGATGCTGCCGGCGCAGATGCCGTAATAATCTGCGATCCGCTTACTGATCTGTATAACCCTAACCTGATAAGGGCCAGTATCGGATCGATATTTACAAAACAGGTTGTCTGCTGCTCCAGTGAACAGGCAATATCCTGGCTGAAGAAAAATAATATTAAAATCTATACTGCTCAGCTGCAGGATTCAAATTGGTACTATGATACCGATATGAAGTCCGCTACCGCCATAGTGATGGGGACAGAAGCCACGGGACTTACCGGGATATGGAGGCAGGCTGCTGATGCACATATTAAAATACCTATGCTTGGCGCGCTTGACAGCCTGAACGTATCTGTGAGCGCGGCCATCCTATTGTTTGAAGCTGTTAGACAAAGAAATGGATAAATTCGGAATCATAGGGAATCCTTTGAATCATTCAAAGAGCCCTGCGGCATTCACTGCCGCATATAATGGCAGATGGCAGTTCGACCTTATCGAAGGCCCTGACTTTGAAATTCTATGGCAGCGTTTCCTTAAAGAATACAAAGCCGCGAACGTTACCGCACCATATAAGGAAATGGCTTTCAGAAAAGCCGACATCCTCACGCCGGAAGTCGAGAAAATATGCGCGACAAACCTTGTGGTCAACACGCCTGAAGGTGTAAAGGCTTATAATTCAGACTATCTCGGAGTAAAGCAGGTCATGATCAATGCCGGTGTCAAGGCAGGTGACACTGCTTTGATTGTAGGTTGCGGAGGAGCAGGCAAGGCCGCCGCGTTTGCAGCAAAAGATCTCGGTCTCAAGACTTACGTCACAAACAGAACCGAGGAAAAGGCCCTTGCCACTGCAAGTCATATCGGTCTGGAGGTACATCCTTTCAGCAAGCCGAAATCCGTTGATTTCCTGATATATACCATTCCTGAAACCATAGAGGACATAACAAGATTCCGCGGAAAAACAGTACTGGAAGCCGCATATGCCACCAGGGCATTCAATGACGAAATCCTGAAAGCCATAGGTGCCGGTTACATTTCCGGGAAGGAATGGCATTTCCAGCAGGCTATTGCAGGATACGGACTGATGACGGGAACGGCACCCGACATAGAGGCCACAAGAAAAGTATACAATTTCTAAATCACAAAGATATGTCACTGAACAAAGTAATGCTAATCGGTAACGTTGGTAGAGATCCGGAAGTACGTTACCTTGACGGGAATGCCGCTGCAGGCGGGCAGGGAGCAAAAGTCGCTACATTTACACTGGCCACTACCGAAAGGTACAGGGATCGCAACGGTGAACTGCGTGAGAACACGGAGTGGCACAACATCGTTGCATGGAGAAACTCAGCCGACGTAGCTGAGAAGTTCGTTCACAAGGGAACCCAGCTCTATATCGAGGGCAGGCTCAGAACCAGATCATGGACCGACCAGAGCGGGACCAAGAAATTCACCACTGAAATCATCGTGGATAATCTGCAGCTCCTCGGACGCAGAGATGACAGCCAGAACGCAGCCGAGCCTCAACAGCAGTACCAGCCTCAGGCTCAACCTCAGTTCCGTGCGCCGCAGCCTCAACAGACAGCCCAGCCTGAACAGGCCGTCAGCATTGACCTTGACGGTCCTTCTGACGATCTGCCGTTCTAAAGGCTATCGCTATCAATACTGCAAAACAACCCAAGGCCAGGAAAAGCCATTCAACATGAGCCACAGCTTCCAAATCGGACAGTTGTGGCTTATTGAATATCCTGCCCACTATCTTAGGGACGAAGAAAAGTCCCACATTCTGTATCCAGTATATCAGAGAATAGGCTGTTCCGAGATTCTTTTCAGGGACAATCCTTGGAACAGAAGGCCACATTGCTGAAGGGACAAGTGAATAACCCATGCCGAGAAGGCCTATTCCGAGATATCCGAAGAAAGAGACGCCGAGCGGAGCGAATGCGATGACTGCGTGTCCGGCCAGCACAGCGGCACTTCCGGCTATCATCCACAATGAAGCCTTTCCGGTCTTATCCACAAGCGCACCGAAAAGAGGCGTGAATACTATCGTGAAGAAAGGAATCATTGCCACCATTGTCCCGGCAACAGAATCATCTATACCGAAACGCGGGATCACTACTGAAGTCCCGAACTTTTTGAAGGAGCTGACGCAGCAATAAAAAGACACGCAGAGCAAACCTATCATTATAAAGCGCGGGTTCTTCAAAAGTGATACGATATCCTTGAAGCTGAATTTGTCTTCCCCTGACACCTCTCCCCTGCTGAATGTAACCCCGTCCAGCTTATCCTTTCTGGCATCCATAGCCACGAAAACAGCCCACACGACGGCACCTGCAAGAAGCAGAGCCAATCCAACCAGGGCTGGTCTGGAGGTATCAGAAAGACTATAATAAGCCTTTGGTACACCCACAATGATCGGAGCCGCAATCAACGCTATTCCGGTCCCGGCTCTTGCAATGGCAAGCTGGAGTCCCATGGCAAGTGACATATTTCCGTTCTTGAACCATTTGGCAATGGATCTTGTAACCGCCACTCCCGCAATCTCACTCCCGAGCCCGAACATCATCCTGCCTATCCTTCCTATCAGAATCGCACTGTCCTTCTGCAGTCCGCCTGCCACTCCGAAATATGCCAGTGCTGCTCCTCCGACCATCATACCCACAAAGACGGAGCCCATAATGCGGATTCCGAAAATATCGAGCAATATGCCTCCTATTATCAATCCTCCGCAAACGCAGAGAAGGCTGTAATCTCCTATGAAATTGCCAAGGTCAGCTGAATTCCAACCAAGTTCCAGAATCTCCGGAGTCTTGAAAAGATGAGACACCGTGGAAAACATATCATCGAAGAAATAGGAGCCGAACATCGGCACCACAAGACAGGCTAATGCCGCCCAGCGGACGACATTGGAAATCGTATTCTTTCTGGAATTCATTATGCTATTTTATGTTAGGTTCCTCGAGCCCGAGGCCGCGTTTTCCGTCAAGGACTTTAAGATACAGGGCTATCAAAAGCGCAAGTACACCGAATCCGGCAAAGATAATGAGTGGAACCGTGTAGTTGTAAGGAATAAACTCTGCACCGGCCGCCTTTGCTGCAAGGACAGCCTCGTTTGTGGCATTTGATGACTCAAGCACGCTTCCGATAAGCTTCGGGACGAAGCAGAGGCCGATGTTCTGCACCCAGAAAATCAGACAATATGCGCTGCCCAGGATTTTCTCGTCAATAATCTTCGGAACTGACGGCCACAGGGCGGCAGGCACCAGCGCGAAACTGATTCCGAGAATAACGATAGTGGCATATGCTATCAGGCTGCTATGGGTTGCAGGAAGGACAAACGCAAATACCAGATGGCAGACAATCAGAAGAAATGCACCGTAAATCAACATTGTCGCACCTTTGCCCTTGCGGTCAAGATAGCTGCCCAGCAAAGGAGTGATCACCGCTGCCCCGATCGGGAACCAGCGGAAAATATTGGCGGCAGCCTCGGGCGTGATACCATTCAGGTTGCACTGCAACATATTAGCACCGTATCTCTGGAATGGGAAAATGGCTGAATAATAGAGCACGCACAGAAGAGCGACAACCCAGAAGCTCAGAGAACTGAAAATCTTTCCAAGATCAGAAACATGGAATTCATCCTCTGAACTGTCCTCTGAGGCAAGACCGGCTTCAACCAGCTGTGCGTCGAACTTCTTATCCATCACAGAGAATGCAATGAAGTTGATTACACCTATGAGTAGAAGTACTGTGCAGAATCCGACGGGAGCGGCAATGCTTCCCATCCTGGTAGCAATGATAGGGCTTATTGAGAAAATAGCGAACACGCCGACACGTGCGATAGCCATTTCAATACCCATAGCCAATGCCATTTCCTTGCCCTTGAACCATTTCGCTATGGCCTTGGACACCGTGGTCCCGGCCATCTCGCAACCGCAACCGAAAATCATGAATCCCAAAGCCGCAAGCTTGGCACTGCCCGGCATTACTGTCCAGAAAGAGGTACCCAGCCAATTGCAGAAAGCGGTGGTCTGGAACCAGTCGCTGACACCTATATACTTAATGGCGGCGCCGCAGAACATCAGGGAGGTTGAAAGGATTCCCGTGAAGCGCACGCCCATCTTGTCAAGAATAATACCCGCAAGTATGAGGAAACCGCAGACATTGAGGATATATTCCGCCGATGCGTACGTTCCGAACACTCCCGGAGTCCAGCCTCTCTGTTTTTCCACAAGAGCCTGAAGCGGAGACATCACGTCCACGAACATATAACCGAAGAACATCGCAAGAGCGATAAGAATGAGCGCCGCCCACCTTGCAGCGGGATAGTCATTCATCAGTTTCTTTACCTTTTCTGACATATTTTTCGTTTTTTTCGTTGACAAAAGTAAGATAAATCCTACGAACATCAAAGCTAAAAGCAATAATGTATCAAGCATTTTTACTATCTTCGCGTGCTTATGTCAAAACTGCTTGGCAACATAAATTCTCCGCAGGATATCAGGAAACTGAACGTTTCCGAGCTGGGCCAGCTTTGCGCCGAGGTGCGGGAGTATATGATTGAATGCTGCTCCAAGAACCCGGGGCATCTCGCCTCAAGTCTGGGAGCCGTGGAACTCATAGTCGGCACGCACTATGTCTACAACACTCCATACGACAAGTTCGTGTTCGATGTCGGCCACCAGGCATACGCACACAAAATATTGACGGGCAGGCGCGAGGCCTTCGCTTTAATGCGCACGAAAGAAGGCATAAGCGGATTTCCGAACATATTCGAGAGCGAATATGACTCCTTCAGCGTAGGTCACTCGTCCACATCCATCTCCGCCGCCCTGGGGCTCGCAGAGGCTTCCCGCGTCAGGAAAGAAGGCAGGCATGTCATTGCCCTTATTGGAGACGGATCCCTGACGGGAGGACTGGCATTTGAAGGTCTCAACAATGCCGGATCCAGCGAGAATGATATTCTTGTCATCCTGAATGACAACAACCACTCCATAGACAACAACACCGGAGGACTTCACAATCATCTGCTGAAAGTCACTACGAGCGGTTCCTACAATCGCGTCAAAGACCATATCTGGAACAGTCTGGGAGAAAACGGATTCAGGGATTTCATCCAGAGATGGATCAAGAGTATCAAGGCCTGGCTTATCAAGAGCTATGGCGGAGACATATTCGAGGCGCTGGGAATAAGATATTTCGGTCCCATTGACGGCAATGATATCGCCAAGGTTGTCTCTACCATGCAGCGCATGCAGAAAATCAAAGGACCGAAAATCCTGCACTGCATCACGACAAAAGGCAAGGGATATACCCCGGCTGAAAAAGATCCTACAACCTGGCATGCTCCGGGCAAGTTCAATCCCGAAACGGGAGAAAGAATCAAGACTGCATATTCTGCAGACAGATATCAGGACGTCTTCGGCCAGACGCTGTGCGAACTCGCAGATATGGATGAGAGAGTTGTCGGAGTCACCCCGGCAATGGCCAGCGGCTGCGGAATGTCGCTTCTGGCAAACCTCAAGCCCGAGCGTTTCTATGACGTCGGCATCGAAGAGGAGCACGCGGTAACGTTCAGCGCAGGCCTGGCATCAGGAGGGTTGAAGCCTTTCTGCAACATATACTCATCATTTTCTCAACGTGCATATGACCAGATAATCCACGACGTGGCAATGCAGAAACTTCCCGTCGTACTCTGCTTTGACCGCGCCGGACTCGTCGGGGAAGACGGTGCCACCCATCACGGAATGTTCGACCTTTCAGCTTACAGGGCAATCCCGAACACTATCATCAGCTCTCCTGCAGACGAAATCGAACTGAAGAATCTTATGTTCACCGCCTTGAAATATGATAATGGCCCGTTTATTATAAGGTATCCGCGCGGCACGGGAGAAGGTGCCGGATGGAGAAAGTCCGAATATAAGGAATACGGCATAGGCAAGGCAGAGGAGATTGTCAGAGGCTCCAAAATAGCCCTTGTGGCCATAGGCCCTTGCGTTGGAAGATGTATCGAGGCTGCCGGAAAGGCGGGTGACATAGCGGGAGTATATAATTTCCGTTTCCTCAAGCCACTTGACACAGATATGCTCGACTTTATCTGCAACCGCTACGGAGCAGTCATTACGGTGGAAGACGGCACGATCAAGGGAGGTCTGTACGGAGCCGTCTGCGAATATGTTGCCGCCCATGACAGCAGAATCCAAGTAAAGGGCATCGGGGTCGATGACAGATTCATTCCTCAGGCAAGACAGTCTGAGCAGAGGAGCGAATTCTGCCTGGATACCGCAGGAATATTGTCTGCCATTGAAGTTCTTCGAAAAAAGTTTGAATAAACTATTTGGAGAATTGGAAATAATGTCTATCTTTGCACTCCCTTGAATCAAGGGACTTTGACATAATGTTTTGCCGATGTAGCTCAGTTGGCTAGAGCGCGTGATTTGTAATCTCGAGGTCGTGGGTTCGACTCCCTCCATCGGCTCGCTTTCGCCAGAGCAGAAACTGACGAAACGGGTGAGTACCAGAGTGGCCAAATGGGGCAGACTGTAAATCTGCTGGTTTTACCTTCGGTGGTTCGAATCCATCCTCACCCACATAGATTTGCTGCGGGGTTCGTATAATGGCTATTATGCCAGCCCTCCAAGCTGGAAATGGGAGT
>JAKSJU010000010.1 GCA_024402095.1 Bacteroidales bacterium | reverse complement strand
CGGTCTCTGACGGCATTGTGGACCGGGTCCGCGCTTTGCAGAATCGTTTTACACCCCTCAATGAATTGACATCCGTGGTGCCGACTAAAAAGGCACCGTCAGGTGCCGCATCGGAGCGGCAATGAGACTTTCAAAGAAAGTCGAATAGCGAAGATGCCCGCTGGAACGCAGTGGAAGCGGCATAGCCCCACCGGGGCAGCTGCGAAGCAGCGGGGGTAAAAAGCCTCACAAACTGATTCCATTTACGTCTTCCGTATGTATGTTCGGCCCGGTAGCCAGAATATTAAAAGATCTTTGACTGTAGGACGCAGGATTAGCCTATTTTTGTGTAAATTTGGAGGTTATGATAATCGAAGCTCACGATATACATAAATCCTTCGGGGAATTGGAAGTGCTGAAAGGCGTTGATTTCAGCGCTGATGCCGGTGAAGTCGTTTCCATAATGGGTGCATCGGGCGCCGGCAAGACAACATTTCTGGAGATTCTTGGCACGTTGTCAACTCCTGATTCCGGCTGTCTGACGATTGACGGCACGGATGTCCTTCGGCTTAAAAGCAGGGAACTCGCTTCTTTCAGAGGCAGACGCATAGGCTTTGTTTTCCAGTTCCATCATCTGCTCCCTGAGTTCTCTTCTCTTGAAAACGTCATGATACCGGCTTTGATTGCAGGGCGGAAGACCCCGGAAGCGAAAAAAGAAGCGGGAGAGCTTCTGGCAAGGGTAGGTCTGTCGGACAGATTGTCCCACAAACCGTCCGAACTTTCAGGTGGAGAGCAGCAGAGGGTAGCCATAGCGCGAGCCCTTATCAATCATCCTGCCGTTCTTCTTGCCGACGAACCTACAGGAAATCTCGATTCCAGAACAAAGGAAGAGATCCACAGATTGTTCTTCGACCTCAGGGACAGTCTTGGTCAGACAATAATAATAGTTACGCATGACCCGGAACTGGCGTCAATGTGTGACCGCAGTCTATTAATGCGTGACGGAACATTCGTCAAATAGCGTTTTCCGTTTCAAACGCTTTTCAGTTAAAAATGAAAAGTCGGCCCTGAAGGTTGGCACTGATGCCGTCCTTCTCGGTGCAGCCGTGACTGTCAAGGATTCTGACAGATATCTGCTTGACATTGGAACGGGCACGGGAGTCATTGCCCTGATGGTTGCCCAGAGAATGTCAGCCTTTGGCAGCGGATATCGGATAGAGGCCATAGACATCGACACTCTGTCATCAGAGGAGGCCGGCGAAAACTTTTCCTCATCACCCTGGAGTGCAAACCTGACATCCGAAAACATATCTCTTCAACAGTACAGGCCGTCGGGAAAGTATGATCTTATATTTTCTAATCCGCCTTACTACGATGAATCCCTCAAGAATCCGGATGCCAGAGAATGCATAGCCCGCCACACTGAATCGCTGTCATACAGGCAGATATGCGCTTTCGCTTCGGATAATCTCGTGGAAGAAGGAAGGCTTTCCCTGATACTGCCTTCTGAAGCGGAGACTTCCTTGCGGAGGACAGCAGCGTCATTCGGCCTGTATCCGTTCAGAGTGTTGAGGGTTCGTACTACGGCTTCGAAGAGTGCCAGACGCATAGTGGTGGAGTTCTCACGGAGGAAGGCAGATGTGTCGGATGAAGAGATTATCCTTCAGGATGGTCAGGGCAGAACGCCTGAATATTCAGCCCTTACAGCTGATTTCTATCTCTAAGGAACCGGGTCATATCCGCTTCCTCCCCAGGGATGGCATCTGAGTATTCTCTTGAGGGAAAGCCAGAACCCTTTCAGCGGGCCATATTTCCTGAACGCCTCCAGTGCATATTGCGAGCAGGTGGGGGTGAATCTGCAACTCGGCGGGGTGAAAGGGGAGATGCAGAGCTGATAGAACTTGATCAGCAGGATGAAAGGAGCGGCAAGTATTTTTCTGATAGAAATCATTGAGCCGTCTCTCTGAGCAAGTCCCCGACTTCAGAGAACATCGTTTTGAAATCGATTACTTCCGTACTGTTATATACAAAGAGAATGTCCGTCCCGGTGCCTGTCAGGACATCTTTCTGGAGACGGTAGCTTTCCCGTATCCTCCTTTTCAGCAGATTGCGCTTGACTGCCCTCTTGAAGTTCTTTTTCGGAACGGATACTATGATTCGGTTAAGCCCGGAACCTGTTCCGGACAGGACGCAGGCCTTGATATGCTCTGTCCCTTTCCATTTCCCGCCCTTGACAAGGGCATCGATTGATACCTTGCCGGACAGCCTTTCTTCCTTGGAAAGGGTATGGCGTCCAACGGTATCCATAAACTATTTTTTGTTCTGTTGCAGATAGAGTTCGATGGCTCTCGCCGCTGATGGTGCCTCAGGTGTCGGAGCCTGGACCTCGATAGACAGTCCGGCCTCATTCATAGCCTTTACGATGCTCTTTCCGAAAGAAACGAACCTGATGCCTCCCTGCTGGAAATCAGGGAAATTCTCATACAGGGACTTGACGTCATTGGGATTGTAGAGAACGACGAGATCGTAGGAAGACAGCTCTATGCTGTGAAGGTCCTGGGATACTGACTTGACCAGTACGGCCTTTGCATATTCCAGCCCTGCGGCCTCAAAAAGATTGCCTACAGTATCCGCATTGGCTGTGTCTGAAGCAGTAATCAGGAATTTTTCTCCCTGATGCTTCGTCCCTATGAGACTGATGATGGACTCCACCGTCCCGTCTCCGGAAAAGATCTTGCGTTTGCGGAAAACGATATGCTTCTGAAGATAATTGGCCACCAACTCGGTCGTACAGAAGTACTTCATGGTCTCCGGTACCTTTATTCTAAGTTCTTCGCACAGTTTGAAATATGCATCAATGGTGTGTCTCGAAGAAAATACCACAGCGGTATAATCCGGGAGATTGATCCTCTGTGTCCTGAACTCCCTTGAGGACAGGGGCTCGATCAAGAAGAAAGGTTTGAAATCAAGAGATGCGCCGTATTTCTCCTGGAGGGGGGAATATTGGGCCATATTCGATGGCTGACGCTGTGAAAACAGGATCTTCATCTTCAGCTTTTGATTTAAAATAGCATCTCGCTCGCTATAATAACGGCGGATGGCAGAATTTCAAGGGCGCAAAGGTACAAAATAGTTGTAAAAAAATCACAACGGGAATGTAAAATCTGAAAGGAGCGCAGCAGGGAGAAGACCCATAAAGATATGATTATCACAGAGATAATCTTGCCGGCAATTATATCTGAAATGCCAAAAAGCATAAAAACGGCCATGGATATCACCAGCAGTGAGAATGCGATAATGAAATAATTCAGCGGGGTATGGCAGGCCGCATAGAACAGGTCATTGCTCAAACCGCGGTGACTGACTACCAGGGATGCGAACAGAACCAGCAGTATGAAAAGGGTCACGGCCGCTATGGTGATGACAGTCCTGAATTCCGGTGCCAGATTGTCGAAGTATGCAGGGTGATAGACGTCATATCTGCTTATTATCAGGCTGAACGGCAGAACAAGGCAGGCAACAGAGATGTTTCTGGTCCTTGAGATGCCGACGCTGTGCTCTATTCCTTCGGCCGCCTTGAACCTGAAGAAGCATTCTATCATCGGTGTGACCAGTGATAGCAGATTTGTGAGGTTTGCCAGCAGGATGGCGACAGCCACTCCTGTAAGTATTTTGTTCGCGGCGACGTCCCACCACACAGAAGACTGGCTGAGCTCGGACAGAAGAGCATCACGGCTAAGTTCAAGCTGCCCGCGGGAGAAAAGGTCTTCGAACATCAGTTGCCTCTTTTAGCGTTGTATCCCATGCCGGTCAGCAGGGCGGTCACTTTGTCACGGAGGTCTCCCTGAATGGTTATTTCTCCATCCTTGGCCGTGCCTCCGACACCACATTTAACCTTCAGTGTCTTTGCCAGTGCGGAAAGGTCATCGTCGGTTCCGACGAACCCTTCGACCAGCGTAACCTGTTTCCCGGCTCTTTGCCTGCGGTCTATCCTGACAATGAGACGCTGCTTTTCCGGCTCCAGTGTTTTCTGCTCCCGGGACTCGCACGCCTGCTTCATGAAATCAGGATTTGTTGAGTAAACAAGCATAGTGTGGCTGATTTTTTGCAAAGATAACGATTTTCATTTGTATCTTTGTAAATTATGGACCAGAAGAAATTCAAATTATGGGAACGCATCGGCGCCGCATTGGCCCTGCTGGTTTCCGCAGTAACCTATCTCCTGACCATTGAGCCGTCGGCTTCATTTTGGGATTGTGGAGAGTTCATAGCTTCATCATACAAACTTGAGGTAGGTCATCCTCCAGGAAACCCTGTATTCCAGCTCTTCGCCAGGATCTTCACTATCTTCGGCGACAACATGCACGCAGCGGTTCTGGTGAACTCGCTGAGTGCCCTTTGTTCGGCCTTTACAATCTTTTTCCTGTACCTGACGATAGTCTGGCTGGTAAAAAGACTGATCAAGCGCGCCGAAAGCGGGTACAGTGTTGCGGATACAGTGGCAATTGTGGGATCCGGCCTTGTGGGCTCTCTGGCATATTGTTTCTCCGATACTTTCTGGTTCTCAGCAGTGGAGGGAGAAGTATACGCTATGTCTTCGCTGTTCACGGCAGCCGTGTTCTGGGCCATGACCATGTGGTATGACCGTGCGGACCAGCCGCATTCAAGCCGCTGGATTGTGCTGATAGCTTTTCTGATGGGACTCAGCATCGGTGTGCACCTGCTCAACCTGCTTGCTATCCCGGCAATCGTCTTCATGTTCTATTTCAGGCGCAATGAAGACAAGGATTTCACTTTCTGGCAGTATGTGAAGATTTTCATTGTCGGAGTGGTTATCCTTGCGCTCATCCTGTTCATCATAATTCCTTGGCTTCCGAAGATTGCGGCTTATTTCGACCTGTTCTTCGTGAACGTGCTCGGACTGCCGTACAACACCGGGACGACGTTCTTTATCGTAGCTGTCCTCGCAGCCTGCTTCTTCGGAATATTCCGCACGCTCAAACAGGGCAAGGTGTTCTGGAATACGGCCCTGCTCTGTCTGACGATGATAATCATAGGATTCTCGCTGTTCAGCATAGATATTATAAGGTCATGTGCAAAGACCCCTACCAATGAGTATCAGCCGGACAACGCGTTCACGCTTGTCAGATATCTTTCTCGAGAGCAATACGGAAGCACACCTCTGGTCTACGGGCAGTATTATGATGCTCCTTATGAACTCAAGACCACCAGCTACTGGGCTCCGATAGACGGGAAATACAAGAAGTGTGTCGGACCTGTCGACGCACAGTACAAGCCTGCAGGAAAGATGCTTTTCCCTAGAATGTGGAGCAGCAGCCCTGACGGGAGATATGAGGCATTCTACGAGTACTATACCAAGGGTAAGGGACATCCTGTCCCGGAGGCATCGTCAAAACGCCCGACCATGGGCGCCAACCTCAAATATTTCTTTGACTTCCAGCTTAATTGGATGTATTGGAGATATTTCATGTGGAATTTCGTAGGACGCCAGAATGAGATTCACAGCCCTGAGCCGGGAGAACTGTTCTACGGTAATTGGGAAAGTGGAATAAAGTTCATTGACAATGCGCGTCTCGGCGACCAGAGCAATGCTCCGGAGGTACTCAAGTCCAACAAGGGGAAGAATCATTATTTCTTCCTGCCTCTTCTTCTCGGTCTGATAGGAATCTTCTTCCAGTTCGGGAAGGACAAGAGGGGATGCTGGCTGACTTTCTTGATGTTCTTTATGACAGGAATAGCCATAGTAATGTATCTCAACCAGCCACCATATCAGGTCAGGGAAAGGGATTATGCCTATGCAGGGTCATTCTATTTCTTCAGTGCCTGGATCGGAATAGCCGTGGCGGCGATCTATACCTGGATCAATTCTGCCCTCAAGGGCAGGCAAGCTGCCGTGGTTTCATCGGTTGTAACTGTAGCATGTCTTTTCGTTCCTGCACTTATGGCAGCCCAGAACTGGGACGACCATGACAGAAGCAACAGAAGGACGGCAGTCGAGCTGGCCAGGAACTATCTCAATTCCGTAGGCCCCGGCGGCATACTCATAACTCATGGAGATAACGATACCTTCCCTCTCTGGTATGCTCAGGAAGTCGAGAATATCAGAACGGATGTGCGTGTGGCGAATACTTCACTTCTCGGAACCGACTGGCATATCGACCAGATGAAATGGGCGGTGAACGAATCGGCTCCGCTTCCTCTTACCATTTCCCACGAGCAGTACCTTTACGGAACCAACGAGTATATTCCGGTATATGATACGAGAAATCAGGAGATGTCCATAAGCGACGTAATCAAACTTTTCCGCCATCCGGACGTCAAGATACCGATGACAAGCGGCAGGAAGGTGGATTACATAGCATCACGCAGGATTTCCGTGCCGGTCAACCGTGAGAACGTTATCAAGTCCGGTATCATGGATGCCAGATATTATGACCAGATCCCTGACCATATCGTCCTTACCATCCCCGAAGGGAAAGACCATATCACAAAGCCCGAACTTTTCATCCTTGACCTTCTTGCAAACTATCAGTGGGACAGGCCGATCAATCTTTTGAACTTCGGAGGTGACCTTGAGATTGGAATCAAGGATTATCTTGAGTATCAGGGATACTCCTACAAGCTCATCCCTATCGCCAATCACCCGACTTCGACAGAGGTTGGCTTTGTCGACAGCGAAGAACTGTACCGGCTCATGACACAGTCGTTCTCATGGGATGCCCTTTCACGCGAGGATTATTTCGTTGATTATCAGAATCTTTACACCCATCTTGGTGTGATGCCGGTCAGAAATCTTTTCCTGACCTGTGCTGAGAAGTTCATCGAGGAAGGCCAGCTTTCACGTGCGCGCGAAATGCTTGACAAGTGTATGGAGGTTATGAAACCATATCCGGTAGAAACCATTCCGCTTGGGTTCATTTCCAATGACTATATGGTGGTTCAGATAATCAGGGACTACTATGTGCTGGGAGACAGCAACAAGGCCCGCGCTCTGGCAGTCGAACTCGGAGACGGTCTTCTCAGTGCGGCGGCGTTCTATATCGATTTCTATGACGTGTCAAAGGACGACTTCGACAATGTCGTAAGCTATCTGTACTATTTGAACGAAGTGCTTAAGGATGCCGGTGACAGGGAACTTGCTTCCCAGCTTGACGGAATGCTGAACAAACTTGTCTCCGCCCAAGGCTAGAGAGACATTCTGACATATATACTGAGCGGGAGGGCTTTGCCGAATTTGTCATTCAGTGCAAGCTCTCCGCTTTGTATTTCAACGGGGCGGCCGAAAGCCTCTCTGACTATGGTTTCGCCAAGAGCGGCGGAATATCCGTTGGAGTAAAGGTTCAGCACCATGAAACTGTTCTCCTTTTCCAGGATCTCAGAGACGCTGCGAAGCATGTCGAAAAGGCACTCGTCCAGTTTCCACTTTTCCCCGTCAGGGCCGTGGCCGTATGCCGGAGGATCCAGGATTATCCCCTGGTATCTGTTGCCGCGTCTGGCCTCCCTTCTGGCAAATTTCATTGCGTCTTCAACAATCCAGTGAATGCCGTCCATGCCGCTGCGTTCCATATTCCCTCTGGCCCAGGTGACAACCTGCCGGACAGAATCCAGATGCGTGACTTCCGCTCCAGCAGCCTTTGCGGCAAGAGATGCGGCTCCGGTGTAGGCAAAGAGATTGAGGACTTTTGCGGCTTTCTTTTCTTTTGTCTGTCTGTAAATGAATTCCCAGTTGGGAGCCTGTTCCGGAAAAACGCCGACGTGCTTGAACGAAGTCAGGCCGAGCCTCAGGTCAAAACTGAGACCTTTCTGCCCGCCGGGATAATGGATATACCACTGGTCGTCCATTTTCTTCATCCTGTTCCATGTGCCGCTGTCCTCCTTTCCGGCCTTGCCGAATCCGGCTCCGGGAGAGAAGCGCGTGTGGCACATCCTGTTCCACTCGGCATCAGTCATCGACTTGTCCCACAGGGCTTTAGGCTCCGGCCTTGCAAGTACATAGGAGCCGAATCTCTCGAGTTTCTCACCGCGACCGCTGTCAAGCAGTTCGTAATCTTTCCAGTTTGATGAAGGATATTCAACCATAACGTTGCAAAGATAGGGATAATAGAGAGAAAATTACTAAATTTGTAAGATTGAAAACACAACAAACAATTATACTATGCAACAGCACATTGACTCTTATGATTTTCGTGGCAAGAAAGCCATTGTCAGAGTGGATTTCAACGTTCCTCTAGATGAGAATTTCGTAATTACAGATGACACACGTATCCGTGCGGCTATCCCTACACTCAAAAAGGTCCTCGCCGGAGGCGGCTCACTTATCATCATGTCTCACCTCGGACGTCCAAAGGGAGTTGATGCAAAGTTCTCTCTGAAGCACATTGTCGATCACGTTTCCGAGAAGCTCGGAGTTCCTGTTCAGTTCGCTGACGACTGCCAGAAGGCTGATGCCCAGGCAGCGGCGCTCAAGCCGGGCGAGGCCCTCATGCTTGAGAACCTCCGTTACTACGCAGAAGAGGAAGGAAAACCTCGCGGGCTCGCAGAGGATGCAACAGACGATGAGAAGAAGGCTGCCAAGGCTGCCGTAAAGGAAAGCCAGAAAGAATTCGTGAAGCATCTTGCTTCATACGCTGACTGCTATATCAATGATGCTTTCGGTACTGCGCACAGAGCACACGCTTCTACAGCCCTTATCGCAAAGTACTTCCCGAATGACAAGATGTTCGGCTATCTTATGGAAGGTGAGATCAAGGCTATCGATAACGTTTTGAAGAATGCACAGCATCCTTTCACGGCCGTCATCGGCGGTTCAAAGGTCTCTTCAAAGCTTGCAGTGCTTGAGAATATGCTCGAGAAAGTCGACAACCTCATCATCGGCGGCGGTATGGGTTATACCTTCATCAAGGCTCAGGGCGGAAAGATCGGTAATTCCCTTCACGAGGACGACCTTATCCCTCAGGCAAATGAAATCCTTGAGAAAGCAGCACAGAAGGGAGTTAAGATCTGGCTCTCTACCCAGACACTCGTGGCAGACGATTTCTCAAACGAAGCCAACACAAAGCTTGTTCCTACAAACGACATCCCTGACGGTTGGGAAGGAATGGACGCCGGTCCTGATTCTATAGAGGTTTGGAAGAAGGTCATCCTTGATTCAAAGACCGTCCTCTGGAACGGCCCGGTAGGAGTGTTTGAGCTTTCAACCTTCGAGAAAGGTACGCTTCAGATTGCAGAGGCTCTTGCAGAAGCAACCAAGAAGGGTGCTTATACCCTCGTCGGAGGCGGCGACAGTGTAGCGGCAGTTACCCGTATGGGCTATTCTGATAAGGTTAGTTATGTTTCAACAGGTGGCGGTGCAATGCTCGAGGCCCTTGAAGGAAAGGATCTTCCAGGCATAGCCGCTGTTCGCGAATAATGACTGAAGACTTAAGAAAAAGGCTTCTACAGATTAAGCATGTCGCTCTTGATATGGACGGAACCATATACTTGAGCGACACGCTTTTCCCATATACCGTACCGTTTCTGCACAGTCTGGAGAGGATGGGGATAGGCTATTCCTATCTGACTAACAACCCGTCCAGAAGCAGGGAGGACTACATTGGAAAACTTCAAAGAATGGGGATTCCCGCAGGGAAAAACCAGATGTACACCACAATCGAGGCTACGATTTCATATATCGGCAGACAGCTTCCTTCAGTGCGGAGACTCTGCATCCTCGGTACCCCGAGCATGGTCTCGGACTTTGAGGCCGCCGGATATATCCAGGACTTTGAGACGCCTGAGGCAGTGGTTGTGGCTTTCGATATGACCCTTCAGTATGACAGGCTTTGCAAGACAGCCTGGTGGATATCAAAGGGTCTGCCATATATTGCGACCAACCCTGACAGGGTCTGCCCTACGGACAAGCCCACCGTGCTTGTGGACTGCGGCTCGATCTGTGCTTGTCTGGAGTCTGCCACCGGCAGGAAACCGGACATCACTTTAGGGAAACCGGATCCGCAGATACTTTATGCCATTGCCTCGGACAATGGATTGGATGCCACACAGATGGCTCTGGTCGGTGACAGGATGTACACCGACATTGCCACAGGCCTGAATGCGGGAGCCCTCAGCGTGCTTGTGCTGAGCGGTGAGACAACATCGGATGCTGCCCGCGAATCCGGAATCAAGCCTGACCTCATCTGCAGGGATCTGGCGGAATTCGGAGAATTGCTTGAAAGTGTTAGATAAACTTACGATACAATGTTTGACTTGCTATTTGTTCATTGGAGTGTGAATCCTGTGCTGTTCCACATCGGAAGCCTCGGGATCAGATGGTATTCGCTGCTGTTTGTCAGCGGATTCATTCTGGGATGGTACATCTTCCGTTGGTTCTTCCGTCGTGAGGGGATACCGGAGAAACTGCTGGACCCGCTCCTGTACACTCTCCTGATCGCCACTATCGTGGGATCGCGTCTCGGACACTGTCTTTTCTATGAGCCTGACTATTATCTCGGCTCCTGGCAGGGGTTTCTGGACATATTCCAACCATGGAAAGGCGGTCTTGCAAGTCACGGAGGCGCGATAGCTCTGGTTCTTGGAATGATATGGTTTTCACGCCATTTCGGAAAGAAGAACGGTTTCGATTTCCTTTGGATTATGGACCACCTGTGCATAGCAGTGGCATTTGCAGCATGCTTCATCAGGCTTGGAAACCTTTTCAATTCTGAGATCTACGGGGATGTCACGGCTCTCCCTTGGGGCTTCATATTCGATCTCAGGGGCGAAACGGAGCCCAAGCATCCGACCCAGTTGTATGAAGCGGTTTCATACCTTGTTCTGGGCCTGGTTATGGTCGGTATTTATAAAAACAGACTTCAGAAGACATACAGGGGCTTTTTCTTCGGACTTTTCCTCATAGGATGTTTCGGGATGAGGTTTCTGATAGAGTTTATCAAAGAGCCGCAGGTGGGTTTTGAAGAGGACATGGTTCTCAACATGGGCCAGCTGCTTTCCCTTCCTTTCATAGCGGCGGGTATTGGAATACTCATATACAGCTATTGGAAGAAAGAAAAGGCATCGGCGGCGTAAGGAATGGATTTTGCAGGTTAGTGTAGTGTTATGATAGAGATTTTGACAATGGCGGCCATCGTGGCCGCTCCTCAGGCAGTTGACAGCGTGGAAGCGCCTACAGTTATTACACTGGAGGATGCATTGCGCATCGCCTTGAGTGAAAACGTGTCTGTCAAAGTGGCAGACAAGGAGATTGAAAGGGCAGGGTATGCAAAGAAAGGAGCGTATGCCTCCCTGTTCCCTCAGATTGATGGATCGGCTTCTTATCAGAGGACCATCAAGAAACAGGTAATGTATATGGACTTCGATATGCCGGGCATGGGCGGCGGTTCCGACGAGTCCGGTGGTGGCGCGGGTGGAATAACACCCGGTGGCGGGATTGAGGTCGGCCGATGGAATACCTGGTCAACAGGATTGACGGCTGCTATGCCGCTTGTCAATGCTCAGTTGTGGAGGAGTCTCAAGATATCCGCACAGGATGTCGAATTGTCAGTCGAGAAGGCTCGCGGTTCTCGTCTTGAGATGGTAACTCAGGTCAAGAACGCGTATTACGCCGTCCTTCTTGCCAAAGAGTCATTCAATGTCTTCAAGGAGGTATATGAAAGCGCATTGGCCAACTACAACAGGACAGAGCAGCGTTTCAACGCCAAGAAGGCTTCGGAACTTGACTTGACAAGAGCGAAATCGACGCTTCAGAATGCGATACCGAGTGTGTATGACGCAGAGAGCTCGATTGTTCTTGCTTTGTGGCAGCTCAAGGCCGTGATGGGTGTCGACCTTGATATGAATATCGACGTCACAGGTTCCCTCCAGGATTACTCGGAGACAATGTTCTATGATATCCACAGCAATGACAATCCGTCTCTCGAGCGGAATTCTTCGCTCCGCCAGCTTGCCATTCAGGCAGAGGAACTGGCGAATACGATAAAGTTGCAGCAGGAAGCTTATCTTCCTAGTCTGGCAGTAAGTTTCTCATATTCGCTGAACGCCATGACAAATGATTTCAAGTTCAGCGAATACAAGTGGTCACCGTATTCAGCCGTCGGCCTCAGCCTCTCCATACCTATCTTCTCGGGAGGCAAAAGGCTCAATCAGGTCAGGCAGGCAAAAGTGCAGTACGGAGAGCTTGAAATGCAGAGGAGCGAGGCAGAGCGTCAGTTGAGGATAGCCATACGTCAGTATCTGAATGTCATGGAGACGTCGATGCAGAATTACAATGCCGCGCAGATTGCAGAGGAAACTGCACGTAAGGCATACGATATCGCAAAGAGTTCCTATGAGGTCGGAAAAAGCACGCTCACGGATTTGAACGACGCGCTGCTGGCGCTTGAGCAGGCTCAGCTGTCCGTATCTCAGGCTATATATTCTTTCATCGTTGCGAAAGCAGGATTGGAACAGACATTGGGTAATGATTTTAATCAAGAGACAAATGAATAGAAAAGTAGTGTATTTGCTTGCAGCGGCAGTAGTGATGGCGGGCTGCGGCAACAATAGTGAAAAGAAGACACAGTCACCATCAGAACCGACAGTGGTCAAGGCCGCTCCGATTGTCAGGGTAATGCCGGCTCCGGTGCAGGAAGTGGAGCAGTATGAGACTTATTCAACCACGGTCCAGGCTTATGCCACCAACAATATCGTGCCTCAGAGCGGAAACCGTATACAGAAGATTTTCGTCGAGGTTGGAGATTTCGTATCAGCCGGTCAGGTACTTGCTGAAATGGACAGAGTACAGTTGGACCAGGCCCGTCTGAAGTATGTCAATGACTCTTCCGAGTTCGACAGGATGAAGAGTCTTTTCGAGCAGGGCGGCGTGTCCCAGTCGGATTTTGAGGCTATGGAGCTTGCCTGCAAGGTCAGCCGCAGTACATATCTCAACCTTGAGGAGAACACTATACTCCGTTCTCCTATCAGCGGAGTGGTTACCGCGCGCAACTATGACCGCGGGGATATGTATGCTATGGCCCAGCCGATATTCACCGTCCAGCAGATCACTCCGGTCAAACTGTATGTGGCTATTTCAGAAAGCGATTATACCAAAGTCAAGAGAGGTGATCCCGTATCGATCACTACTGACGCAATTCCGGATGCGACATTTTCCGGAAGGGTAGAGAGAATCTATCCTACCATAGACGCCGCTTCCCACACTGTGAATGTGGAGATCCACGTTCAGAATTCCTACAGGACACTCCGTCCGGGAATGTATGCGAAGGCAAGGCTTACTTTCGGCAAGAACAGCAGCATCGTCATTCCTGATTCTGCAGTACAGAAGCAGCAGGGCTCCGGCCAGCGTATCGTATTCGTACTTGGAGAAGGTGACACCGCAGTTCAGAGATTTGTCAAGCTCGGACGTCACTTTGACTCCAAATATGAAGTGCTGGAAGGCCTTTCCGAAGGCGAGAAGGTGATTGTGAAGGGACAGAGTACTCTTCGTGACGGTCTAAAAGTGGAGGTAAGATAAGATGAGCATATATCGTAAAGCGGTCAACAATCCTGTCACCACGGCGCTGGTATTCATTGCGTTCATGGTGTTCGGTATCTTTTCCCTGATCAATACCAGTATTGCCCAGCTTCCGGAAATTGATGCCAATACCGTGATGGTGATGTCCTCATACCAGGGGGCCAATGCTGCGGATATCGAGACCAACCTCACAAAGGTGCTGGAAAACACCCTCAACGGCGTTGAAAACCTGAAGGAACTTACCTCCAGGTCCAAGGAGAACGTCAGTATCATTACACTCGAATTCGAATACGGAACGGATATCGACGAAGCGACCAACAACATCCGGGACAAGCTGGATATGGTCAATTCCATTCTTCCGGACGGAGTGTCGACTCCGGTGATTTTCAAGTTCAGCGCCGACGATATGCCTATCATGATGCTGTCGGCCACCGCCAAGGAGAGTGCTCCGGGACTGGACAAGATACTTGACGACAAACTTGCGACACCGCTCGCCAGAGTGTCCGGTGTCGGTACCGTATCAATCAGCGGTGCCCCTACGCGTGAAATCAAAGTGTATTGTGATCCTACGAGGCTTCAGGCCTACGGACTTACAGTCAGCAGCATCGCTTCAATCATTTCCGCGGAGAACAGAAATATCCCTTCGGGAAATATCGACATAGGTTCAGATACCTACACCCTCAGGGTGCAGAAGGAGTTCCAGGATCCTACCGAGCTTCTTGAAATAGTTCTCGGTTCGGCCAACGGGAAAGCGATTTATCTGCGTGACGTTGCAAGTATTGAGGACGGCAGCCAGGAGAGAGAACAGGAGTCATACACTGACGGAGAACGTTCTGCCAGAATCATTATCCAGAAGCAGACCGGATCAAATACTGTGAACGTAATCAAGGATGTGAAGAAGAAACTCTCTGAGATACAGGACGATCTCCCTTCTGACGTCAAGATAACCGTCATCCGGGATGGTTCCGTCGAGATTCTGAATACCATCAGGACCCTTTTTGAGACTATTCTCATCACCTTCCTGGTCGTAATGCTTGTGGTGTTTGTGTTCCTTGGCAACTGGAAGTCCACATTCATCATTGTGCTCAGTATCCCTATTGCACTTCTTGCATCGCTGGTATATCTGTACGCTACAGGCAACACGCTGAACATCATTTCTATGTCAGCGCTGTCCATTGCAATCGGAATGGTTGTGGATGACGCCATAGTCGTGCTTGAGAATGTCTCGACGCATCTGTCAAGAGGAGAAAAACCGAAAGAGGCCGCCGTGCTCGCAACATCCGAGGTGGGTATCTCAGTCATTGCATCAACACTTACGATGCTCTGCGTTTTCCTCCCTCTTACGATGCTCAACGGAATGGCAGGCATCATGTTCCGCCAGCTAGGTTGGATAGTCAGCATCATCATGATAGTATCCACTACGGCTGCATTGACACTTGTGCCAATGCTCTGCTCAAGGTGGCTTGATCCTAACGAGAAGCACGGAAAGATATACAGGATTTTCTTTACCCCGATAAACAATGCTCTCGAAGCTGTCTCAAACGGCTACGGACATCTTATCCATTGGGCAACCACACATCGCAAGACCGTGGTATTCGGAGGATTGGCGATATTCATTGCAGTTGTCGGACTGATCGGACCTAGGCTCAAGACCGAGTTCTTCCCTAAGTCTGATTCGGATCAGATATCAGCCAGTGTCGAGCTGCCGATGGGTACTGCCCAGGCAGTTACCAGTGAAGTGGCGGGAAGAATTTATGCCGATATCATTGACAATGTCCCGGAGGTCAGGATTCTCAACTATACATTCGGACAGGCGGACAGTGACAATACTTTTGCAAGCATGCAGAACAACGGTACCCACGTCCTTTCAATCACCATTAATATCGGTACGTCATCTACCCGAAAGCGTTCTTCCGCCGATATCGCCGACCAGGTCCGCGAGATTCTGCGCCAGTATCCTGAAATCAGGAAAGCGAATGTGACAGAAGGCGGCGGAATGTCGATGGGTGGTGCTTCCAGAGTTGACGTTGAGGTTTACGGATACAGTTTCGAAGAGACGGATGCCGTTGCCCATGCCCTTCAGGGAAGAATGTTACAGGATCCTTCATTCACGCAGGTCCTTCTCAGCCGTGACCAGTATACTCCGGAATATCAGCTTGATTTCGACCGTACAAAGCTTGCATACAACGGATTGAATTCGTCAACTGCCGGAGCGGCATTCAGTGCGGCGATGAGCGGTGTGGTTTCATCTTTCTTCCGCGAAGACGGAGATGAGTACAACATCAGGGTACGCTATGCCCCTGAGTATAGAACCAGTATCGAAGACATAGAGAATATCGTCATCTATAACGCCATGGGACAGCCGATCAAGATGAAGGAACTCGGCAAGGTGATTGAGACACAGGTGCCTCCTACAATCGAGAGAAAGGACCGTGACAGACTTATCACCGTTTCCGGCATAGTTTCGAAGGGTGTCGCTTTGAGTGAGGCGGTTGAGAGTACTCAGACCATCATAGATCAGACTGATATCCCGAACAACATTGATACGGTGATTGCGGGAGATTATGAGGACCAGCAGGAGATGTTCGGTGATCTCATCACCCTCATCATATTGATAATCATACTTGTCTATATGGTTATGGCTTCACAGTTCGAGTCCTTTATGGCTCCGTTCGTGATTATGTTCTCAGTGCCGTTCGCATTTGTCGGAGTGTTCCTCGGATTGTGGACTTCCGGTACTGCGCTCGGAGTGATGGGTATGATCGGTATCATTATCCTTCTCGGTATTGTCGTAAAGAACGGTATCGTACTTATTGACTATACGATACTCTGCCGGGAAAGAGGAATGGACCCTATCACTGCTTCAGTGACAGCCGCCCGCAGCCGACTCCGCCCTATCCTTATGACAACTCTCACCACTGTGCTCGGTATGCTTCCTATGGCTGTCGGAACAGGTGAGGGAGCTGAAATGTGGAGGCCGCTCGGTATGACCGTGTGCTGGGGTCTTTCAATTTCTACTCTGGTTACTCTGGTTCTTATCCCTACGATTTACTGTATTTTCGCAACGCGAGAGAAAAAGAAAAAATAGATATGAAAGCAGTATTTGTAACATACAATCAAGCGTATAACAACGAGATTGTCGAGGTGCTCGAGTCCTTCGGCCAGAGAGGATTCACCCGCTGGCAGGATATTCAGGGCCGTGGTGGGATTGACGGTACTCCGCACATGGGAGACCATGCCTGGCCTGAAATGAACCACGCACTGATGACTGTCGTAAAGGATGAACTGGTGGCCGGGCTTGTCGAGGAGTTCAAAAAACGGGATGAAGCGGCACCTGACCTTGGCCTTCGTGTGTTTGTCTGGAATATTGAAACATTTTATTAATTTTGTTGGTATGGAAAAAGTTATTACATCAAACAATATCTCTGAGGTGCTCTCCGGCAGCCAGCCGGTGATGGTTGACTTCTGGGCAACCTGGTGCGGCCCGTGCCGTGTGCTGGGGCCGACAGTCGACGAGGTGGCTTCAGATTTTGACGGCCGTGCAGTAGTTGCAAAATGCAATATTGATGATTGCGAAGAAGTAGCAGTCCAGTACGGCATACGCAATATCCCTACTCTCCTTTTCTTTAAAAACGGAGAGGTCGTTGACAGAAAGGTGGGTATTGTCTCAAAGCAGGAAATCGAATCAATACTTGAAGGTTTATTCTAAAACTGAATAATATGAAAAGAATAGCAATGTTGATTGCAGCAATGACCATGCTGCTTGCAGTGAATATCAGCGCAGAGGCTAAAGGCAAGGTAGGAGTTGTCGGAGGTTTCACCTCTTCAAGGATGTCTCTCAAGGATGTCAGCTTTAAGAACGCATCCGGTTTCAATGCCGGTGTGGCTTTCAATCAGCCTCTTCTCCTTGGCTTCTCAATCCAGCCGGAGCTTATTTATAATGTCAAGGCTACTTCTTTGCAGGATGTCAAGGCCAATTTCAATCTCGGATATGTCGAGGTCCCTGTACAGGTACAGTGGGGTATTGACGTGCTCAACGTTGCACGCGTGTATGCCTTCGCGGAGCCGTTCATAGGTTATGCCGTTTCAGGAAAAGTTAATGTCGACAGTATGATCGGCGGAGGCACCAGGGATATTATCAATAACATCAAGAACAAGCTTGAATACGGTTTCGGCATCGGAGCTGGTGCAATGCTGATCGATCACGTACAGATATCATTCAAGTATTATTGGAACTTGGAGTCAAGCGATCTTAAGGATATAGTTGAGGAAGTGAAGGGAAAGATCGGCGGAGCCAGCAGTTTCAACGGTCTGGTGATATCTGCAGGCATTTTCTTCTAACAGAGTATGAGTGAAAAAAAGGCGGTAATCTTTTGTTCCGCCAGTTACGATATAGATCCTAAATACAATCAAGCTGCACGTGAAGTTGTACGTGCAGCTTGTTTGCGAGGATATACGATCGTATCGGGTGGCACAGTGAAAGGGACCATGGGCGTCGTGTCGGACGCTGTAATCGAGTTCGGAGGCAAGCATAGAGGCATCATACCCAAGTTTATGGCCGATGTGGTGTATCCGCACCTTGACGAGCTGATTTGGACTGAAACCATGTCAGAGAGAAAGGAAGCCATGAGGGAGGGAACCTGCCTTGCGATAGCTCTCCCGGGAGGGATAGGAACGCTTGATGAGCTGATGGAGACCTTCACTCTTCTTAAATTGAACCTTTACCAGGGAAGAATCATCATATATAACTTCGAGGGCTTCTACAACCCGTTGAAGGCATTGCTTGATCATTATGTGAATGCGAAAATGCTTGACGGGGCAACGATGTCCAAAGTGTTTTTCCCGGGCACAATGCAGGAACTTGAGGAATTGCTGTGAGCAAGGAAGCGATAATAGAATATCTCGGAGAAGATTGGAAAGAGATGGTCGGACTGATCAGTTCATCTCTCGGGTCCGATGTGTCATTGCTGCAGAAAGTTAATGAAGATGTTCTTTCCCACAGCGGGAAGATGCTCCGTCCGATGTTGACGCTTCTTATGGCAAAGGCTTGCGGCATTCTGACTAAGGACAGTATTCGATATGCCGCTGCCGCAGAAATGCTTCACAACGCAACCCTTATGCATGATGATGTGGCTGATGAAAGTGTGGAGAGAAGGGGAGTCCCGACAGTAAGTTCCACTGTAGGCCCTAATGCAGCGGTTCTGATAGGAGACTATTGGCTGTCCAAAGCGGTTGAGGTTGTCCTGATGGCATCCGGACACGAGGAAGTGATAGGCTATTTCTCAAAGACTCTGACCGACCTTGCCGAAGGTGAGATGCTTCAGCTTCAGAAGTCCGGTACCGGAGATACTACAGAGGAGGATTACAAAAGGATTATTTATTCAAAGACAGCTTCACTTTTTGAAGCGGCCTTGGTTTCCGGGGCTGTCTCTGCAGGCGCTTCCCGTGAATACAAGGAAGTGGCCGTCAAGTATGCACAGGCTATAGGGATGGCATTCCAGATAAAGGATGACATACTTGACTATGTAGGAGATACCAAGGTTGGCAAGCCTGTGGGAGTTGACCTGAAGGAGCAGAAAATCACGCTCCCTCTGCTTGGGGCGATCAGTGGCTCGTCAAGGGAAAGTGAAATCAGAAGAATGGTCTGCGAGATACATTCGCATCCGGAGTATATTAAGGAGATTACGGCATTCGTGCTCGCTTCCGGAGGTGTGGAATATGCTTCCGGGAAGTTGAGCGAGTATGTGGAACTGGCGAAGGAAGTGCTTTCGCCGCTTCCCGATTCGCAGGCAAAGGAATTTCTGAAACAACTGGCTGAGTACAATATTTTCAGGGAGAGATGACTTTTTCGCAGGTATACGGCAATGAGCAGGTAAGCAGGGCGCTGGCCGGAATGGTGGATTCCGGAAAGGTGGCGCATGCTATCCTCCTTCACGAAGATAACGGTGGAGGTGGTTTTGCCATGGCCATGGCCTTCCTGCAATATCTTTTCTGTCTGGACCATCGCGGAACGGATTCCTGCGGAGTTTGCCCGACCTGTAATAAAATAGGGAAGTATATTCATCCCGATGTCCATTTTGTCTTTCCCGTCAATGCGGGAACATCATCGGATTTCCTCCCGAAATTCAGGGAACTCGCCGTATCCAATCCGTATTTTACGGAGGAGGAATTGAGTGAGGCCCTCGAGATAGAGGGAAAGTCTGCGATTATTGCCGTAGGAGAATCAAAGGAAATAATCAACAGATTGAGTCTCAGCTCTCTGGAAGGCGGGTACAGGGCGGTGGTGATTTATCTGCCCGAAAAAATGAATCAGGAAGCCGCCAACAGACTGCTCAAACTTATCGAGGAACCGCCGGTGCTGACACAGTTTGTGATGATCACGCATGCACCGGAAAAGGTTCTCACCACTATAAGGTCGAGATGCCAGAATATAAGGGTGGTCCCTGATGCCGGAATCCACGCAGGCGGAGAACTTAGAGAAGAACAGGTCCTTCTTTGTGAGCTTATGGAGAATATGCTTTCCCGCAGGCTTCTGGCGGCGCTTGAAACCGGAGAGAAGATTGCGGCGCTTCCATCTCGCGAGAGTGCGAGGATGTTCTGCAAATGTGCAGCGGATGCATTCAGGACTTTGTTCCTTCTCCAGCAGGGGCTTGATTCCATGGCGGAGAATTCGCCTATGCTCCCTAAGGTTAAGGATTGGTCGGCCAGGATCAGGAGTAAATCCTTTCCGCGTGCCGCAGTGGGAATAATTGACAACATAAGGAAATTAATCGACAGAAATGTCAACCTAAAGATTCTGTTCACCGATATGGTTGACAGATTATATTTACAGATATGAAAGAATCCATACACTATGACTGCAACCGCGGGTGCGTGGTGACCTGTGACAACGAAACTCAGGAAACGGTGTGCACATACAGGGAAGGATGCTGCAAGCTCGGAGAGCACAACTGGCTCAAGGCTGCAGATGACGGTACTTTCCCGAATCTTTTCGAGGTTAGATTCAAGAACACCCGTAAAGGGATATACGAAAACACTTCCTCACAGAAAGTCGGAGTCGGCGATATGGTTATTGTCGAGGCTGCCAACGGGCATGACCTTGGGATCATCACCCTTGCAGGCCCTATCGTGGGCAGACAGATGAAATGCAAGGGCATTGATCCGGAGACGTCGGAGTTCCGCAAGATTGTCCGCAAAGCACGTCAGCAGGATATTGAAAAGTGGCAGGAATCCATCGCCAGGGAGCAGGAGACCATGATAAAGGCCCGCCGGATTTCAGCCGAGATGGGTCTTGAAATGAAGATAGGTGACGTGGAGTTCCAGGGAGACGGCACAAAGGCCATATTCTATTATATCGCGGATGGAAGAGTTGACTTCAGACAGCTCATCAAGGTCTTTGCAGAAGAATTCAAGATCAGGATTGAGATGAAGCAGATCGGAGCCCGTCAGGAAGCCGGCCTTATCGGTGGCCTGGGTATCTGCGGAAGAGAACTCTGCTGTGCCAACTACATCACCTCATTCCAAAGCATTTCTACGTCGGCCGCCCGTTGCCAGGATCTGTCTCTGAACCCCCAAAAACTGGCCGGACAGTGCGGGAAACTCAAGTGCTGTCTCAATTACGAGGTCGCAACATATCTTGACGCCCAGAGCCGCATACCAAGGGTGAGCGAGCCTCTTGAATTTGAAGACGGCCTTGCATACCTTCGCAAGACGGATATCCTGAAGGAAGTAATGTATTTCTCATACGACAAGTCTTCCGATGCGGATCTGTATGCTCTGGATGCCTCAGAAGTTAGGGAAATCATCAAGATGAACCGTAACGGCGTCAAGCCGGAGTCTCTGAGAGTGGAGCCGGAGCCGGAGGCCCCTGAATTCATAACTTCGGTGGGGGATGACAGCATTTCAAGATTTGACGCTCCGAAGCGCAAGAAGCAGCACGGGCGAAACAGACATAATAAAAACCGCCGCCGCAATGAATCCGGGAACAAGGAGAGCTAGCCTTCTCGCGGTGGTGCTGCCGCTTCTTTTTTCGTGTACTCCTCCGTCTTCCACAGAGGAGTTCATAAAGGTATCGGAAGCGCGGAACGGTATTTATTCTTTCAAGCTTGACCTGTCGGATTCGCTGTCTGTCTATGACTTGTCTTTTTATACCAGAGTCGACAGGAATTCGCTTGAGACAAAAGGGGAGAACCCCAGGATAAGGCTTGTAGCCACCTGGATATCTCCATCGGGAAAGACATTTACCGAGACTGTCTATATGCCGGCAGGTGATGCTGAAGGGATTATCCGGAAATACAGGACAGGTGTGCAGCCGAAGGAATTCGGGGAATGGACGTTGAATGTCAAGGCCTTCTCGCAGGAAAAAGGATTCAGAGGCCTCGGCCTGATATGTGATAGAAATGGGACACGGTAAACTTAGAAAATTTGCGGAGAACGAGACTTTTTCCTGTCTCATTCAGCCTTCTTCACAGGATCTTCTCGCTGATGGCTATTTCAATCTGAAGGATCATTCTGTCAAGGGGGATTGGAATAATTCGATGTTCCGCAATTCGGGAGAAATAATTGTTGAGCTGGGTTGCGGCAAGGGGGAATATACTGTGGACCTCGCCAGAAGGAATCCTGACCATAATTACATAGGTGTCGACATCAAGGGAGCGCGCCTGTGGAAAGGAGCGAAGTATGCTACAGAAAACAAAATGGTGAATGTGGCGTTCCTGAGGACCAGGATAGAGTTCATCAATGCTTTTTTTGCTCCTTCGGAGATTTCGGAAGTATGGCTGACGTTCTCTGACCCGCAGATCAAGAGCGAAAACAGCAGACTCACTTCTCCTCTTTTCCTTGAAAGGTACCGCTCGTTCCTCAAGAAGGGAGGAATAGTCCATTTGAAGACCGATTCCAGATTCCTTCATGAGTATACCAAGGCTGTCTGTGGGGTCAATGGATTGAAGATTCTTGCCTGCACTACAGACCTTTACGGTTCCGTCCGTCAGGGGTGCATACCTCTCCGGAATTCCTCCGCTTCGCTCCGGCCCCACCGTTCCGGTCCCCCCTCTTACGATGCCGAGGGTGGCACGATTCCGGAGGGGTATGCACCCCTGACGGACAGGATAGAGCCGGAGGTGTACGAGGTGCAGACTTTCTATGAGAAAATGTTTCTGGACCAGGGCTACAAGATTACCTATCTGTCCTTTGTGATTGACCATGAAGGGGAATACTTACATCCTGACACCTTTGACGCCGCATATTGGAAAGAGCAGGAGGGGCCTCGCCGCTCCTTCGGTCACCAGTGTCATCAAGGGGTCAGACCCCTTGATGACACCCGTTGATGACACCAGGAAGAATAAATGATATTTTGAGACGTGAAAGGGAATAAGAAAATAGAGATACGCAACAAGCGGGCGACCTTTGACTATGAGTTTCTTGAGACTTATACTGCCGGAATCGTGCTTGTGGGCACTGAAATCAAGTCGATCCGTGCCGGGAAAGTGTCCCTCCAGGATGCATACTGCTATTTTTCAGGAAAGGAGCTTTATGTACGTGGAATGAATGTGGCGACGTATTTCTGGGCTTCCAGGTGGGGCGCCCACGAACCGCTGCGGGACCGCAAGCTGCTCCTGACAGCCAAGGAACTGAGACATCTGTTCCAGCAGAACAAGACAAAGGGTCTTACGATTATCCCTGTCAAGATGTTTATCTCTGATGAAGGTTATGCCAAGCTGGTAATAGCCCTGGCGAAAGGAAAGAAAGAATTCGACAAACGGGAGTCCATCAAAGAGAAAGATATCCGCAGGGAGATGGAACGCGGTTGATCCGACGATAATGTCAAAAACAATATTCACAGAACTTCCGGCTCCTGAAGCAATCGATGTTGCTGAGCTTTACGGGAAGATAGAAAAATCTTCTCTAGGCATGATTTGCGTACTTGGTCCTACGGCATCGGGAAAGACCCGGTTTGCCGTGAAACTCGCGAGCGAATTGTCCGCTCTGCATGGCGGCTCCGGGCCTTTCTGTGAAATTATTTCCGCTGATTCGCGCCAGGTGTACCGCGGTATGGACATAGGCACGGGAAAGGATCTGGCTGAATATGGCGAAGTTCCATATCATCTGATAGATATCGCCGATGCCGGGACTCAATACAATGTGTTCCGCTTCAAAGAAGATTTCGAGGCGGCTGTGTCTGATATAAGGGCCCGTGGCAGATTCCCTATTCTCTGCGGTGGTACCGGTCTTTACATCAATTCAATCGCACGCGATTACGATTTCCGCTCGAACATCCCACTTAGCGAAAGGCGTCCTGACGGGGATTGGGCTGCCGGTGACTTTTCCCCTGATTCTCAGGAAACGGCAGCCCGACCCCGTCATGACGCTGACCCACAGGTGGGGGAAACGTACTTCATCGGGACCCTGGTGGACAGGGAAACCAGGAACGCCAGAATAGACTCGCGTCTTGATGCGAGGCTTAAGGAAGGCATGGTGGAGGAGATACGCGGTCTGCTAGACTCCGGTGTTCCGGAGGAGACGCTGATATCATACGGACTCGAATATAAATTCGTCACACTATATCTCCGGGGTGAACTGACTTATGATGAAATGCGGGAAAAACTTGCAATAGCCATCCATCAGTTCGCGAAGCGCCAGATGACCTGGTTCCGCGGGATGGAACGCAGCGGTGTCCGTATCCACTGGACAGAAGTCTGATTATTCCTCTATTGTGACACTGTCAGCTTTGTCGGAATAAATAATTCCGACGAGATGGTCTATCTCGTGCTGGAATATGACTGCGGTGAACCCTTCGATGTGTTCCACCGTATCACGAAGGCTTTCAGTAGAAGTGTATTTTATGTCAATGTCGCGGTATCTGCTGACTTCACCCCTCTTGCCCGGAACGGAAAGGCAGCCTTCCGGACCGGATACCTTGTCTCCTCTCGTCCCGACGATGGAGATGTTCGGATAGACTTCGAAAGGTTCCCCTTCCTTGTCCACCCTCTGCACTGCGACTATGCGCCGTGATATGCCCACCTGGGGACCCGCTATGCCGACTCCGTCCTGCTCAGGGGAAGTAACGGTCGAAATCATCTTTCCGGCGAGGCGGGAATATTCCTTTGAGAGTATGTCATCCGTTGAAAGCCAGGATGCAGATCCTCTCAGTACGGCTGTGTCTTCAGGGTTGTCTATGGTGAGAACTCTCATCACGTCATTACCGCCATGGATAAGGGCTTTCTCCTTTTCAGTCCAGTCAGCGGCACTTTTTGAACATCCGACTGCAAATAACAGCAGAAATGCCGACAAAATTCCAACCTTGCTCATATTTTATATGTTGAAAGACTTGCGTATGAGTTCCACTGAGTCAAGAAGTTCCCACGGGAAAAACTGTAGGCCGTTCTCTACGTATGGTTTGCGGCCCATGTGACCATAGGCGGCAGTAGGCTCGAAGATAGGTTTCTTGAGCCCGAACTTTTGGGTGATGGCGGCAGGGCGCAGGTCGAACAGGCATCCTATCCTTTCGGCGATTTCAGTATCGGAAACTATGCCGGTGCCGTAGGAGTTTACGAAAATGCTGACCGGCTTGGCGACGCCGATGGCGTATGATACCTGTACGAGCATTTCCTCGGCTACGCCGGCTGCAACCATATTTTTGGCAATGTAGCGTGCGGCGTATGCGGCGCTGCGGTCCACCTTCGATGCATCTTTGCCGGAGAAGGCTCCGCCACCGTGTGCGCCGCGGCCTCCGTATGTGTCAACTATTATTTTCCTTCCTGTCAAGCCTGTATCACCTGCAGGCCCGCCAATCACGAATTTCCCTGTAGGGTTCACGTGAAGGATGAAGTCGTTTCCGAACAGCCCGGCCGTTTCCTCCGGCAGGCCGGCTATGAGTTCCGGGATGACGATTCCCCGTATGTCCCTCTCAATCTTTGCGTGCATGACAGTATCCGATGCGAAATCGTCATGCTGTGTTGACAGGACGATGGTATGTACGCGGAGCGGCTTTCCGGTCTGTGCGTCATATTCAATCGTGAACTGGGCCTTTGAATCCGGTCTCAGATATGAAATCTTTTCCGGATGGTTGTGGCGTATGTCGGCGAGAATCTGAAGCATCTTGTGAGACAGGGCAAGTGCAAGAGGCATATACTCTGCCGTTTCCTTACAGGCATAACCGAACATCATTCCCTGGTCACCGGCTCCCTGGTCTTCAGGATTGTCGCGAACGACTCCGCGGTGTATGTCCGCGCTCTGTTCGTGTATGGTCGAGATGACTCCGCAGGAAGAAGCGTCGAAGCCATATTCCGCCTTTGTGTAGCCGATGCGGGAAATGACTTTGCGCACGACCTGAGGAATGTCGACGTATGCATGCTCCGAGGTGACTTCTCCGCCTACAATGACTAGTCCGGAAGTGCAGAATGTCTCGCAGGCTACTTTTGACTCGGGGTCCTGACGCAGGAACTCATCGAGAATCGCGTCT
This sequence comes from Bacteroidales bacterium, assembly GCA_024402095.1. Lineage (GTDB taxonomy): Bacteria > Bacteroidota > Bacteroidia > Bacteroidales > UBA932 > Cryptobacteroides. The sequence continues at coordinate 12,950 of JAKSJU010000010.1, read as the reverse complement.
GAAATCTGGTCTGCAACTTTGTCCGGGTGCCCTTCAGAGACACTCTCTGAAGTGAAGAGATAAGTATTTTTCATTTTTAGCATTTTTTAGAGGTGGTTGCAAGCATTCAAATCTGTCCACCTGAATTTCTACCGCAAAGATATGAATATATTTTCGCATTAAAAATTGTTAATAACTTGTTAATAACTTGGCTTTATGTAACCACCCAATAAAAGTAACTTTGTGAGTTGTTTATCGCGAGGAAAACCATAAAATTTTTAGTTACATATTTATCATTATGAACAAACTGTTTAAGTACCTGCTGTCGTCACTGGCAGCAATGGCTTTTGTTGTTTCTGCCTACGCGCAGATAACGACATCCTCTATGAACGGTCGTATCGCAGACTCCAAGGGAGAGTCAATCCCCGGTGCTACGGTCGTTGCTGTTCACACTCCTTCAGGCTCGCAGTACTATGCTGTAGCCAATGAAGAAGGTCAGTTCTTCATCAACGGTATGCGCCCGGGCGGCCCTTACCAGATCAAGGTCGATTGTCTCGGGTATCAGACTGTGACCTACACTGACGTCACTCTTATCCTCGCAGAGCCTTATGCTCTCAACGTCGCCCTCAGGGATGACAGCGAGATGCTCGAGCAGGCTATTGTGATCTCGGAGGCTGCTTCCAGGTTCTCAACCGAGAAGACCGGTGCTGCAACCAACATCAACAACTCGCAGATTACAGCGCTCCCTACAGTCAGCAGAAGCATCACTGACGTGACCAGACTTTCTCCATACGGAGGAAACGGGATGAGCTTCGCTGGTTCTGACGGACGTACAGCCAATTTCACAGTCGACGGAGCAAGCTTCAACAACAACTTCGGTCTTAGCGAAAACCTTCCTGGAGGCGGCAATCCTATCTCAATCGACGCCATCGAGGAACTCCAGGTTGTCATCTCTCCTTACGACGTACGTCAGACCGACTTCATCGGAGGTGGTGTAAATGCTATCACCAAGTCAGGTACCAACACATTCAAGGGTTCTGCATACATCTATCACCGCAATGAGAACATGCGCGGTGATGCAGTGGATGGAGAGCAGATTTCCGGAGCCCGTGCAACTGACCGCAGTACAACCTACGGTTTCACGCTCGGCGGACCAATCATCAAGAACAAGCTCTTCTTCTTCGTGAATGCTGAATATGCAAAGGTTCCTACAATTGCCAACCGCTGGAGAGGATCTGAAGATGGCAAGGCAGATGCCAATAATTATGTATCTCGTGCTAAGCTTTCAGATTTGCAGGCTGTTTCTGACTATGTAAAGAGTACATATGGTTATAATACAGGATCCTACACCGATTTTCCTGCTAACGAGAGTAACATCAAGCTCCTCGCCCGCATTGACTGGAACATCAATGACAAGCACAAACTTGCTGTCCGTTACAACTACACCCTGAATAAGGCTTGGAATTCTCCTAACGCTACTTCAATGGATGGCGGTACCCGAATGGTTAGTGGCAGGACATCGCAAAATTCAATGTCGTATGCGAATTCCATGTATTCAATGAACAATCTCGTTCATTCCCTCTCATTTGATTTGAACAGCCGTATCAGCAACGAGCTTTCTAATCAGTTCATCGCAACATATTCGAAGCTTGACGATATCCGCGGAACAAATTCTGATGAGTTCCCTTTCATTGACATTACAAAAGGTGGAGACAACTATATTGCACTCGGATACGAGCTCTTCACATGGAATAATGCAGTGCACAATAAGGTCATCAATGCAAAGGATAACCTTACCTGGTACAAGGGTAACCACAAGATTACCGGAGGCGTCAGCTTCGAGTATCAGCTCGCTGACAATGCTTATATGAGAAACGGATCAGGTTACTATAGATATAATTGGGCTGAAGGGATGTCTGTTGCTGATGTATTTAATCAGACTCCAGAAATTGTAGACCTTACATATGGCTACGATGGAGAATTGGCTCCAGCTGCACGAGTGCAATTCTACAAAGCGGGACTTTACGGTCAGGATGAGTGGTCAATTAACGATAACTTCAAGCTTACCTATGGCATTCGTTTTGACGGTTTGTTCTTTAATAATGAAGACCTCAAAACAAACAATGCTATCCTTAATTTAGATTATTATACAGCAGGAGGTGATGCTCGACATATAGATACCGGAAGGTGGCCAAAATCAAATGTTACTGTCTCTCCACGCGTCGGATTCGTATGGGATGTTCTCGGTGACAAGAGCCTCAAGGTTCGCGGTGGTACCGGACTCTTCAGCGGCCGTCTGCCTCTCGTATTCTTCACCAACATGCCTTCAAACGGTGGTATGGTTCAGTATCAGGCTCAACTTAATGGAAATACAGTTGTTCCAAAAGGTTATTCAGGAGCAATTATCGAAAAGGACGGGAAAAAGTATATCGATATGGACCAGTTCAAGGGAGGCCTTGTAACTGATTCTAACGGAAGGGCTTCTCTCTCCGCTCTTTATAATAAGCTTATCGGCCTTGGTTACCCATCAACCATCAAGCCTGAGGATGGCACAGTTCCTTCTTCTATTTCTGCTGTTGATCCTAACTTCAAGATGCCTCAGGTATGGAAGACATCCCTCGCTATCGATTATGCATTCCCTACTTCATTCCCGTTCACTATCAGTGCCGAGGGTATCTTCAACAAGACAATCAACGGAGTATGCATCTCTGACTGGAGCATTCTTCCTGTAAACGGATTCGCAAGATTCAACGGTGTTGACAATCGCCCTATTTATCCTTCATCATTCAGAAGTGGAACAAAGGCATTTGTTCTTGAAAACACAAACAAGGGTTACGGTTATTCTGCAAACATCACAGTTAACATGACTCCTGTTGAGGGACTCAGCCTCATGGCTGCATATACCCATACTGCAAGCAAGGAAATCACAGGTATGCCTGGTTCAGCCGCTGAGTCAGCATTCACATATGTTCCTACTTCCGAGGGTCCTAACAATATCAAACTCCACAACTCACAGTATGTAACTCCTGACCGTGTCGTAGCATCCGCTACACATCACGACAAGTCCGGCAACCACTTCAGTCTCATCTATGAGGCTTGGAGAGGCGGATACAACTATTCATATATGACAACAAATGATATGAATGGTGACGGTTACAACTATGATGCAATCTATGTTCCTACAGATCAGGAGGTCGCTAACAACCAGTTCAGATTCGTCTCTACTGATGATGCAAACCGTTTCATGGCTTTCGTGCATAATGATCCATATCTCAGCAAGCATCAGGGACAGTATGCAGAGGGTTACAGCGTATATTCTCCATGGGTTCATAGAATTGACTTCAGCTACAAGCATGACTTCAAGCTCGGAAACGGTGAGAAGAACCGCAATATCATACAGCTCAGCCTTGACGTGAAGAACCTTCTCAACCTCTTCAATTCAAGTTGGGGAGTAAGCAAGTACCTCAATCCTGCTATCGGTACCGATGCACGTATCCTCAAATATGAGGGGGCTGATGATGAAGGATTCGCAACATTCTCAACGCCTGCTTCAATTAGCGGATCAACCCAGACATTCGTTCCGAACCACGGTATCGGCCAGTGCTGGTATGCTTCAGTAGGTATCAAATATTTGTTTAATTAATAAAATCCGATCAATATGAAAATTCAAAATATTCTGACGGCGCTTGCAACCGTTTGCGCTTTGGCAATCGGATGTACGAAAGAGAATCAGCCTGCACAGCTGGCCGAACTCCAGATTTCACAGTCCTATATAACCATTCCCTCTGTCGGTGGTTCAGCTACCGTAATGGTGAATGCGACAGATGCCTGGACTCTTGATATCCCCACCACTATAGACGGCGAAAAATATCTTGACGACGAGAAAGGTGTGGTTACTCCCAAAATCGAGGTCAGCGTACTTGATACCAAGGCCAACAATTGGGTGGAAATCAGTCCAAGAAGTGGTTCTGCCGGTTCTTCTACCATTACTTTCACTGCCAATCAGACAGAGGAGAGCCATATTTCCAATCTTGCTATAAAGGTTGGGGATAAGATTCAGAACATCGTAGTCGCACAGATTGCCGGTGCTGTTGACGTACCTGTAATTTCCGTCAAGGAGGCCGAGGCCGCTGTCGGTTCAACAGTTAGGATCAAGGGCACCTGCACTACGATCTCCAGCACCACTTATGGAAACTGGTATCTCAAGGATGAGAACGGTGATATAATGTACATCTACGGTACAGTCGATGCATCAGGAAGTTACAATTGGAGCGCGCTGAACATCGCAGTCGGTGACGTTGTTACCGTGCAGGGCCCTTGCTCACTTTACAACGGAACTTATGAACTCGTGGATGCTTCTGTCATCAAGCTGCAGAAGGCGTTGATTCTTTCAGAGGACGGCAGCAATACTGTCGGCAAAATGGCCGGAAGCGTCGATGTGAAACTCAAGATGGCAGATGGATATGAGAGCTTGACTTATGAGTCTCAGAGTGATTGGCTCAATATTGACGGCTTCACTTCCAAGGGAAATGAGTTTACATTCACCGTTTCCGCTCAGGAGAATCCCAACGATGTAACCCGTTCAGGATCTGTAGTGTTCCTGGCTACCAAGGGCAAGGACAAGACAGAATTCCCCGTACAGATCAAGCAGCTCGGCTCGATGCCTGTAAAAGGAAACATCGGAACAATTTCCGATGCTGTTGCCCCCGGAACAAGCAAGGCAAGGGCTTCTTTCGACGTGATTCTTGAGGACGCAGTTGTCACTTATGTCAATGGCAGCAATTTCTTTATAGAGGACAGTGAGGAAAGCGGTGTCGAATCCAACAGGCGCCGTGGCCTCCTTATCTATGACAGCAACTGCAAACTCGTTGTCGGCGACCACGTAAGCGGCCGTGTTTACGGAGAGGGTTACTCATACAGCAAGCTTCCTGAAGCATCATCATTTAATTATGAACTTGCTAAGGTTACCAAGGGAGATGCTCCCAAGCCGACAGTCCTTACCGTGCAGAATCTCTTCGATAATTATGACCTCTACCTCAGCAGGTATGTGACTGTCAGAGGAACCCTTTCAAAGGATGTTGACATCAAGTACTCCAAGGTTGGGAACAATGGCGAAATCACTGACGGAACCACCAAGATTGCATTTTATGCCCAGTCTTCAGGAAAATTCAACGACAACAAGATATACTTTTATGCTCAGGCAAAGGAAGGGGCAACCGTTGAATTCACAACCAATCCCGGCCTTTATAACAGCACGAAACAGCTGAACTTCTGGAATGCCAAGCAGCTGGTTGTTAAATAAGCCTTAAGGAAATCTCTTGAAAATATGACTGCCGAGGAGTTGCGCCGCAACTTTCCGGCAGTTTTTTAGAATATGATCTTTGGATATTCTCGCGATTAATTCTAAATTTATGAGTTAATTGTTATGCGTAAAATAGGTATTGTTTTCATCTTGATCTCTTTGGGCGTTTTTTTTGCCGGATGCTCGAAGACCACACCTGATTCAGGTGGTGGAGGTGATGTTCCGGTCAAGGCCGGAGAAATAAGTGTGGCACTGAATTCTTTTACTATCGATGAGAAAGGCGGTACGTTGACCGTGTCATTGAAATCATCAAAGGACTGGTGGTGTTCTCCCTCCAGTTGGATATCGGTCTCCCCATCTCAAGGAAAGGGTTCGGACTCGGCGCAGCAGATAACTTTGTCCGTTGTTGAGAACGAGCAGTATCTTGAAAGGACAGGAATCGTGAAGTTCAGCCTGCGCGATGATGTGAAATCAGTCGAAGTAACCGTCAAACAGAGCCCTGCCAGCCCCGTGACCGTTTCTATCGCCGAGTTCTTCAAAAAAGATGTGAATACCCTTGCCTGGTATACAATCAAGTCTGTAATCACCTCAATCGAGAGCATGGAATACGGGGATTTCTATGTCAAGGATGATACCGGTGAACTGTTTATCTACGGTCTGACAAAAGCCAAGTCTTCTATAAATGACAAGTCGTTCTCTTCTTTGGGGTTGAAAGAAGGCGATATCCTGACTTTTTGCACGGTCCGTTCAGAATACCGCGGCGAGCCGCAGGCAGGCTCTGCAGATGCTCCAGCTTATTATGTAAGCCACGAGAAAGGGTCTCCTCTTCCTCCGGTATATTCTGATTTCAAGGCGGACTATTCGAATGCCGGCTGGATGGAACTCCCTGCCTCGGAAGCGAAGGACGGCTTTGTTTTCCTTCATCACGGAATGAAGATAGGCTCGCAAATATCCCGCAACAATTCGACTTTCTTTGACAAGAAGAATCTCACGGCATTGTGGGTGGCATATCCTTTGACAAGAAAGACCATAGGCTATGGGTCGAGGACGGATAGTTGGGATCTGGATCCTCTCCTGTCCCGCGAAGAGCAGCCCGTCATCAAGTCGACATACAACCACGTAGAAGCCTCCTGTGAACCCGAAGGCGGCTATTTCGCTCGTGGACACCAGCTCCCTTCTGCCGACAGACTCGCATACGAAGCCAACAAGAAGACATTCTATGGAGTGAACATTGCTCCGCAACTCGCTTGCACCGAAGGTACAGACGGAGCCTTGGATTTCAATTCAGGTGTGTGGTCGGATCTCGAGAACCAAATCAGGGTCTGGGCGAAGGATTATGAAACCGACACCCTTTATGTCGTGACAGGATGCCTGCCCGGAGAAAACACAAGATATGTCCTGGACAATGACGACAAGCGCGTAACTGTGCCCAAGGCGTTCTATAAGGCGCTTCTTAGGTTGTCCGGAGGGATATATACGGGCTGTGCTTTCTACTTCGAACACAAATTGTATGAGAAGGGGACGAAATTCAAGGATTATGTGGTTTCGATAGATAAGCTTGAATCCATGACGGGCCTGGATCTGTTCCACAACCTTCCAGATGATATAGAGAACACGGTGGAGGCTGCCGATCCTGCATCCGAAGCCTTCTGGTGGAACTAGACCTGTGCGTGAGACAGGAGAGTGAATTTTACTTACTAATACATAAACATTTTAGAAATGAAAAGATTTTTTACAATCATCGCTTCTGCACTGCTCGTTTTATCCGCTATATCCTGCAAGAAAGCAGATAACGACTTCCCTCCTTATTACAGGGTGGGAACGTCAGTCCGTTGGATTGGCGGATCTTTCGGGACCTCTGATTTCAGTCGGATTTCTGCGGAAACCGACAAATATGTCAACACGGATTTTTCCAGCGAGAGTCAGGCGGTAGCAACATACAAAGATATTCTTTCAAAGACCAAAGATGCTCCATACACCGCGCCGGAAGGCTCCTATTTCAAATTGTCAGTCGAAAGATATATCGGCAAACAGGAAGATGAACATACGGTTCGGTATGACATCGACCCGAGTTACAAATCCCCGGTCGGTCATATCTGGGATGACAAGGGATCCAGAGACCTATAGTCTTGCGGGGGTTGAAGATGCGTGTGACAGGAAGTCCGCGGGGGTGAGGACCGGGATATCCGTGAAGCCTCTGAAGTGTGTGACGTTGTTCGTAAGGATGACGTCACATTCTTTTTGCTCGGCGCACATTATCTGCAGGCTGTCCTCGAAGTCCGGGGACTTGCAAGTCAAGGCATCATAGATCTGCGTATCGTTCATCGGGAGTACGCAGCAGATGTGCATCAAGTTGTTTATGCAAACTCTGACATCATCCATCCGCCGGCCTTTTTTAAAAATGAAGGCCGAATTGGCTATTGTCAGATATGATACATATATTCCTGAGAGGTCCTTATTCTGGTACTTTTCAAAGATTTTACGCGCGAGGGGATAACCTTCGCGCTCACATATCAAGTCAATCAATACGTTTGTGTCCAAGAAAATTTTCATTTGTTCCAAAGGTATTTAAGCCGTTCGTCTGAATTTATTTCTTCCTCTGTAAAATGAACGCATCCCCTGAGTTTTTCAAGGGGCTCCGTCAGAGCAGGATTCTTCTGGAGTTTGACCTTTGCAATCTCCCTGTAGAGGGCTTCATACCTGTCCTCATCGGTACCGAGATCCTTTTCGAGCACCTTCTCGACGTATGCGTTCACGCTGGTCCTCTCCCTGCGCGCCCTTTTTTTCAGCCTTTCCACAAGGTCGGGAGTAAATCTGAAAGCTGTCTGTACTGTCCTTGTAGTTTCCATTTTGTATAACATCTTTTGCAAATATATAACAATTGCTTCAATCGCCAAAAATAATTATCTTTACAAGATTAGTTTATCAGGCTTTCCGTATGAAAAAAATACTGTTTACAATAGCTGTCTCGCTTCTCCTCTGCATGCCGGCATCGGCATCCAAGAAGGTTGGGAAGGAGTATGTCATAGGGTTCTACAACGTGGAGAATCTTTTCGATATCTATGATGACCCGCACGCAAATGACGAAGAGTTCCTCCCTGACGGAAAGAATGAGTGGACGGAGGACAAATACCGCTGCAAACTCCACAATATCGCCTCTGTCATCAAGGCTATGGCGGACGAAAACGGACGCTTCCACAGTGTTCTGGGCCTTGCGGAAGTTGAAAGCGCGCGCGTACTCAAGGATCTCGTTTCCCAGCCTGAGATAGCAAAGGCGGGTTACAGATATGTCCACAAAGAGGGACCCGACCCTCGCGGCATTGACGTGGCCCTGCTGTATAATCCGAAGGAATTCACTTATCTGGACAGCGAAAGCATCCCTTTCTCGTTTGACAGGGACGCAAATGTCAAGATGGACATAAGTGAGGCGGACAAGCGTTCTTTCCGCACGAGGGATATCCTGATGGTCCACGGAAAGATTGCCGGTGAAGAGTTTGCATTCTATGTGGCACACCTCCCTTCCAGGATCGGAGGGAAGGGCACAGACACCCGCTGCGTGGGAGCCGATATCATTTACCGACACTCACAGAAAATGCAGAATAAATATCCCGGCATCAAAATAGTCGTAATGGGAGACATGAATGACGATCCGATCAATGACAGTCAGAAAGTTTGGCTGCACGGCAGGGAGAAAATCAAGGACGTGACGGACAAGGATTTCTTTTCTCCTTTCTACGTAATGCTCAAGGACGGTTTCGGCTCTCTTGAGTACAAGGGTGAATGGAATATCTTCGACATCATTCTTGTGAACAGGAATCTTGCAGTCGCACCGAAGGGAGGGCTCAGGATACGGTCGAATGCCGCAGGGTATTACGGAAATATCTTCAAGAAGGATTTCATGACCCAGCAGTCCGGAAAATATAAGGGGACACCGTTCAGGACATTCTCGGGCGGGAAGTTCATAAACGGATACAGCGACCATTATCCTACATACATTGTAATCAGTAAATAATAAGCATAATGAAAAGAGTATTAACAATCGCTGCTATGGCAATCGCACTTACAGCTTGTTCAAACCAGAGTCAGAATCCATTCCTTCAGGAGTGGGACACACCTTACGGAATCCCTCCGTTCGACAAGATTTCAGAGGCTGACTACCTCCCGGCAATCAAGGAAGGCATCGCTCAGCAGAACGCTGAGATCCAGGCTATCATCGACAACCCTGAGGATCCGACCTTCGAAAACACAATCGCTGCATTCGATGCCAGCGGAATGACCCTCGAGAAGGTATCCAATGTCCTTTTCAACATCAGTGAAAGTGATGCGACAGAGTCTCTCAATGCAATCGTGGAGGAGGCGATGCCTCTCGTGTCAGCTCACAGTGACAATATCTTTATGAACCCTGACCTTTTCGCTCGCGTGGAGAAGGTATACAATGCAGACCAGAGCGGACTCACCAGGGAGCAGCAGATGCTTCTCAAGAACTGTTACAACGGTTTTGTGGACAACGGTATCGCTCTTCCTGCAGAGCAGCAGGAGAGGCTGAAGGCCATCAACACAGAACTCTCATCCCTTGCTCTTGTGTTCGGAAACAACCTCCTGGACCAGAGCAATGCATTCAAGGCCGAGTTCGGATTCTCGGTAGCCAACTATTATGACAAGATGGCTTCCATAGAGGACCGTGACCTTCGCGAGAGAGTTTTCAAGGCATATTCTCTCAGAGGAAATAACGGAGATGAAAAAGACAACAAGGCTAACGTGCTCCGTATAATGGAACTTCGTATCGAAAAGGCACACATCCTCGGATATGAGACTCCGGCAGCTATGATTCTTCACGACAAGATGGCGGGAGATTCGAAGACTGTTGACGAGTTCCTTGCAGGAATAATGGACGCAGCCATGGCTCGCGCCAAGGAAGAAATACGCGATATGGAAAAGATGGCAGGACACAAGATCGAGCCATGGGATTACATGTACTACGCTGAGAAAGTGCGCAAGGCACGTTATGACCTGGATGAGAGCGAGGTGATGCAGTACTTCAAGATGGAGAACGTACGCGCCGGTGTGTTCAACAACGCCTCACGTCTGTACGGTGTCAACTTCGAGAAGATTGAGAACGTTCCTCTTTACAACCCGGAGTGCGAGGCTTTCAAGGTTACAGATGCGGACGGCTCTCTCATAGGAGTAATCATCACCGATTATTATCCTCGCGATACCAAGAGGGCAGGCGCCTGGATGACAAACTTCGTAAACCAGTACAAGACCGCAGACGGACAGAACATACGTCCGGTAATCGTCAACGTCGGCAATTTCAACAAGCCTACCGAAGACAGCCCTTCACTTCTCAACATCGATCAGGTTGAGACTATGTTCCACGAGTTCGGACACGCCCTTCACGGACTGCTGAGCCAGTGCACTTACCGCTCCACGGGCGGCACTTCCGTCAAGCGCGATTTTGTCGAGCTCCCGTCACAGATCAATGAGAACTGGGCGTTCGAGCCGGAGGTGCTTGCTACTTACGCATTCCACTATCAGACCGGGGAGGTCATTCCTGAAGAACTCGTGGCAAAGGTTCAGGCTGCAGCCAACTTCAACCAGGGGTTCACAACCGGTGAACTCTGTGCAGCCAGCATTCTTGATATGAAATGGCATGAACTGACCAGTATCGAGGGCATTGACGTGGATTCATTCGAGAAGAAGGTCTGCGAAGAAATGGGACTTGTATCCGAGATTATCCCACGCTACCGCAGCACGTATTTCAACCATATTTTCGGAAGCAGCGGGTACAGCGCAGGTTACTACAGTTATCTCTGGGCTGAGGTCCTTGACAAGGATGCATTCGAACTCTTCAAGCTGAACGGTATCTTTGACAGGGAAACTGCTATGAGCTTCCGTCGCAATGTCCTCGAAAAAGGCGGCAGCGACGAACCTATGACACTTTACAAGAATTTCCGCGGGGCGGATCCTGATGCATCTGCACTCCTTCGTGCACGCGGGCTCAAATAATATAGAAAATGAACAGAAAAGTACTTTTGATGATCCTCGACGGTTGGGGGGAAGGACGTCACGATCATTCCAACGCAATTTATACCCAGGGTGCTCCTTTTATTGATTCCCTCCGGGCGAAGTATCCTATGGCACATCTCAATGCCTGCGGTGAGTATGTAGGTCTTCCTGACGGACAGATGGGAAATTCCGAGGTCGGACATATGAATCTCGGTGCAGGACGCGTGGTCTACCAGGATCTTGTGAAAATCAATATGGCCTGCCGCGACCATTCTCTCATGCAGAATGCAGAGATCAAGGCCGCTTACGACTATGTAAAGCAGAGCGGCAAGAAACTTCATTTCTTCGGCCTCTGCTCTCACGGCGGTGTACATTCTTCATTGAACCATCTGTATGAGTTCCTTGCAGAGGCAAAGAAGAACGGCATTGAGGACGTGTATGTACATTGCTTCATGGACGGCCGTGACACTGACCCGAGAAGCGGTTACGGTTTCGTAAAGGAGCTTGAGGAGAAGATGGCTGCCACAGCAGGAAAGATTGCTACGGTTTGCGGACGCTTCTATGCTATGGACCGTGACAAGAGATGGAACCGTATCAAGGAAGCATACGATATGCTTGTGGACGGCAAGGGAGCTGAGTTTGAAAGTGCGCTGGAAGGCATTCAGGCATCTTATGATGCTGAGGTTACAGACGAATTCATCAAGCCTATAGTCATCACCAAGGAAGGAAAGCCTCTTGCCAAGGTTGAGGAAGGGGATGCGGTAATCTTCTACAATTTCCGCAACGACCGTGCGCGTGAGCTTACCAATGTCCTGACCCAGAATGATATGCCGGAGGAGGGAATGCATACGCTACCTCTTTATTATTGCTGCCTTACTCCTTATGATGCATCCTTCACGGGACTGCACATATTGTTTGACAAAGAGATTGTCAAGGATACCCTCGGCGAGACAGTTGCAAAGGCCGGCAAGAGCCAGCTCCGCATCGCAGAGACCGAGAAATACGCTCACGTCACTTTCTTCTTCAACGGAGGCCGCGAGGTTCCGTTTGAAAACGAGGACAGGATACTTGTGAACTCACCTAAGGTCGCCACTTATGACCTGCAGCCTGAAATGAGTGCTCCGGAAGTGGCAGGCAAGCTTGTGGAGGCTATCAAAACCGAGAAAGAGGATATGATTATCCTTAATTTCGCCAACGGGGACATGGTAGGGCACACGGGAGTCTATGATGCTATCTGCAAGGCTGTAAAGTGCGTTGACAACTGTGTCAGGGATGTGGTCACCACTGCTCTCGAGCACGGATATGTAGTCCTTCTCACCGCAGATCACGGAAACGCCGATTATGCAGTGAACGAGGACGGCACTCCAAACACGGCACATTCCCTGAACCAGGTGCAGTTCATTGTAATCGGCGAACCTTCAGTGAAGACGGTCAAGGACGGCGCTCTTTGCAATGTCGCTCCTACCATCCTTAAATTGATGGGAATCCCGCAGCCGGAACTTATGACCGCTGAGCCTTTGATTTAAGAGTCTCGGGGACAATAGCTTTTATCTGGACTTGTGGATTTTCTTCCACTTGTCCAGTGCCAGTTGCTGCATATCGACGACTTCGTCACGTTCATCCACGATTTCGTCTCCAAGGACAGTCTCGATAATGTCTTCCA
>JAKSJU010000001.1 GCA_024402095.1 Bacteroidales bacterium | reverse complement strand
GCATTCCCGTCATCCGCTACATCTGTCAGAAGCATAAACGGAATCTGGGACGGCAACCCATCCCAAATATTCCTGTGCAAATCCCTGGACAGATCGTATTTACGTATAATGTGCGGAATATACTGCGCCTGACCCTTATTGGTGAAACAGATATACGCGCTGTCACTTTTATACTTGTAGATAGTCTGTCCGTCTAATATAAGACTATGGGTTATGAGCATTGCCCATAACCCAATAAACGCAAAGTGCTTTATTTTTAATACCATTTATTCTTTTATAGTCTGCGCGGTGACAAAATTGGAACCAAGGTCAAAGTTGGAACCAAGGTCAAAGTTGGAACCAAGGTCAAAGTTGGAACCGAGATCAAAGTTTGAACCGAGATCAAAGTTGGAACCGAGATCAAAGTTTGAACCGAAATCAAAGTTGGAACCGAAATCAAAGTTGGAACCGAAATCAAAGAATGAAGCTACTTCAAGATTTGAACCGAGATCAAAGTTCGAGCCAAGGTCAAAGTTGGAACCGAGATCAAAGTTCGAGCCAAGGTCAAAGTTTGAACCGAGATCAAAGTTTGAACCGAGATCAAAGTTTGATGCCATCTGTATCTGGGAGAACTTATCACTGAAAGCCTTTGTCAAAGAAGGAGCTGACCCGTTTGTCATCTGACCGAACTTTGAATTCCAGTATGCGACATCATTATCGGACTTGTTCATCATTGCGTCCTGCATACAGCAGACCGTCCAATCTGCAACGAGTTTTGATATCTGCTCGCACTCTTCTCCATCGTTATTCTGGAGATAAATTTCTGCCTCATTCACGAATGCTTTTCCGATTGCAAGCTGCTGCTCGATCTTCTGGAAACCGACGTAAATATTGTTGGTGGTCTGCTCATATTCCGGAGCTTTCTTTCCTGAAGAAATCTTCTCCAGACCGCCGTTCGCCAGTTCTATGGCCTGACGTGTGTTATATGCTTTGGCATTAAGGGAGACAACTGTCTTGATAGCTTCTCTGAACTCGGGGATATCAGCGCAGAAATCTATTGTCCTGGCAGTGAGATCCTCGATATCATCCACACGCACACCAAGAACAAGCAAAGTATTCTTGACATCCTTGAAATACGCAGTATCATTCTGAATCCTTTCCTCAAGTGCGGACATTGCTGGGTCCTCCTTGACATTATTATAACGGCTGGCCTTTGAGATGTCACCGCTGAGAAGAGAACTCTCTGAATTGGAAGAGCTGAAAAGGAAGCTTGCGCCGAATCCGACCAGGGCTGCAAGGCCGAGGTAGATTGCAAAATTTGTGTTCTTTACGTACATGGTATTTAAAATTTAATATTTGTTTCTTTCTCTCCCGCCGGGTTTCCCGAACGGTGACAGTGCAAAGGTAAATCATCCGAAAAATAAAATCCAAACGATTTGTTAAGGTGAGAAAGATTTTTGTGAACATTTGATTTTTTTTGTAGTTTTGGTAGTCGGTTTGTTGATTTGTGAATTACCTTGGACAAGTTTCTGTACATATTGCCCGCCGCGATAGCCTTATTCTGGATTTTCAGGATATTCTTTCTGAAAAGTCTGAACAAGGTACAGATGTTCATTGTCGCCGGTATGCTGATGGCCGTCCTGACCATGTTCTACATGGAAGGATTCGTGCTTTTCATCTTTCCTATGTATCATCTGGCGGTCCGCCAGAATACAGCTCCGGAAGGAATAACCAAGTGGGACTGGCTGTCACTGGTTCCATCATTCCTTTTCGTCCCTTACACCGACACCGTTTTCTTCACCATTTTCCTGTGCATACAGATTGCCGTCATCACGGTCTGGTCAATAATATCCGTACGCAGATACAACCGACGTCTTGCCGAACTATATGATACAAGCAGCGATGCCTCTTCCGATGATATAAGCCAGGTTCTCATCTTTATGATAATCACGATTGTGGTATTCCTTATCTGGCTGCTGCTACCGGACGGTGCGACATCGGTATTACCTGTCCAGATAGTGTTCGCAGTCTTCCTTTCCATCCTGCAGTTCATGGTGGGGTATCACACTTACTATATGAAGGATACTTCGTCCATAGCCGCAGAACTTGCCGAAATAGCAGAGGAGACCATTGAGGCGGAGCCTTCCGCTTCAGGAGAGAGAGTTGAAGACGATGCACTCATCAGGAAGGTACTTGCAGATGAACTTTATCTGGACCCGACGGCATCTCTCGTGTCGATTGCAGAGAAGCTGGGCACCAACAGAACATATCTTTCAAACAGCATACACGCCTGCAGAGGGCAGAACTTTTCGGAATTCATCAACATGCTCCGGGTTAATTATTTTATGGACCTCGTCCGTAAAGACCCCGGGGTAAATGTCAAAGAGGCCGCCATACGCTCAGGTTACAGCAACCTCCAGTCCTTCTACCGCAATTTCTCTGACATTATGAAGATGACGCCCAAAGTGTGGATTTCAAAACAGCTATGATCTCATTTCTAATTTCCATTCTTCCTACCGTTATTTATCTTATAGTGCTCAAAGCGCTGGACAGTTTCGCACTGGCCCGTTTCAAGCTGATCATACGCAATATTCTTTTCGGAATAATGTGGTGCGCAATCGCATTCATCCTGACAAATCCGGTGTGCCTCGGAATTCCTGCCTCCATTGGGGATGTTTCAATGATGCCGCTGGTGGAAGAGATATTCAAGGGTTTCATCCTGGCGAGGCTGATAGTCAAGCGTAAATTCCGCTTTATGGCTCAGTGCCTTATTTACGGCGCCGCTATCGGAAGCGGATTCTCCCTGCTGGAGAACATAATATATTTCTATTTCAACCCGGATATGGCTTTCGGCACCGCCGCCGTCAGGGGTTTCGGCTGCGCCATTTTGCATATGGGATGTACGGCACTGTTCGCGACCATATTGCTGCTGGTATATAAGAAGCTGCACAATGCTTTCGGTATAATAATTTCCATTATTCCGTCCGTTGCAATCCACTTCGCTCACAACATCATACTTTCAAAGCAGCTTATGAATCCTATGGTCGCTCTGGCCCTTGTTATTGTCATTTTCATAGCTCTTTTCATTTTCCTGTTCACTTACGGAGAAAAGAAAATCCACGAGTGGATGGATAACAGCATAAGCAATGACATCCAGACCCGGGCTGCTATCCGCACCGGCAATTTTTCAGACACAAAGGCAGGAGAATATCTGCTGAGCGTCAAAGAGCAGTTTGAGCCGGAGGTATTCTTCGATATGATATGCTACGTGCAGCTTCTGCTTGAGCTCAGAATTGCAAAGCAGAGTGATATGCTGATGCGTCAGGCCGGATTCGGAGAGGAGGACGCCGAGCAGAGGCACGCGGAGCGCAACGCCAAGAAGGCGGAGCTCAACTCTCTTGCCCGTCAGATAGGCAAGACAGGAATGCGCGTCCTGGCACCACTAGTCCAGGACGGCATCTGATTGTTTTTCGTTCTCAACTACAGCAGATTCTTGACAAGACTCCAGATGATTCCAGGCGTAAAGTTAAGGAATCCGGGGTCATAATAGTCTATGATGTACTTGACATAGAATTCTATGCAACTGTCATCATGCCCCGAGAAATCATACTCGTTCTCCAAAGTGCAGCCCCACACATTCTTTGCGTTCGATGAGCAGGCATACGGAACAGTGTCATCGCCTTTGGCGTGGTATAGCACAATCTTTTTCTTGTACGCTCCGTTGTAATTGATTGTCGAATTTCTTTTGATGCTGGACATCAACTTGAGGATGTCAGGATTGTTGTTGAATCCTTCGACGAAGAAATCCGGGTGCAGGACTTTCCTGAGATTTCTCCCCACCAGATTGTCCCAACTGTTGACCTGGGTCTTGCCAAGCTTGTCGAAAGCACCGCTGGTAAATACTTCAGGAGCGTAAATATTGTGAAAATCAAGGTTCAGTTTGTCACCGTAGTCCAAGCCTCTGATAGCGTACATCAGGAATTCGACACGAAGGTTTCCGGCATCAGGGTTCGCCCTGAAAGTATCAAGGAATGCCATCAGGTCATGCGGTCCCGAAGCCGCTGTCACCTTGCCTACAGCCCATTTCTTTCCGGCGTTGATGCGTCTCTCCACCTCCTCGAGCAATGATATGGATGCGGCTCCCCCCTGCGAAGCCCCGACCATATCGATGGTCACGGAAGAAGGGCTCCATCCCTTCTTCTGGGCCAGGAAATCCTGAGCGGCCTCGATAAGGTCAGCACAGACTGTACCCGTAAGCTTGTTGTGCATATAAGGATGCTGGAGGTCAGCTGTACGGCTTATGCCGTATCCAAGGTAGTCGGACTCCACTACAATCTGATTGCCCTCCTTGAATGCTGTCATCATCTCTACCGGCACATCAACTATTGACGGAGCCTCAACGATATCCACAGTATAATGCTGGACGCTGAGTATTTTGCTGTAAACCTTTGTACGGTTGGCAGGATATGAGACCATTCCGGACGCTTCGACAATATTGCCGTCGCGGTCGGTTGTAGTATACACTATGCGGTTCAACTTGATATCTCCGTTCTTAGCTATGAGTTTCAAGCCCAGATCGACAAGTTGTTCCGGAATATCATCATATCCGTAATCTTTAATAATTTCCTGGACAGCATCGGAATCTATGGTCTGCTCCGCCGCCGACGTGCGGACGAACTGACCTGCCTTTGTTATGATCTGGAAAGGATTGACCTCGCGGATGCCGTTGCGGACTATGCTGCCGCCTACGATCCTTGATTTGGAGAAAGTCTTGCCGTTGGTATCGGTAACCTGCACCGTGAAGCCGTCGCTGAAGGTCACAGGCGGCAGTACGAACCAGAATTCCGTAGCCGTTGCGGCCGTCTGGCCCAACTTGACGCCTGAGCCGCAGTCTATGGTTACGCTTGTGTTCGCATCAGAACTCATAGTAACGGTCGGAGCCGAACTGTACGATGCACTGATCTTTGCCTCGCCCGAGAGTTTCTCCCCGTCATTTCCGAAAATCGTGACAGAGCTGACGCTCAAGTCTCCATAAAGTTTGAGGACAAGATAGCCTCCGACATTCTTGAATGCGAAAGTATTGTCCTGCGTTCCGTCGGTGACTGCCACCATAGTGTTGGAAGCCAGTCCGAATCCGTCCTTGACATAGGTCTGCGTCTGAGGCAGGGTTACGGCAATAGTCTCATTATTGCCTATCGTTATGTTTGAGCTGTACGGATAGACGGCGTAGTTCGCGGACAGTGAAGCCGCTTTTCTGGTCTGGTCTTCCGTGGCTATCTTATGCAGTGTACCCGAACAGTCCCCCGTCTTGCCGGTGAAGACATACTGCAGATTCTCGGACGTTCCTGCGAATACTGCCACTCTATCATTCTCATTCCAATACAGTTTGTTGTCCGTCCCGACATAAGTCTTCGTTTCCGGCTCTTCGGAATAGAATCCGGCTGAATATGACGGAGCACTATAATCTATGGATATTTCCTCCTGCCCGCTTATGGAAGACGGCTCTTCCGGCATGAACTTGACACATCCGGCAACGGAAAGCAATACGGCAGCGGCCGCAACAAGTAAAAAATGTCTCTTCATAGCTGCTACATATCCCATGTCTCCTGGAATACCGGGTTCTCAAGGTTCGACGTATCATTATAGGAATCAGCAAGAAGGGATTCCGCCTGGGCGAGCTCAATCTGATACAGTTGAGGTGCGCAATACACTTGTTTTTCTAACATTCCAACAACAATAATTGATTTTTACAGCTGCAAAGTTACCAATAAAAAGCAAAAAATTTTGCTGAAAATAAAAATCTTCATATATTTGCATCCGCTCCTGACGGGGCAACCAAATCTGGTGCGGTAGTTCAGTTTGGTTAGAATGCCGGCCTGTCACGCCGGAGGTCGAGGGTTCGAACCCCTTCCGCACCGCCTGAATGCCTCTCACACACGTGAGGGGCATTTTTGCTTGCTTTAGACTGAAAATAAAATGTCATAGTATATGAAAATCAAAGTCCTTTCTTTAAGCTCACTTGCTTTCGCCTGCCTGCTTGCTTCCGGATACAAACCGGTGGACACTCCGGAAAAACCGTCGGTGTACGGCTATCCTCAGGCGGAATATTACAAAGCCGGCTCGATATTGATGTACACACCCGGCACGGAACTCTTCGACGGAGTCATTCATCCGGATGCCGGACTCTACGACAGATACTTTGACATAGACAAGGCCTCAGAAGAGCACAGGAATTATATCTCCATGCTCGAGGAGCAGGGCTGCACGGTATATACTGTGACAAACACCCTTCTTTCCATGCCTCACGACAGACTCGTTTCCCTTGCCGAGGCATCCCTTTTTTATAATGTAAGAAGTCTGCCCCGCAGAGAGAGGGAGGCTCAAGCCTCATACAAGCAGCAGGTGCTTGCCTCGATGAGCAATTCCGACCTGGTACGCATCATAATCAACAGGCCTACCGTCATGCTCAGGAAGTCCGGCATCAACACCGGATTCGAGGCCAAGTACATACACAACCCACTCATGAACATGTATTTCCTCAGAGATCAGAGCATAACCACCCCGAAAGGTCATATACTGTGCAGGATGAATTCGAGCCAGAGAGCCCCTGAGGTCGATATCATCGAAGCCTGCTATGAACAGCTCGGCGAACCGGCAGTTTACCGTATCAATGGCCAGGACAGCCACCTTGAAGGCGGTGATTACATCCCGTTCGGGACAATCAGCCTCATCGGGCAGGGACTGAGGACCAATCAGAAGGCTATCGACGAACTCCTTGAAAATGACTGTTTTATCCACGATACCGTAGTGGTAGTGAGGGAGCGATGGAAAGACCAGTATCAGATGCACCTTGACACATATTTCAACGTGATTGACAAGGACCTCTGCACTATGTGCTTCAACCGCTATGACGCAGAGGATATAAATGACATCAACTATCTGACGATGGATATGTATGTGCGGTCTACTGGAGAGAAGACCTACCGGCTGGATTCCGCCTATTCAGGAAAAGGCTTCAGGGAGTTCCTTCAGTCACGTGGTGTGAAAATCATCCGAATCAGCAAGGAGGACGCCGACCATTACGCCAACAATTTCCTTGCAATTGACGCCCGGCACATAATGTCAGTTGCCGGACAGAGCAAAGAACTCGAAGCCGAGTATGAGAGGAACGGGGTGAAAGTGGTTTGGGTTCCTCTTGAAAACCTCATCGGAGGCTACGGAGCCGCTCATTGCATGACCCAGGTACTCACCCGGACACACGTTAATAATCATTGACCACTGTCCACCCTTCCGGTATACCACAAGCATCTCGATCCCAGGTAGCATCCTTGCTCTTTACAAAAGTTCCGGCAGATGAGACGCCGGAAAGCCATCCTGCTGTATAATCATTGGAAGGAGTAGTGGTAAAGAGAGCTTTTACATAGTTTAAACCTGTGCAGTTCATGAACATGTAAGAATAACAATTCTTTAACAAGGACGTAGCAGGGAGCTCCGGGGCTTTTGTCAGTGACGTGCAGCGGGAGAACATCTGACTATAGCATTGTTCTGCCAAAGAAGTAGCAGGAAGTGCAGGTGCTTCTGTCAGTGATGTGCAGCCGGAGAACATGAAAGAATAGCAACGGAATGCTAATGACGTTGCCGGAAGTTCAGGTGCTTTTGTCAGTGACGTGCAGCCGGAGAACATGTAATTGTAACAACTCTCAGCCAATGTGGTGGCAGGGAGTTCTGGTGCTTCCGCCAGTGACGTACAGTTAAGGAACATATTGTTATAGCTGTTCTTTACCAAAGACGTAGCAGGGAGTTCCGGGGCTTCCGCCAGCGAAGCGCAGCCGGAGAACATCTGACTATAGCAATTTTCCGCCAAAGATGTGGCAGGGAGTTCGGGTGCTTCCGCCAGCGACGTGCAGCGGGAGAACATCTGACTATAGCAATAATTTGCCAAAGAAACAGCAGGGAGCTCCGGGGCTTCTGTCAGTGATGTACAGCCGGAGAACATACTGTCATAACATGCTTTTGCCAATATGGTGGCAGGAAGTTCAGGGGCTTTTGTCAATGACCTGCAGCCGGAAAACATATTTGTATAGCAGCACTCTTTCAAGGATGTGGCAGGAAGCTCAGGAGCTTCTGTCAGTGATATGCAGCCCATAAACATGTAAGAATAGCAATAATCTGCCAAAGACACAGCCGGAAGCTCAGGTGTTTTTGTCAGTGATTTACATCCATAGAACATGGAGTAATAACATCCCATTGACAAAGTGCCGGCCGGCAGCACTAACTCACCGGCATCAACCAGGCTGCTGCAACGGAAGAATAAATAATAAAAACAGCAAACAGGCATCACGGTTCTATTTTCAGCCCTGTCCAGCAGAGACATAATGTTCCCGGAGACTTTGACTGTCCCGCTACCGGAAACTCCTACATTATAGTAATTTTCATAATCCCTTGAGAAATTGGCATTTCCTCCCTCTCCGGCCATAAACTGTACATACTCACCGTCAGCCAGATCAATTGGAGAACCGATAGTATAAGCGTTCCAGCTTTCTGTCCCTTTTCTATATTCAAGAGTAATGTCTTCAGGATTACCTACTTTTATAATAGACACTGACGTACTGCCCACGGATGTGATGGCGAAAGGATTTTCTATCTCCTTTGCTTTTACAGAAATGGTACAAGTAGCAGTTTTCCCTCCATCATCAGAGGTAGCAGTTATGGTTGCCTCTCCCTCTTTCACAGCTGTCACCACGCCATCGCTGACAGTGGCAATATCCGGGCTGTCTGTTGACCAGAGGACTTTCTGATTGTCGGCATTGCTTGGAATAACTGTTGCTGATATTGTACCGGTTTCACCCTCTGTCAGACTTAATGAAGTCACATTCAATGTAACAGCAGTCACCTTGACCGGTTCCGGCTCCTTCTGACAACTGCACAGGGTTAACATTGCTGACAAACTGATAAATAGTGCCTTCTTTCTCATAATATACGTCCTTTTTTCATCGCCTGCAATTTACGCATTCTTCCGCGATTTATTTTAGGAATCAGGGATAATCCACGAATTATTTCTACCTTAGCCGTTAGAATATGAAAGGACTTGAATTACTAAAATTTGTCTGCAAGGACAGAATCTGCTTCATAACAATGAACAATGCTGACCATTTCAACTGCCTCAGCAATGAAATGTGCAATCAGCTTATGGAAGCCATCGAGAAGGCCTACAAGCACGAGTGTGTCGGCATCGTTATCAAGGCTGCAACAAAAAGGAATGTCTGGAGTGCAGGGCATGACATAAAGGAGCTTCCGATAGAAGGGCAGGATCCTCTCTCATTCGACGTTCCGATGGAAAGGCTACTCCGCAAGGTACAGGACGTACCCATTCCTGTGATAGCCTGCGTAGATGGCACTGTTTGGGGTGGAGCGTGTGACCTTTGCGTATCCTGCGATATGATTGTCGCTTCCGATACATCCACTTTCGCCATAACCCCGGCCAAGATAGGCATTCCATACAATGCCTCCGGAATAACGCACTTCATAAGGCAGCTCAGCCTCAACAAGGCACGAGAAATGTTCTTCACGGCTACTCCTATCACGGCACAGGATGCCAACAACGTGGGCTTCGTCAACCATGTGGCTCCGTCCGACCAGCTTGAGGCCATGCTCGAAGAGCGCATTCTCAATCCGCTGAGAAGAAACTCAATACTTTCAATAAGCGCCATCAAGCGCCAGTTCAGGATTCTCTCCAGAGAGAACACGGCCATCTCTTCCGAAAGTTTCGAGCGTATAAACGCATACCGCGAGAAGGTGTACCGCGGCCCGGACTATCCGGAAGGCATAAAATCCTTCCTGGAGAAACGGGACCCGCAATACCGTGGCAAGGCCAAGGACCTGGATACTTCGAGTCACTGACAAAAGCCTTTTATGAGCAAGTTACCTCAAAGAAAAGGTCGGAATACGGTTGCGATAATCACAATGATCCTTCTTTTCGGAATGATCTCATTCGTGACCAACCTGGCTGCTCCGGTCGGAAACATCTGGAAACACCAGCCCGGCATTGAAGGGTCCAACGCCCTGGGAATAATGGGCAATATGATGAACTTCCTCGCCTATCTCTTCATGGGAATACCGGCAGGGCGCATTCTAAACCGGCGGGGATCAAAGAAGACGATACTGATAGCAATTGGGGTAGGATTTTCAGGCGTTTTCATACAGTTCCTGTCCGGAATAATAGGAGTCGGGTCCAGCATCTCGGAGATTCCTGCCAACTATTTCGTATATCTGGCCGGAGCGTTTGTGTCCGGATTCTCTGTTTGCATGCTGAACACAGTGGTCAATCCCATGCTCACACTGCTCGGGGGCGAGAAGAGAGGCAACCAGTACATCCAGATGGGAGGCACCTGCAATTCCCTTATGGGTACAGTCACACCGATTCTGGTGGGTTCCCTGATTGGACAGATCACGAAGGACACATTCATCTCTGATGTCAATCCCGTACTGTACATTGCCATGGGAGTGTTCGCCACGGCTTTCATCATACTCAGCTTCATTCCTCTGAGCGATCCTGAAGAAATCATAGCTGACACGAAAGATGTTGTCAGTCCTCTGAAATACAGGCACTTCGTATTCGGTGCCGCCGCCATATTCGTATATGTAGGTGTGGAAGTAGGGATACCCGGCACACTCAATTTCTTCCTGTCCGATGTCAGCGGCAAAGGCGGCGGGCTTGATCCGAAAACGGCCACCGCGATAGCAGGATTCGTAGAAGGGACATATTGGTTCATGATGTTCATAGGCCGTCTCATAGGCAGCATGATAAGCGGCAAGGTATCAAGTCGTGCCCAACTGACCACAGTCACCCTTGTCGCCATGGCACTGGTGGCCTGTGCCATTTTCTCCCCTGTATCTTCCAAGATATCCATGCCAGTGTTCACCGGATCGGGATTCGCGATGGCAAAAGTTCCGGTTTCCGCCCTGCTTCTCGCTTGCTGCGGTCTGTGTACCTGCGTCATGTGGGGGTCAATCTTTGACCTCGCCGTCAGAGGGCTTGGAAAGTCCACCGTCCTCGCCTCCGGGATATTCATGACAATGGTAGTCGGCGGAGGAATCCTGCCACTGGTACAGAATATCCTCGCAGATGCAACATCCTATATGACAAGCTACTGGGTTGTGATAGCAGGACTTGCTTTCATCAACTGGTATGCCGTCAGAGGTTCAAGGCCAGAATGATCTCCCTCACCTTAGCCCAGACTTCGTCGCTTGTCAGGACTCCCGATTCGCGGATTGCATTGTTCAGGAAGGCATCGACACTAAGGTTGTCACTGACAATCTTCACTGCCGCAACAAGTTCGAGATGAGGCGAAAATGAGGCTATATAATTGAGCTCCATGTCATAGAGAGTGGGCTCAGTCCTGTCCGATTCAGTAAAGAAGCTGTTTCCCGTGTAGCAGGAAATGCCTTCATCCGAGAGATGGAGCGGGTTGGCGTGGTCGTCGAATACGTAGTTGCCGTCGGTGTATCTGAACGAGTCGCTCACCAGAGAAACCGTTCCTATTTCAATGTTGTTGCTCCCGGCATAGCCGATGTTGATGATGCGGGTCCCTTTTGGGAGATTGCAGCAGGTTTTGATGATATTGCCGGCTCCGACACCGGTCAGTATGCATTCCATCTCGGGGAAAATCTCCCGGCACCTGTTGTATTCGGCCTCTTCAGCTGCAAGTATCACAAGCCTGCTCCCTTTGCTGCAGGAGCAAAGGCTTGCGGCAACGGCCGCCATGATGAAAAGATGTTTCAGACACTTCATATCCAACCAATATTCATATATTTGTTGACAATATTAGTGATTATACGATGATTATGCAAGTAAACGGCAAGCGCCATACTGGTGCATTCTTCCTCTTTCTGCTATTTGCCTCCTTCCAGTTGCAGGCCCGGAATCCGTCCGACCGGTATGAAGCCGATTTCAGGAACTGGATAAAGACCATCGGTTCCGACGAATTCGGAGGACGCAAGCCAATGACTGAATATGAGACAAAAACCATAGATTATCTTGCCGGTGAATTCAAGTCTCTCGGCCTGGAGCCGGCATTCGACGGCAGTTACTTCCAGACTGTCACAGAGATATCGGCTTCAGTGCAGATACCGGCAAAAGGCATCCCTGTCAGGACATCAAAGGGCACTACCAGGCTCTCATCCCCGGATGACATAATGGTATGGACAACCAGGGGCACCGATGAAATCGAATTCAAGAATGCTGAATATGTTTTCTGCGGGTTCGGTATCGATGCTCCAGAATACGGATGGAACGACTTTGACGGCGTAGACGTAAAGGGCAAGATCGTGATAGCAATGGTGAATGACCCGGGATTCTATGACAAAACTCTGTTCCGCGGCAGGAATATGACCTATTACGGAAGATGGACATACAAATTGGAACAGGCCCAGAAGCTTGGAGCAGCAGGTTGTCTGATTCTCCACAATGAAGCCGCCGCCGGTTACGGCTGGCATGTATGCGTGAACGGTCATCAGGAAAACAACCTTGCACTGTTCGACGTAGAAACCGCCAACATGGACGAACTCGGGATGCGCGGGTGGATGAGCGAGGATGCCTGCAGGAGGCTGTTCGAGATGTCGGGCCTGGATTATGACTCCGCCCTGGCCGCAGCCGGAAAACCCGGATTCAAGGCCATTCCTCTTGGAGCAAGAAGCAGTTTCAAGATGAAAGTCAGATACGAAGTCGGGCAGACCTGCAATGTGGGTGCAATCCATCCCGGAGCCGGACTCAAGGATGAATGTATTGTCTTCAGTGCGCACTGGGATCATTTCGGAATCGGTTCGCCGGACGGGACGGGTGACGCGATATACAACGGAGCGGCGGACAACGGGTCGGGACTCGCCGCCATCCTGATGATAGCAAAGAAACTCAAGGAACTTCCTGCACCGCGCCGATCTGTACTTTTCCTTGCACCGACCTCGGAAGAAAGCGGTCTTTTCGGCTCGCAGTATTACTGTGAACATCCTGTGTTCCCTATGGAAAAGACAGCCGCATGCATAAATTTCGACTGCATAGCACCGGCTCCACTGACCAGGAACGTCACTGTCCTCGGTGGAGGAGAGAGCAGTCTGGACCACTATATCACGGCAGCAGCCGCTGCTCAGGGTCGTCATGTCATTTTTGACGATGACAACTCGGACGGCTGGTTCTTCCGCTCGGATCACTGGAATTTCGTCAGGAAAGGCGTTCCCGCATTGATATTCAAGGCAGGAGATATGACCGACTGGTATCACAAGCCGAACGACGAGTACAGTGAAGACTGGGATGTCGAAGGTGCGATAGCGAACGTCTACCTGATGTTCTCAGTTGGATTGAGCGCTAGCGAACAACTTTGACTCCGCTCGCTTTGGGCATCTGGATGCAATAGGATACCAGAAGCCAGAGGCATGCTCCCACCCAGGCCAGGACATCTATCAGAGTGATTCCGAAGTAGCCCAGAGTCTGAGGAAGAGTAAAGGACGCCACTCCCCTGATAAGAAGTTCAAGTACGCCCGCCATAAGGGGCATGAAGGTCTTTCCCACGCCCTGCAATGCATTCCTGAACACGAAAAGCACATACAGGAACGGGAAGAATATCGCACTCATATAAAGATACTTGCGCGACGCGTAATATATTTCGGACACATCTCCGGCCGTATCCTTGTTAAGGAAAAGCGAAGTAAGCGGATCCGCAAAAACCGCTATCAGGACGCTGGCCACGACGCAAACGCACAAGGTCATCACAAGAGTGATATTGACTCCCTTCCTTACACGGACTATATCCCCCGCCCCGTAATTCTGGCCGACATAATTGGCAATCGAGACGCCAAAGGAAATCGCCACCAGAGCACCGACATTCTGCACCTTGTTGGCTGCCGAGAAGCCTGCGATATATGTAGCCGGAAACGCATTCAGAGCTGCCTGGAGCATCACTATCCCTATCGCGGTGATGCTGAACTGAAGAGCCATCGGGATGCCTATTCTCAGATGTTCCCACACAAAGGCCCAGCTTGTGCGGAAATCATCAGCGGAGAGTTTCAGCTCCGGGTACTTCCGGAATGCAAAAATGAAACAGAGCACAGCAGAAAGCGCCTGGGCCACCACTGTCGCCAAGGCCGCTCCTCTCACTCCCATGCCGAATCTTGTTATCAGCAGGATATCCAGCACGACGTTGAGCAGAGACGAAAATATCAGAAAATGCAACGGAGTCCTGCTGTCCCCGAGAGCCCTGAGTATGCAGGCTATCAGATTATATGCCGTCTGGGCGACAATCCCGGAGAAAAGCACTATCAGGTAATTTCTGGAGTATTCGAAAATTTCAGGGCCGGTGCCTATCAGCCTTAACAGGGGCTCTGTACTGAAGACCGCTGCAAGCGTAAGGAATACTGCCAGGAAAACACTGATTATGATGCTTGTGCCCACGGAACGTTTCGTTCCCTTCATATCCCCCGCTCCGAAAAGCTGCGCGGTCCTTATGCCCAGTCCGCTGGTGATACCGGACACAAAGCCCATCACCAAAAAAGTCAGGCCGTTCGTGATACCCACCCCTGCAAGGGCCTGATAGCTCACAAAACGGCCGACTATTATCGTATCTACCAGGTTATAAACCTGTTGGAAGACGTTGCCGAGTATAATCGGCAAGGAATATATGAGGATTACCTTCGCCGGGTTTCCCCTGGTCAGATCGTTTGTCATCAGTGCTCCGGATTTCGGAGCGCAAAGATAACAATTTTAGCGAAGGTTGAAGTTTTTCATAGTTTCAAAAGCTGTCACCTGCAGCTGCATTTAGGTTTTTTGCAAAGTTCCGTCTTCCACAGTCCATGAATATTGCAGTACTCATATACTGCGACAGGCTTGTCCTTGCAGGTACAGAACTCAGCTTCCGCCGTCCCTTCCGGATCCAGATTGAACAGCTGGCCGCCGTGTTCCGTCTCCACATATATAAAGGCGATATGGTGCTCCTTGGTCATAGGATGAGGTGTGGAGCCTACCTTTACCTTGAAATTGCAATCATCGAGGCACTCGACTACAGGAAGATGTTTCTCAACTGCCGTGTCCGTGAGATTCGGGCGAAGTTCCACCATATCCTCACCGCAACATACCGGAGTGACACCGCTGTCCACCACTTTAACGATAACGTTACCGCAGCGCCTGCACATAAAAAATCTTGTTGTTGTCATAATTTTAGTTTGATTAAGTTTTTGTTTCTTCTGTCAGATTAATTATCGGATTTCTGACATCGCAAAAGTATGAAGCAATTTCAGCCTCTATGCCGGAGATTGATATTTATTTCAAATATCACCTATTGACAAAACCAATAGTATGATTTTTTGGCAGGGAAATTGTTACCTTTGTTAATACATTGACTTAAATACTACAAGCTATGAGACGTTGTTTATTCCTTTTAGCCTTTCTGCCCATGCTGGCAGGATGCTATGCAACACGTATCGTCACAGTTTCACCTTATTCCGGCCACAACGGAGGATACTACACTACCGTCAAGACTCCCGGCACGCATACGGTATCCTCAAGCGCACGCGTAATAGCTATGGATAAGGATATATCGCTATACCTTGACCTCCAGGCGGTCGGAGCCGCTTTCGCTCAGTCTTCAACCGTGGAGGAGTTCGAATACCTGCTCAATGACGCATCCTATATGCTCTCGAACCTCGACCTCAACGGTGACGGATACGTCGATTACCTCAGAGTGATGGAGACCATCGAGGGTAGAGCCCATGTCTTTGTCATTCAGGCAGTTCTGGCGCAGAATGTCTATCAGGACGTTGCAACGGTGGTTGCAGAGGTCGGCCCTTCAATCAGTCCTTGCGTTCAAATCATAGGCGCAGAGTATATATATGGTCCGCGCTACATCATTCAGCCGGTTTACGTCAGCACACCTCTTATTTTCACTCATCTGCTGAGGGTTGACTACAGGCCTTGGCGCTCACCTTGGCACTGGGACTATTATCCGCCACGCTACAAGCGTCCGGCACCATTGTATGTAGGTCATTATCAGGCATACGTAGACACTTATATGCGCAATCACCGCTACTGTCACGAGTTCAGATATGTAAACGAATGCCATTATCCTGACTACGTCAGGGTATCACGTGACTTCCGGAGAAATGACTACGGCATGCAGCATCCGGAACGTTCTTTCTCATCACGGAATGCCGGTCCGGGCAACGTCAACCCGATCAATGCCCGCGACATACGCGAAGCCCAGAGACCTAGGTCCGGTGACAACAGAGTCAATAGCGGACAGAACACAAGGCCGTCAACCCAGAGCAGTACTCCTGCAAGCGGAAGGCCTAGCGGCACTATCAACAGAGGTGCAGGCAGCTCCAGGAATGACGTTTCTCGTCAGAATGAGACGCAGACTACAGTCAGGAGCCGCGTAAACAATTCCGGCACTACCAATACACGCATCAAGACGGTAGCTCCTGACGGAGGCATGACATCCGTCCGCCGCGGTTCCTCAAGCACGGCATCACGGCCGGAACCGGCTGCCTCATCACAGCCGAAGACAGCTGCACCGGCATCAAGCGGCAGGGCATCCGGAGGGCAGGCACAGCGTCCCGCAAGCCCAAGCAGACAGAATCAGCGTGGCGCCGGCTCAGGCAGACAGGTACGCAGATAGGATATGGAGGGACAGCCGAAGCTCTGGAACAGTAATTACCTTAAAGTGTGGATCGGAAATTTTCTGATCCACTTCTCGTTCACCCTCATCGTTCCACTGCTGCCGCTGTATCTCTCCGACACATTCGGGGCCAACAAGCAGACGATAGGCCTGTGTCTGGCCGGATATACAATAATGGCATTGATAATCAGACCGTTCAGCGGATATGTCGTGGACAATTTTCCTCGCAAGGCTGTCCTTCTGGTCTGCTATTTTTTCTTTTTTGCGCTGTTCGGAGGATATCTTCTCGCCGGCAGTCTGGTTATGTTCACCATATTCAGGACACTTCACGGGGCGCCGTTCGGAGCCACCACTGTAGCCGCCAGTACAGTTGCCATCGATGCGCTGCCCAGCGAAAGGAGAACGGAGGGCATCGGCTACTACGGACTCAGCAACAATCTGGCAACGGTCATTGGTCCGATTATCGCCATTTATGCGCTTGAAGCATTCTCCGGCAACTTCCAGGTACTGTTCTGGATGTCATTCGTCATCTCATTGTCAGGACTTCTGCTTGAAGCTACGCTCAAGCTACCCAGGAGAGATTACATCCCGGAAAAGAAGGTGCTGTCTTTCGACCGTTTCTTCCTGATAAAGGGCTGGAGGGAAGCCTTGACCATGCTTTGTTTTTCATTCTCCTATGGCGTCGTCTCCACTTATGTGGCAATCTATGGGAAAGAGGAGCTTGGCATGACTGGAGGCACCGGCCTGTTTTTCAGCCTTCTGGCCGTAGGACTCATTCTGTCCAGACTGACCGGAGCCCACGCTTTGAGAGAGAACAAGGTCAGCCGCAACGCCACGATCGGTGTTTTGGTCTCAGTGTGCGGATACTGTCTGTTCGCTGCACTGAAAACGCCGCTGGGCTATTACGGAGCGGCCCTGATAATAGGTCTGGGAAACGGGCACATGTATCCCGCATTCCAGAATATGTTCATCAATCTTGCTCCGAACAGCCAGAGAGGTACTGCCAATTCATCCATCCTGACGGCATGGGATGCAGGGAACGGACTGGGTGTCCTGCTCGGCGGACTTCTCTCCGAGCATCTCGGCTACGGTGCGGCTTTCTGGTCTGCGTTCATCATCAATGCAGCAGGTGTCATCTATTATTTCTGCCGCACCAGAATGCATTTCGAGAGTAACAAACTTCGCTGATTTTTACTACATTCGCATCTGATATGGATTATTTGGAACTTAAAGACAGCTGTGTCAGCTGGATACGTGAATGGTTTGACAAAAACGGCAGAGGATGCTGCGCCGTGCTCGGAATGAGCGGCGGCAAGGACAGCACCGTAGCCGCCGCTCTGTGCGCCGAAGCGCTTGGAAAGGATAAGGTCGTAGGAGTCGCTATGCCAGCCGATGGGCAAAGCCTGAACGGGGCGGACGAAATATGCGGATATCTGGGAATAAGATATATCTGCGCCCCTATCGGCGACATTGTCAAAGGATTTGACACGGTGAAGTCGGCTGTCGATGAAGGTTTCAGCAACCAGGCGGAGCAGAACATACCGCCGCGCGTGAGAATGGCCACCGTCTATGCCATATCACAGTCACTCAACGGCAGGGTTGTAAACACCTGCAACCTGTCGGAAGACTGGGTGGGATATGCCACCAGATGGGGAGACAACGTAGGTGATTTCAGCCCTCTGGCAGGTCTTACCGTACAGGAAGTCAAGGGTATCGGGCACGCCATGGGCATTCCGGACAGATGGGTCGAGAAGATTCCGGATGACGGACTGCCGCACAGCTGCTCCGATGAGGAGAAATTCGGTTTTACCTATGCCGTTCTTGACAGATACATCAGGACCGGTGTCTGTGAAGACCCGGTGATAAAGGAAAAGATTGACCGCATGCACCGCGGAAGCGCCTTCAAGCTGTCCATGCCGGATGCATTCAAGCCTTCATTGTAATGGAGAATTCACAGGAAATCCTCAAGCTGGCCTCCGACGCGGGCCGCACCCTTCTGGAGAATGGCGCGGAAATCTATCGCGTCGAAGAAACCATGGAAAGAATCGCCGGACATTACGGCGAGAAGGATGAGAATTTCTTCGTGCTGAGCAACGGTATTTTCACTACTGGCAAGGCCTACGCCAATGTAGAATTCATCCCGATCCGCGGAGCCAGGCTCGACAAGGTAGTGGATGTCAACCAGTTGTCAAGGGACATTTCCGTCAGGAAAATGACTGTACAGGAAGCCTCGGAAAGTCTTGAGAAAATACGCAGAAAGCCTCAGAAACCCGTGTGGGAGCAACTCGCCGGCACAGCCCTGGGATGCGGAGGTTTCTGTGCTATTTTCGGTGGCGGGCTGCCGGACTGCGCCGCGTCGATGATAGCGGGCCTTCTGATGTACTGCTTCATACTTTTTCCAGGAGCCAGAATGTCCAAAATCCTTGCAAACATCTGCGGAGGATTGATAGGGACAGCCGTATGCATCCTGTTCCAGCATTTGGGATTCGGTGTCAATCTGGGCAATATGGTGATAGGCACAATAATTCCGCTGATACCCGGAGTTCCTTTCACAAACGGGCTAAGGGATATGGCCAACGAAGACTACATAGCCGGCTCGACCAGACTTCTCGACGCCCTGATGGTATTCTTCTGCATAGCGCTGGGCGTATCGCTGGCCTTCATAGCACATAGCTGGATAGCAGGAGGAATGATCCAACTGCACGGCACCGTGACAGACCCTCTGACTGCAGTCTTTCCTATCCAGATAGTTGCAGCCTTCGTGGGAACCGCGGCGTTCTCCATTCTTTTCGGAGTACCGAGGAAATTTTACGTAGCATCAGGTCTGGTGGGTATGGCAGGGTGGATTGTATATCTGCTTTGCTCCCGCTATACACCGCTCTCAGTCGTAGGAGGGACATTCTGCGCCGCTACGGTGGTGGCATTCGTATCAAGGATATGCGCCGTACGTCTGAGATGTCCAAGCACGGTATTCATCATCTGCGGCATTTTTCCTCTGATACCGGGAGCAGGAGTATTCTGGAGCACTTATTACACGGTCTCTTCCCAACTCGGCCCCGCACTCGGCGCAGGCTTCATGGCCGTCAAGGCAACCATAGCCATAGTACTCGGAATCATCGTAGCGATGAATCTACCTCGTCCTAGATAGATTCGTATCCCGGTTTTTTCAGAAGCGCGAACATCTTGTGCTTGTAAGTCTCCACGCCAGGCTGATTGAACGGATTGACACCCAGCATATAAGCTGAAATTCCGCAGGAGAATTCAAAGAAATAGAAAAGCGAGCCGAGATTGCGCTCGTTGATTCTCTCGATACTGAGCACCATCTGAGGTACTCCCCCTTCGATATGGGCCATACTGGTACCCAGCTGCGCCATCGCATTGCAATGCTCCACGTGCTGGCCCGCCAGATAGTTCAGCTCATCATAATTCTGTCCGTCAGGAAATACCGTAAGGTCCCTGTTGGATTTCTCCACCGAAACCACGGTCTCGAAAAGATTCCTGCTGCCGTCCTGGATAAACTGTCCCATAGAATGCAGGTCAGTGGTGCAGACAACGGAAGCCGGGAAGATTCCCTTGCCTTCCTTGCCTTCGGACTCGCCGAAAAGCTGCTTCCACCACTCGCCAAGATATTGGAGCTTCGGGGTATAGCATACAAGGATTTCAGTAGAGAAACCCTTCTCCGCATACAGAAGATTGCGGATGGACGCATAAAGCACGGCAGGATTGAACTCCGAGCGGTCCAGGCTAAGGTATTTCTGCATCTCGGCGGCTCCCTCCAGCATCTGCCGGACATCAAAACCGGCCAGGACAATCGGCAGAAGACCGACAGGTGTGAGCACGGAGAAACGTCCTCCCACATTGTCCGGGACCACGAAAGAACGATATCCCTTACGCTCCGCGAGTGTCTTCAGAGCTCCCCTGCGTGCATCCGTTACAGCGACAATGCGCTCTGACGCTTCCTTCTCCCCATAAGTCTCCTCTATGTAGTTCTTGATGATTCTGAATGCGACTGCCGGCTCAGTTGTCGTACCCGACTTGGAAATGACGACACAGGCGACGTTGCGGATCTTCGCAAGGTCAAGCACCTCCGAAAGATATTCCTCGGAGAGATTCTGTCCCGCAAATACAATCTGCGGCACACCTTCCGGCCTGATAAAACTGTGGCTCAGAGCCTCTATGGCGCACTTGGACCCGAGGTAGGAGCCTCCGATTCCGATTACCAACACAAGGTCAACTCCCTTTGCCTTCCAGTCATCCCTGACCGCCTCACATTCTTCAATAAGCGACTCGGGCACATCTGACGGCAGAGTTTTCCAACCCAGGAAATCACTGCCCGCGCCGTCACCGGCCATCAACAAATCATAAGCCTTGAGCGCTGTCTGGACATAACGCTGCTGCTCTTCGTCACTGACAAAGGAGCCACAACCATCGTAATCGAATTTAACCATAATTTTTATATAAGTCTTCCACAAAGTTATCATTTTTTCGCGATTAATGTACTAACTTCGCATACTGAGTTATGGACAAGAAATACGTAGTCGGAATAGACATCGGCGGCCAGTCCGCCAAAATCGGCATGATTGACCGCAACGCTGTGATTTCATCGCGCGACAGGCTCGACACCACGGTTTACGGACCGGATGACAGCGGGCGTTTCCTCAATGACCTTTGCAACCTTATCGCCAAAGTCACGGAGGCAGTGGGGCTTGACGCTATCAAGGGCATAGGCATAGGAGCGCCGAACGGCAACTACTATGACGGGTGCATCACTGATGCGGCCAATCTTCCATGGGCAAAAGGCAAGTCTGTCAACATCAGGGAGTTCATTTCCGAACGGCTGGGCCTTGAAGTCACCCTCACCAACGATGCCAATGCAGCCGCACTCGGAGAAATGATCTACGGTAACGCTAAAGGCATGAAGAATTTCATCGAAATCACGCTTGGCACCGGAGTGGGAAGCGGAATAGTGATTGACGGAAAGCTCGTTTACGGGCATGACGGATTCGCCGGAGAGCTTGGCCACACGAACGTCATCCGTGAAGGCGGGCGCAAATGCGGATGCGGAAAGACCGGCTGTCTTGAGACTATTGCTTCATCCGGAGGAGTCTGCACCACTGCGAGGGAAATGGGAATGCAGGTTAACTCATCAAAGGAGGTCTACGAGGCTGCCCTGAAGGGAGATGCCACGGCAAAACGCGTATTTGAATATACAGGGCGCATTCTCGGAGAGAAATTTGCGGACTTCGTGGAGTTCAGCGCCCCAGAGGCGATAATCCTGTTCGGAGGAGTGGCAAACGCCGGGGTCATGCTCCTTGATCCGGTCAGGAAGGCCATGGACGCCAATCTCATCAATATCTGGAAAGGCAAGGTCAAAGTCATCCACAGCGGTCTTCCGGAGTCAGATGCCGCCATTCTGGGAGCCGGTGCTCTGGCCTGGTAAGTGTCATTTCACTTTCGGAAAATCAGAAAGCCTGGTACTGTAATGTGGGGACTGGTGTTCCCGTGTGGACTTGATGCTGTCAGAGCAGACGCTTAGTCTGAGAGTTCCGCGTCCGTAAGCGGCATTTATACTGTCAATGGCAGACATCAGTCTCCTGTCCTTTTCTGCCAGCAGATTGTCTTCAAACAGCGAACCCGTCACGTCATGCTCCGGGGATATCTTCAATGCAGTGACACCTGCCTTCTTGTATGCGCACCCGGGCACAAAGAAATCCTTCACAGCCTTTACGGAAGCAGACACTATCGCTCCTGTGCTGGACGTAGGTGTCATAAAGGACACGACGTCGCTGCTGTATGCCTGCATTTCATTTTCCTTGAATCTATTGGTCATTGCATACACGGCTATTTGGCTGCACAGCGAGTGCTGCTGCCTGAGTTTCTCCGCAGTCATGGTGGCGAACACGGCCACCTGCTCGGAAAGTTCCTGAGGCGTACATATCTCCTTCGAAAAACTTCTGGAGTTGGTTATCGTCTGCTTGCTCTGCACGATGTCCTCGAATTCGATGGATGGAATGCCGCGCAGCTCTTTCCACGTCCT
Organism: Bacteroidales bacterium; assembly: GCA_024402095.1. Classification (GTDB taxonomy): domain Bacteria; phylum Bacteroidota; class Bacteroidia; order Bacteroidales; family UBA932; genus Cryptobacteroides. Next base: position 85,765 of record JAKSJU010000001.1, on the reverse strand, counting down.
CACGCCGGGCAAGCCGAACATGGCATCCACCTGGGCTTCGGTGAGCCGGGAGAAGTCCCAAGCCGTCTTTATGAACATTGAATGCAGTTTCGCACTTGTCCTGCGCCCTATCCCCCAAACGTCTTCTACAGGAAACTTCCGGAGCACTTTTTCAATGTCACCCGGCCTGTCCATAAAGCATCCTCCCTTGAGGCCCTTATAGCTTTTGCATAGCTTGGACGCTATCTTTGCCAGCGTCTTGGTACTGGAAACTCCTACGCTTACGGGGATTCCCGTCCAGCGGAAGCACCTTTCCGACAGCTCTTTGGCGAATCTGTCAAAGTCAATGTCCATCCCGTTCAAGTCAAGGAACGATTCGTCTATCGAGTATGATTCGGTGGAAGGGGACGCTTCCCGCAGCACCGACTTGACCCGTTGGGACATATCCCCGTACAGTGCCATATTCCCGGAGAACACAGTGACGCCGTACCTCTCGATAAGGTTCCTTATCTTGAAATAAGGGTCGCCCATCTTGATACCTAAGGCCTTGGCCTCATTGCTTCTGGCCACCGTGCAGCCGTCATTGTTCGACAACACTATGACGGGCTTTCCGTTCAGTTCCGGTCGGAAAACCCTCTCACAGGACACAAAGAAATTGTTGCAGTCGGCCAGCGCGAACATCGCTAACGTATCTTTTTGATAACGTAAGTGACAACTCCCCAGACGGTAAAGCGGTCCTCCGGAGACACTTTTATCGGGCGGAAACGTCCGGAGTCCCCGTTCATCGGGAGCAACGTTATCCCGTCTCCGCCGAGGCTGACCTTTTTCACCGTATATCCGCCGTCCAGATAGCAGATTGCCTTGCAACCGTCATACGGCTCAAGACTCTTGTCCACTACTATGATATCCCCGTCATCCATGCCGGCATCAACCATCGAGCATCCGTCCACGACGAAATAAAAAGTCGCGGCCGGATGGCGCACTACAAGCGACTTGAGGTCGAACTCCTCCCTGCAGTCCTCCGCAGGTGACGGGAAGCCGGCCTTGACCTCCCCCAGAAGGGTACCGTCCCATTCTCCCGGGGATACTTTAAGCGGTTCCATATCCATGAATTTTTCTTTAGGCAAATTTATGAAAAAAAGTGCTGATATGCAGGAAATTATCATTAACTTTGTACAATTTAATCTTGAGGTTAGTATGTATTATGTTTTTGTCATAAACGGACGCCCCGACAAAGCCTTCATCGAGGATGAAGTCAAGTCCCAGCTCAAGGATGTCAACATTAAATATGAGCTGTACAAGACCCTCAGTGAGGGTGACGCCACACGTTTCGTGAAAATATATTGTGATTTCCATCAGGAGGATGAAATTTGTTTCGTCGCCTGCGGAGGTACCGGAACATTCAGCGAGGTTGTGAACGGTGTGATAGGTTACAAGAACAAGAGAGTCGCCCTTCTCGCCTATGGTTCCGGAAACAATTTCATTTTGAATTATCCGGACAGGAATTTCCGCTCGGTCAAGGATATGATCAATGGAGAAGCAGTACAGTCCGATGTCATAAAGTGCAACAATGATTACGCCATCAATGTAATCAACCTGGGATTCGATTCCATGGCGGCCTTTTTCGGAGCAAGGTACATTCTTGAAGGAAAGGACAAGCCATATCTGAGAGGTACCGCCAGATCTGTCATCTTCAACCGCTTCAACCACTACAAAATCATTGTTGACGGCGAGAAGATGTCCAGAGGCACTACAATGTTCTGTACGATAGCCAACGCATCGTATTACGGACAGAATTACAAATGCGCGCCGTACGCAAAAATCGATGACGGACATATGGACGTAGAGGTCAACCGCAGCACCACGCTGCTTACCTTCGTGTTGATGTACAGGCATTTCAAGGACGGACATCACGTTGAGAACGCATTCTGCCGCAGAAGGATGAAATTCAAGAATGCAAGACACGTCGAGATTTCATCCAAATCTCTTATATTCCTGTGTGTGGACGGTGAACTCGTTGCATCCAGACATTTTGACATTAATTTGATTGACAAGGCGGTGACTCTTCAGCTGCCGGCAAAAAAGGAGAACTAAATTATGAGTAAATCCATTTCAGGCGAGCTTTCTAAAAAGATTTTGTTAGCCAGCTCAATCCTTATTCTCGGAGGAATTCTGGGAATTATTGTTTTTGCGGGAAAGACCGTCTCCAAAACAGCAACCAAGACCATCAACAGTTCCATCAACGCCTACGTCAAGGACGTCGAGGGCATCATCGACGAAGTACGCACCGTCAAGGATTTCGTTTCATGGGAGATGGACGGCCGGCATGACGACGAAGCCAGAGCCGCCGAGGTTGAAAGCAAGGCTCTTGCCTTCAACCCTATGATTGCAGGTATAGAAATCGTTCTCGGTGATGAAATCACCCATGAGAATTGGAGCGAACCTTACAAATCAGAAAAATACGGAAACATCACAACTTATTCCGCCCCTCTTACCGACAGTGAAGGTAACCAGTTCGGAGAAGTAAAGATCAACATTCTTCTTTCCGGCATCAACGAGAGGCTCGAGAGGGAGGATTTCTATGAGAATTCCTATTACACCATAGTCAGCAAGGGAGGCCTGACACTCAGCCATCCTGATGACAATTTCATGCTCTCCAGACTTTCCGACGTCGCAGAGATGAGGAATGACCAGAGTTTCAGTGACCTCTCAGAGAAAATGACTTCCGGGGAGACAGGATACATCACTCTCAAATCCACAAAGTCAATAGCAATATACGGTCCCATCAGCAACGGATGGTCCGCAGCGATCGTATGTCCTGGGGACGAACTGCTCGGAGGGGTTATCAAATTCCAGTTGCTTCTCCTGCTTATCGCTATTGGAGACCTCATAGTGCTTTACTTTATCACACAGAAGATCATCAGCCGCACCATTACTCCTCTTACGGAAGTCACCTACCTTGCCAAGAATGTGGCTAAGGGTAATTTCCAGGCTAAAATTCCACACGTAAAGGGAAATACCGAGATGTTCCATCTGCACGAAGCACTCAGGAACATGCTTAGGTCAATCAATGACTATATTTCACAATTGAGGACGACAACGGCGGCTAATGAGCGCTTTGAGAGCGAGCTCGCCATCGCCAGCAAGATTCAGCAGCAGATGCTGAGTACCGATTTCATCAATGACGCAGACGTGGATCTGTTCGCCAAACTGATCCCGGCCAAGGAAGTCGGTGGAGACATGTATGACTTCCTCCGTGCGGGAAGGACAGTTTATTTCGCTGTCGGAGACGTTTCCGGAAAGGGTGTACCTGCCGCACTGTATATGGCGATCTCCCGTTCTCTCTTCCATTATGTATCAGAAATGTCGATGAGCACCAGCAGCATCGTTTCCTGCATCAACAGTTCATTCTGCTCCGGAAACGAGAGCAACATGTTCATCACAATGTTCGTGGGACGTATCGATCTTGACACGCGCGAGCTGGTATTCTGTAATGCCGGACACAACCCTATCGTCATCATTTCGCCTACCGGTGAAGCGAAATACATCCATGCCAAGTCCAATCTGGCAGCCGGCGTATTCGATGAATTCCAGTATGAGAAGGAGAGTATGATTATCGAGAAGGGTTCACGACTGCTCATCTACACGGACGGTGTAACCGAAGCGGAAGATGCAGCCAAGAACCAGTACGGTGAAGACAAACTTCTCGAATTCTCCGGCAGCATCAAGCCTGACACTCCGTCAGAAGAATTCGTGGAGGAACTTATCAAGTCCATCAAGACATTCACCGGAGACAACGATCAGAACGACGATATCACCATTATGTCCGTGAGAGTTTAGACTCCCCGCTCATCAGTGCTTCGCCAGCCAGCGGCAGATTAGATTGACCCTTTTGGCGAAGATATCATAATCAAGCGACCAGGCATCATCATAATACTTGTTTGTATTATCGGTGATGCCTGATGTGAACATAAAGCACGACACCCCATTGTCAAGCCAATATTTCTGGTCAGAAATCCTCCTGTAGAAGAGTTCGGTGAAGCGCTGGCTTCCGTAGTAATCGTAATACAGGACAAGTTCATTGAAAATATCCTCGGACTCCAGGCTCCTTGCATATTGCGCTCCACCGAGTACAATAAGATAATTGGGCCTGAGAGGCGTCACAGGCGCCAGAGTGCTGCCAAGAATATCCAGATTGACTACACGCTGGGGACTTCTGAACTTCTGCTGGCAGTACATTGCTCCTGACATATTGGCATTATGGCCGTCAAGGGCGACGAAAATATAATTTCTCGGAGAATCCTTGAGATACCCGGCGGCTTCCAGAAGAGCGGCGACACCCGAGGCGTTCGCATCGGCTCCGGGCAGCATCCTGCCTCCGATTCGTCCCATCCCGTCATAATATGCCGTAACCAGCGTGTAAGCGGGGAATGCCGGATTTCCGAAATGACGCGCAATGACATTATGGCCTACCCTTCCATCCACCACAAACGGCTGCAGTTCCACTTCCATCCCACAGGCACAGAAGTTCCTTGCGACATATGCCATGGCTTCAAAATTTCCGCGCGTACCCATGCCCCTGCCATCGCACAGGGTATCAGAGAGGAATTCAACACGTGACTTTAGACGTTCCGGACTCACAGAAATCTGCGCTGCCATCCCTGCAGGCGGCAGCATCAATGCGATGGACAAAAATAATATCGCTATAGTCTTTATTCTCGGCACAATAAATGCTATCTTTGTAAAAGCGCGTAAAGTTAGTGAAAAAGATTCTCCTTACCATACTGCTTCTTGCCTGTTCAACGAGCATCTTCGCCCAATATGACAAAGATGTGTTCTCGCTGCGCGGGAGAATTTCACTTCAGGACGGCAAATACGCCCAGGCAATCGAGAATTTCAATATCCTCGTACGCTTGGACACCGCCGACTACTGGAGTTTCTTTTACCGCGGCATAGCCAAGTACAATCTGGGAGATCTGCGCGGGGCGCAGCAGGATTTCGACAGAAGCGTCAGAATCAATCCCGTGTTCACAAACGGATATCATTACCGCGCCATAACGAAGAGCCAGTCCGGAGACTATGACAACGCGCTGATAGACCTCCAGCACGCCATTGACCTGAGGCCCGGCTTCACCAGTCTTTATTACAGCCGCGGAGTCACCTATTTCCTGGCTCAGAGGTTCCAGGAGGCGGTGAACGACTTTGACCGTTACATAAAGAAAGAGCCCAACGACCCGGGCGCCTACCTCAACAGAGGAGCGTCATATCTCTTCCTCGGTGACACGCTCAAGGCCATGAGCGATTACAACAACGCCATCAGGATTGACAGGTTTGATCCAGAGGGCTACATCAGAAGAGGCCGTCTCTACGCTGAGCAGAAGGACTACAAGAATGCCGTGAACGACATGAACCTCGCAATCGCCCTGGACAGCAGCAACACTTTCGCATATTTCAACAGAGCGCTGATGCACTATGAAAACCAGAACTTCAATGCTGCAATGGCCGACCTCGACAGAGTACTTGAAGACGAGCCGGGGAACGCACTGACCCTCTATAACAGAAGCCTCATCAATGCGCAGGTGGGCAATTTCGAGGAAGCCCTCAACGATATCGACAGAGTGATCAACATCAATCCGGGCAATGTCCTCGCCTACTACAACAGGGCTGCTTTCTTCATGGAAATGGGCAGGTGGAAGGATGCTCTGGACGACTACAGCAGGGCCATCGAACTGTATCCGGACTTCGCCAAGGCATATCTGAACCGCGCCTATGTCGAGAACATGCTGGGCAGGAACGCGGATTCAAAGAGAGATTACAACATCGCCCAGAAGAAGGTCAGCGAGTACAGAGCACAGAATGCCACAGACAGTGAAGCCTTTGCGGACACCACAAGGAAATACAATGCCCTTCTGGCCCTGGACGCCGACTTCGCGAAGAAAGACTTCAACGACGAACTGCTTCAGCACAGGGATATCGACATCCGGCTGAAGCCTCTGTACAAGTTCAGCATAACACGGGACAGGGAGAATACATTGATGGCGTTGAGCCGCCGTTTCGAGAATTCCCTGCTTGACAGGTTCATCAACAGCTCAGACCTTCCGATTACAATCAGCAATGTGCAGGAGGTCGGGGAAAGTATCTATCCAGGCGTTCCTACAAGCGCTGAAGGCTATTTCCTGAAGGGTCTTCAAGAGCTTCAGAACAAGCAGTACAGCACAGCCCTGAGTTATTTCAACCAGGCCGTGAACGCAGCTGACAACGATGCACAAAGAGACAGGTACCAGAGATACTACAAGGGATTCTACCTTCTGAACAGGGGCGTTCTACGCGCTGAAATGATTGATTTCATCGCATCGATGGAGAACAATGTCCAAACTCTCACAATGGATGACTCCGGCGCTACAAGAGCGAGGGTGAGCGACAAGGCTTCCAGGACTTATGATTACTCCGAAGCCATTGCGGACCTTCTGGCCGCCAGGGAGCTCCTCCCTGACATTCCATACCTGTATTATGACCTCGGAAATCTGTACTGTCTGTCGACTGAACTGATAAGTTCTCTCGAGAATTATGACAAGGCCATCAGCATTTATCCTTACATGGGTGACGCATTCTATAACCGAGGGCTTGTCCTGATCTATCTGAAAGATAAGGAAAAAGGATGCATTGACCTCTCCAGAGCAGGTGAGCTGGGCATTCCTGACGCTTACAGCGTAATCAACAAGTACTGCAAGACTGAAGAATGATAAGGTTCAAATCACTTTCTTCCGGCTCTTGCGGCAACTGTTATTTCCTCGGATCATTCACTGAGGAGGGCAGGTGCGAACATTCCGTCATCATTGACACGGGTGTAAGTTTCAGGCGCGCAAAGAAGGACCTTCAGTCTGACAATATCTCCATCGAGGAGATTGACGCCATTCTGGTCACACATGACCACAATGACCATATCCGCTCGCTCGGATCATGGTGCAAGCGTCTCAAGAAACCCGTATGGGCCACGGAAAGGCTCCACAATGCTCTGACCTGCAACTATATGGTACATCCGTGGATATCGGACTGCCGTAGAAAGCTATCGGAGGATGGATGGACTGAAATTGTACCCGGACGCATCAGCGTACGCTGGTTTGAGGTTCCTCACGATGCCACACAGACTGTGGGCTACGCCATCAATATGGACGGCTATATGTTTGTGATTATGACGGACGCCGGATCCGTGACGGATGAAGCTCTGGAACTCGCCGGCAAGGCCCGGACTCTGGTAATCGAGTCCAATTACGACTATGAGATGCTCATCCACGGACCGTATCCCAAAGTCCTCCAGGACAGGATATGCGGCGGGCACGGGCATCTGAGCAACGACGAGTGCGCAGAAGCCATAGGAAAGTTGATGCATGACGGTCTCGACAACATCTTTCTCTGCCACCTCTCCGAACACAACAACACGCCCGAACTTGCAGTAAAGACCTGCAGGAAGACATCAGGCACATCAAGGCTCGTTGCTCTGCCGCGACAGACGCCTTCGAGAATAACCAATTTATAGTTATCTTTGCATCAATGAAAGATTTTTGGAAAATAATGGTGCGTTACGCTGCACCGTACAAAGGATATCTGGTCGGATCGGTGCTGATAAACATGCTGTCAGCGGTATTCAACATTTTTTCATTCTCACTGCTGATACCTATCCTTCAGATTCTTTTCAAAGTCGGGGGCGACCAGGTGTACGAATTCACTGCCTGGACAATGCCTATGAACTTTGACCAGATCATCAACAATATCTACTATTACGTCTCGATTGCAATAGAGAACAACGGTGCCAGCAAGGTGCTCCTTATGCTCTGCCTTATTTTCTGCGGCATCACCCTGGTCAAGACTGCATGCTATTTCGGAGCCGCAGCCGCCATCATGCCGATGAGGACCGGCATCACGAGGGATATCAGAAAGCAGATCTACGGGAAAATTATCAGGCTTCCTATAAGTTTCTTCTCGCAGGAGAGGAAAGGTGACATCATTGCAAGAATGAGCGGTGACGTATCAGAGGTGGAGAACTCTATCACCAGCACTCTGGACATGCTGCTCAAAAACCCTATCCTCATTGTCTTCTACATGGGATGGCTGTTCTTCATGTCATGGAAACTGACTCTGTTCACAATCCTTTTCGCTCCCGCAATGATATGGATCATGAGCATTATCGGAAGAAAGCTCAGGGCTCGTTCGCTTGAAGCGCAGGGGATGTGGAGCGACATGATGAGCCAGGTGGACGAGACACTGGGCGGGCTCCGCGTCATCAAGGCATTCCTTGTGGAAGGAAAGATGGAGAAGCGTTTTGAGAAGGTCACCAACGACATGCGCCGCAAGCTGACACAGGTTGCTGTCAGACAGGCAAGCGCTCATCCGGTCAGCGAATTTCTCGGGACTGTGATGATTGCGATAGTGCTCTGGTACGGAGGTATCCTTATCCTTGGAGACCACGCATCCATTGATGCCCCTACGTTCATGTCCTACATGGCCATACTGTACAGTGTGATCCAGCCGATTAAGGACCTTTCCAGGGCAGCATACAGCGTACCGAAAGGTCTCGCTTCAATGGAAAGGATCGACCATATCCTTCTCAGCGAAAACCCTATCAAGGAGAAAGAAAACGCAGAGTCAATCTCCGAATTCAAGTCCGGCATATCAATCAGGGACGTCAGCTTCCATTATACGGATGACGGGCGGAATGTGGTTGAAAATGCAAGCTTTGATATTCCTAAAGGCAAGACCATCGCCATTGTAGGTGCTTCAGGAGCAGGAAAATCCACTATTGTGGACCTCATCCCGAGATTCTATGACGTCACCGGTGGCAGCATATGCATAGACGGCACCGATATCAGGAACCTCAAGATCCGCGATCTGAGAAGCCTTATGGGAAATGTCAACCAGGACCCTATCCTCTTCAATGACACCATCTTCAACAACATCGCCTTCGGAAAAGAGGATGCGACGGAAGAAGAGGTCATCGCTGCCGCCAGAATAGCAAACGCACATGACTTCATTATGGAAAAGGAAGAGGGCTACCAGACAGTTATCGGTGACCGCGGAGTCAAATTGAGCGGCGGCCAGAGACAGAGGATAAGCATAGCCAGAGCAATACTCAAGAACCCTCCTATTCTTATTCTTGACGAGGCCACTGCAGCGCTGGACACAGAGTCCGAGCACATTGTGCAGGAGGCTCTGGACCGTCTTATGTCCAACCGCACCACCATCGCCATCGCCCACAGGTTAAGTACCATCAAGGGCGCTGACAACATAATTGTGATGGATGAAGGAAAGATTGTCGAGACCGGCACTCACGAAGAACTGATTGCAAAGGACGGCATATACAAGAAGTTGAACGACATGCAGGCCCTGTAGGGACCATTCAAAATGAAAAGCAGAGTATTTCTTTCAAGGATTCTGATGCTGTTGTACCTGATTGCGATAGCATTCCTGTGCTTCATCAGCGGGGACAGCATACCTGTCGTGAGGGCTACTTTCCTGGGCTTTCCCACAGACAAGGTGGCGCATTTCATAATGTTCCTCCCCTTCCCTATCCTTGCCTTTCTCTCCACTGATTGGAAAATCAGCAAGGTCTGGAAAAACGCGCTGCTCATATTCTGCATACTCGTAGTGGGATGCGGCATAGCATCACTTACCGAATATATACAGTCCTTCACTCCTACCCGTACGGCTGACGTAAAAGACCTCTATGCCGACATGATATCCCTGGGGCTGTCTTCTATCTTCGTTTTTTTCGTAACTCTGTTTAAGAAGAAATGAAAAAATTTGCGCTTCTGCTTACCCTTCTGCTTCTGTCAGGATCAGCGTTTTCACAGAATGTCAGAAGCGTTGCTTCCTATGGCGAGTTCTGCGACTCGCTGGACGCATATCTCACAAGGATCACGACGGTCAGGTCAAAGGTAAAAATCAACAGGATACTCAGCAGAGGCAAGACCCTGGACTTCTATTTCAGTCAGGATTTCAGCGATTATCCGTGGCACTCCGGGACTGCATCCTTCGTCAGGTCCTTCCTTTCGTCAAAAGTTAAGGAGTTCAACCCCGACTATTCGCTCGGTGAAATCTTCGCCAGAAACATAAACCTGAAGGAACTGGTAACTCCGTCAAGGGGTTCCGACGGCCATCATTCCGCATATGCCAAGGCTATAAAGGATCCCGGAAGGGACAGGACGTTCATAGTCAGGAAAGGAAGCAGAAGATTTGACAAAGGGCTGGACGGACGTTTCGTATCGTTGTGGCAGAGCCATGGCAGATATTATGATGAGGCCAGCGACAGCTGGCTGTGGCAGAGGGCAAGAGTGAACCGCACATGCGAGGATATGTTCACACAGAGTTTTGTACTGCCATTCCTGATTCCCATGCTTGAGAATGCAGGAGCATACGTCATGACACCGCGTGAAAGGGATACGCACCATCTGGAGTACATTGCAGACTATGACAGAAGTTTCAGCAGCGGAAGGACCGGAGAGACAAGAAGGCTGGGCACATACACAGAACAGGGCCATTGGTCCGACGCCGGGACAGGCTTTGCGGATACCAAGCTGCATTATGACATCACTGACAATCCTTTCACTTCCGGAAGTGCGCGTCAGGCCGCATGCAAGAGCGGAAAGGCAACTGCCACCGCTACCTGGACCATGGATATTGAAGAGCGTGGGAATTACGCGGTATACATCTCATACAAGACTCTTCCAGAGAGCAGCACGGCTGCGCATTACACGGTCAGGCATCTGGGAGGCACAACTGAATTCAGCGTGAATCAGAAACGCGGAGGCGGCACATGGATATACCTGGGCACCTTTGAGTTCGGTAAAGGAGCATGCGTAGTAACCCTTGACAATTCCGGCAAAAACGGCGAGACTGTCACTGCCGACGCTGTCAAGATAGGTGGAGGTATGGGCAAGATTGCAAGAGGTCCCGAACACGGGGAAAAGCACACATCCGGGATGCCGAGCTATATGGAAGGGGCACTGTACTGGATGAGTTGGGCCGGAGCAGGCACGGACATCACGCAAAGCTGGCCGAAAGACTACACGAATGACTTTGCAGACAGGGGCCCGTGGACTGAAATGCTGGTCAAGGAGAAGGATATCCCAATAGATATGTCCCTTGCTTTTCATTCCGACGCCGGGAGCATGCAGAAAGACAGTATTGTCGGCACTCTGTCCATATATTCTCTGATGGCGGACAGGTCACGCAAACTGCTGAACGGTGGCTCACGTGACGCCTGCAGACTCCTGGCGGAATACGTACAGGACCAGGTATGCGCCGATATCAGGGAAGATTTCAATCCTGAATGGAGCAGGAGAATGCTATGGAACCGGTCATACAGCGAATCAAGGACAAGCGGAGTACCAGCCATGATTCTGGAACTGCTTAGCCATCAGAATTTCGAAGACATGAGATACGGCCAGGATCCGGCTTTCCGCTTTGCGGTCTGCCGTGCCGTCTACAAGGGCATGCTCAAATTCCTTGCCGACTTCTATAGTACCGATTATGTCGTGCAGCCGCTGCCGGTACACGGTTTTACCGCTACATTCTCCAAGGATGGGAATGCCCACCTCAGTTGGGAGGCGACAAGGGACGAGAAAGAGCCTACTGCCGGAGCAAAAGGCTATATCGTTTATACAAGAGTGGATGACGGCCCGTTCGACGCCGGTCGGGAAACCTGGGACAACAGCATAGACCTTCCGGTGAAACCGGGACACATCTATTCATATAAGGTTGAAGCATTCAATGAAGGCGGAAAGAGTTTTCCCTCTGAAATTCTTGCACTCGGAAAGCCTTCCGACATAAGAAGCCGCCCGGTGCTTATTGTGAACAATTTCACGAGGGTAAGTGCTCCTTACTGGTATCATTCCGACAATGTTGCAGGCTTTGACGCAAGGCAGGACAGCGGAGTGCCTTACATCACGGATATCAGCTACATAGGCGAGAATTACGAGAACAGGAGGAGTCTCGAATGGATATCCGATGATGCACCGGGATTCGGTGCCAGCGATGACGACCACGCTGGAGAGATAATTGCCGGAAACACTTTCGACTATCCTTACGTACATGGCAAGGCGCTGCTGGAACTTGGCCATCCGTTCTGTTCCATGAGCGCATCCGGATTCTGCAGCCTCTACAACAACATGGAACTTATTCCCGACGACATGACCCCATGGGCTATTGACGTGATATGCGGAAAGCAGGTCACAACGGACATAGGCAAGGGTATGCAGACAAGATACAGTGTCTTCCCTGTAAGCCTGCAGAATGCCCTCAGGAAGGCTACTGTCCAGGGAAGCAACATCATAATATCCGGAGCATACATCGGCACTGATGCCTGGTCAAGCGTCTATGACATCAATATTGACAAAGGATACGCAGATCAGGCCCGCAATTTCTGCGAGAACGTACTCGGATACCGTTGGATGACAAACAGAGGCACAGGCAGCGGAAAGATTGCTCCCGCACCGTCATTCGGCCTGGATTCCGCTGAAGAATTCTACAACAGTCCCAATACCGTTTCCTATAGCGTGGAAAGCCCAGACGGCATCGGACCTTCAGGACGCAACGGCTCGGTGATACTCAGATATGACCGCACCGGCACTCCTGCCGCAGTACTTTACAAAGGTGACGGATACAGCGTGGCTTCCTTCGGATTCCCTCTCGAGACGCTGAAGTCCGAAGAAGCGATGAAGAATCTGCTGAAAAATGCGATGGAAAGGTTCTAGAGAGCCTTTACAGGCACGCCCAACCAGTGAACCATAGCCAGATAAATAAGTCCTGAAACCACTATCACACAAGGGATGGTGAGCACCCAGGCCCACACGATATTCTTGGCTGTAAGCCATTTTACGTTCTTGACTCCCTTGGTAAGTCCTGTTCCTATGATAGAGCCTGTGATAGTATGGGTGGTGCTGACCGGAATACCGAACAAGGCTGTGATAATCAGTGTGATGGCTCCTGACATCTCAGCACAGAATCCCTGTACGGGATAAAGCTTGCTCAGACCGTCCCCAAGTGTACGGATAACTTTCCAGCCTCCTGTAATGGTTCCCAATGCAATCAGTCCGTAACAGGTGAATTTAAGCCATACCGGCACAAAGAATCCGTCACCTCCGGCAGCGAGGAATCCGTTGCCATAAAGGAGCTGCATAATCCTGTTATCCGGGTCAGCGGCAAACGCAGAGGCCAGCAGGATGGCAATCACTCCCATCGTTTTCTGTCCGTCATTACCTCCGAATCCTAGCGAGAAAGCAGCTGATGAAACAAGCTGCATCCTACGGAACGAACGGTCCACCGTTTTAACCTTAGTGTGACGGAATATGGCCATGAACAGGCAATTCAAGAAGAAACCCAGCACTGTACCCAGAAGCGGGGAAATCACTATGAAAGCTATGATCAGGGCTATACCGGAATGAATCAGATATTGAGAGCCGTACACGAACCATACCGGACCGATAAGTCCTCCTACCAGGGCATGGGAAGCAGATATCGGAAGGCCCAGCTTCGTGCAGATGAATATCCACAGAACTGATCCCAGCAATGCGGCAAGAATCAGATATACGTCTATGCAGACCTCATTCACGATGCCCTTTCCCATTGTGGACGCAACGGTCATATCAAATACGAACAGGGCCATTATCTGCCAGAATGCTGCCCAAGCCACGGCCGCTTTCGGCGGCAGAGCCTTGGTCGCTATCACAGAAGCTATACAGTTGGCTGCATCGTTCATACCGTTTGTAAAATTAAACAGCAGAGCGATGATTACAGTGATTAATACTATCGCTACCATTATCCGAGTTTTACGACTATGCTCCGGATAGTATTTGAAAGAGACTTCGCGACGTCGGAGGTATCCTCGAGCGCCTGCGCGATGTTCTTTTTCTTGACAAGTTCAATGGCATCCTTCTCCTGTGAGAAAAGGTTGCTCATATAACTTTCGTAAATATCATCCACAGTATGCTCTGTTTCCTTGATTTCGTCACAGAGCGCATCAAGTTCCTTTACAAGCTTACGCGCATTGTCGAAGCGGTCAGTGATCTCTACAAGCAGTTCGGCATCCTTCCTGATATATTCCGCAATCTCTATGAGCTTGTGGCTGGCAGCCTTGGGCTGATATATTGAAATCTTCTTGGATGAATCCCTGATGCAATCCAAGAATGTATCCATGGCTTCCGCAAGTTCGTGAATGTCATCACGGTCAAACGGAGTCACGTATGAGTCAAGCAGCTCGTCTATGATCTTGTCCGTAATGCTGTCCCCTGCGGTCTCGCACTCCTTGATCCTGTGCGAATACACGATACGTTTGTCATGGTCCTCCTCTTTTGCCTGCTCGAGAAGCAGGTCAGCAGCCTTGAGGATATTCTTCGCCGATTCAGAGAAAAGCGGGAAAAACTTCTTTTCCTTAACGACAAAAACCTGAAGAATGTTATCTAGTTTCATATGCTTGCAAAGTTAGTATTGAATCTTGTCTTTTACAATAATTTGCTGACGGCAGCCGACTCCCGCACCATTTCTATGAAGGCCTCTGCACTTTTCTTGTGATATGCTCCCTTCAGCCAATGGACGCAGCCTTCCATCTTGCCTATATACCCTTCCAGCGGCACAGCAGCCAGATTCGGTCTGTAGAGGGCGGCAAGCGAAGAAAGTATGGTTACCAGGTTGGAACTCTGTACCAGGTCCATAATGACATTCGGGTCATTCAGTTCCACCCGTACGTTCAGACCGTTGGTGTCGATGTTATTGAACTTTTCAAAAGTCTTTCTGGCCTGCAGGCCGCTCCCCGGGAGGGCAATATTGAAATTCTTCAATTCTTCCAAAGTCAGGACTTTCCTGTCTGACAGAGGATGGTCCTTGCGCATTACTGCGCACAGGTCGAAATTGAAAAGCGTTTCAGATACAAGGTCCTTGTGCTGGACCACCGGCTTGAAAGCAAGTATCACGTCCAGTTCACCTTTTACCATCATCTGATACAGTTCGGAAGCCGTCTTGTAATAGATTCTGAGCTTTACTCCGGGATACGTCTTGAGGAAATCCCTGACAGTATCGGTAATGAGATTGCTGAATGAATAAGTCATTCCTATGTTCAGTTCCCCACCCAGCGCCTTTCTCAAGTCACCCACCTGAAGTTTGCACTGCTCCACCTGCTGGATGATATTCTTTGCCAGAGGAAATAAAACCATGCCGGGCTCAGTCAGGGCCACCTTGTGGGATGTCCTTTCGAAAAGCAGGGATCCGAGTTCATCCTCAAGAAGCATTATCTGCTGCGACAGAGTCCCTTGGGTGACGTAGAGCTGCCGTGCAGCCTCAGAGAAACTGAGGGTGCGCGCGACAGCGACGAAATATTTCAATTGTCTGAGCTCCATTTAAATACTTTTCAGATACTTTATCTGGTAATCTATCAGAGCATCCGGGAACACTCCGTTCTCCGAATAGATTGAACGGTCCTTCTGAAGTTCCTCGGCTGATTTTTCGCATGATGCAGGCAACTGCTCAAGCGCATCCTTGATGCTGGCGTTATCCTTAGAATGGATGTTCACCCCGAGGCCAACGTATGTCTTCTCTGCTATGTCAAGAGCATTTTCGCACTCGAGACCATGACGGGCTGCACAGCAAAGGGCTGCCATGAGAAGGTAAATGTCCGCAGTGGCGTCGGATGCCCTCCATTCGAAAGTCTGCTTCCCGGAGAAATCCTTGTTCAGCACTTTTTCGCCCGGATTGGCCTTGGCAGCCATATCCTCTCTGTTGATCCATCCGAGAGGTACCCTGACAAGCGCAGAACGGTTGGAATATGACCAGCAAAGACTGGTAGGAGCTTCCTGATTAGGGACAAGACGCTCGAACGAATTGCGGCTGGGATTACCCCAGGCAGGGAGAGAAGTGCCGGCATCCATGAATCCTGCTATCGCCTTCTTAGCCGTATCGGTAAGTTCCCCGTTTTTTGCCATGACAGATTCTCCGTCCCTGGTGAATTTACAGTGTACGTGCATTCCCGAGCCGGCTTTTCCTATTGCAAGCTTAGGATCGAAAGTGATTGTGACTCCGTATTGGTATGCAAGCTGCTGCATGATCCATTTTGCGATTACAAGCTGGTCTGCAGCCTTCTCAATATCTACAGGCGTAAATTCAATCTCGTTCTGCTCGTAAATATTGCCGTCTTTCGTGAAATTGCCGACCTCCGAGTGACCGTACTTCACTTCTCCGCCTGCTGCCGTAATCAGACGCATGGCCTCAACCCTGAGGTCCGTGAACTTATTGAAAGGCGCACTCTCATGATAGCCTTTCTGATCGGCGACAGGATAAAGCGGGTCCTCTGGAGCTATGACATAATACTCAAGTTCACCCATAGCCTGCATCTTGAGCCCGGTACGCTCATACAGGCTCTTGGATGCTTTGCTGAGGATATACTGGCTGGAACTTTCGAACGGCTCTCCGTCGCGGTTGAAGAAGGAGCAAAGGACATCCACTGTAGGGACATCTTCAAAAGGATTGCGGAAAGCTGTCCTGTATCTAGGAATCACGTACAAGTCACTCTTTCCGGCCTCGATGAACGGGAAGAGACTGCTTCCGTCCACTCTCTCGCCCGACTCAAGAATGTTCTCGAGATGCTCCTTGTCACGGATAACGAAATTGAGCGTCTTGAGACGTCCGTCCCAACCGCAATAATGAAAATTGAGGACCTCGACTTTCTGATTGAGGCAATACTCAACCAATTCTGCTCTGTTGTTTGCTATCATTTCAGTTGATTTTGTTTTGTTCCGATACAGATGCCTCATGTATGGCATTGAAAATTCTTAAAAGGAATTCACGCGGCAGTCCTTCCCCTGTTCCCTTATCAAGCACTTTTGCTATCACCTCCTCCCAACGGGACGGCTGGATTATGGACACATTGCTGCTGCTTTTATAACGTCCTATCTCACGGCTGACCTTCATTCTTCTGGACAATGCCCCGATTATCTCAGCATCTATCTCATCTATCTCCTCCCTGAGATGCTCCAGGGCGTTGTTGTATTTTACATCCTCGGAAGAGTTCTCCCTTATTTTCAAGCCGCTGACAAGGGTTGAAAACTCATCCGGAGTCATTTGCTGAAGGTTGTCGCTCAGAGCCGCCTCCGGGTTTTCGTGAACCTCTACCATAAGCCCATCAAAGCCAAGGTCCATCGCTTTTTGTGACAGTTCGGGGATGAAACGCCTGTCTCCGCTCATGTGGCTCGGATCGCAGATGAATGTCAGTTCCGGGAACCGGCTTCTGACTTCAATGGCAGCGTGCCACTGCGGGGCATTCCGGTACAGAGTGCCGCCAAAGGTGGAAAATCCTCGATGTATTATGCCGATATTGGAAATACCGTGGCTCATAAGCCTTTCAATAGTTCCTATCCAAAGGGATACGTCCTGATTTACAGGATTCTTGACCATTATGTACTTGTCGGTACCCTGCAATGCACAGGCTATCTCCTCGACCATAAAAGGATTGACGGTGGTTCTTGCACCGAGCCACATCATATCTACGTCAGCTTTCAGGCATTCCTCCACATGGAGCGCCCCCGCGACTTCCGTTCCGATTTTCAACCCGTATTTTTCCCGGACTTCGGCCAGCCACTTCAATCCCCTGGATCCGACACCCTCGAAACATCCCGGACGCGTCCTCGGTTTCCAGAGGCCGGCACGGAAATAATCCAGTCCGAGACCTGACAGCATGGAGGCCGTATCCAGCAATTGTTTCCTGGATTCGGCGCTGCAAGGTCCTGCTATCAGTTGTATCTTTCTACCCATCGGATATCTAAAATCTCAAAGCGAGCACTGCTCCGTATGTATTGCTGAACGGATCCGCAAGCGCGGACACGGTCAGGTTTTCGGTCAGAGGAGATCTGGATGTGCCGAAAAACGAGTACACGCCCCAGTTTTCCAGCAGATTCTGCACCGACGGCATCAACCAGCCAGCGATATGTGCAGACAACACTCCGATACCGGCTCCAGCCAGACAGTCCCACCACCAGTGACGGTCATGGGCCACTCTCAGGACAGCGGTTGTCGCTGCAAGCCCGTATGCCCCGGCGCCCCATCCATACCCGTATTCCATCCTCGTGAGTTCGGCGCCTGTAAATGCCGTTGCACTGTGTCCGGAAGGGAAAGAATTGCTTGAAGTACCGTCCGGACGTTCCTCCTTGACGGTGTATTTCAGGACATTCACCAGCACGGTCTCGGAGATACAGGCCATGGATCCCATCACGAATCTGTCAAAAAAGTTGTGCTTGCTCTTCGCTCCGGCGAAACCGAGACCCAGATCCATAGCCAATGGGACATACTGTATGTACATCTCGGGATATGCTGATTCCTTCACCGTCCTGGGGGCCTCCTGCGCTTTCACCTGCAGGAAGCAAAATATCAATACAAATATTGCTGTCGCTTTACGGAGCATCAGTTTACCTGTTGCTGTACATATCTTCGTAATACTTCTGGTAATCTCCGGAAGTGACTCTGTCCATCCACTCCTGATTATCGAGATACCAGCGTACTGTCTTTTCAATGCCCTCCTCAAACTGGAGTGAAGGTTCCCATCCGAGTTCCTTCTGCAGTTTGGATGAGTCAATGGCATAGCGGAGGTCATGGCCGGCACGGTCGGTAACGTAGGTGATGAGATCGTCATCGGCCCCTTCCGGACGTCCAAGAGCCTTGTCCACGGTCTTGATAAGGACTTTGATGATATCAATGTTCTTCCATTCGTTGAATCCGCCGATATTGTATGTTTCTCCTACCTTGCCCTCATGGAAAATCACGTCAATAGCCCGCGCATGGTCAACAACATAGAGCCAATCCCGCACATTCTCGCCCTTTCCATATACAGGTAGCGGCTTGCGGTGACGGATATTGTTGATAAACAGAGGTATAAGTTTTTCCGGGAACTGGTACGGGCCGTAATTGTTCGAGCAGTTGGTGACAAGCGTCGGCATCCCGTAAGTATCATGGAACGCGCGTACCATATGGTCGGAGCCTGCCTTCGCAGCGCTGTACGGACTGTGAGGCTGGTATTTCAAGTCCTCGGTGAAAAACTCCGAGCCATAAGCCAGATGATGCTCCCCGGAGCTTGCCTTGGTAGTGAAAGGAGGCTTGATCCCTTCCGGATTCGTCATCTGAAGCGCCCCGTACACTTCATCCGTTGAAATATGGTAGAACAGCCTCCGTGTGCCGGACTGTGTCTCCCCTGTCTCTTCCCAATAAATCTTGGCAGCCTGAAGCATCGACAAGGTGCCCATGACATTGGTGCGCGCAAACGTGAAAGGATCCTTGATGCTCCTGTCCACATGAGTCTCGGCTGCAAGATGAATCACTCCATCCACCTTTTCCCTGCGCATGAGTTCAAGAATAGTGTCGAAATCACAGATATCCGCCTTTACGAACGAATAATTGGGCTTGTCCTCGATATCCCTGAGATTCTCAAGATTGCCGGCATAGGTAAGCTTGTCCAAATTGATGATATGGTAATCGGGATATTTGTTCACAAAAAGCCTGACCACGTGGGATCCTATGAAACCGGCTCCTCCGGTAATGATGATAGATCTCTTAAAACTCATATAAATCGCAATTATAATCAAACAAATCCTCCGCACTGCAGTCCTTCAGCAAAGGATGGCGCGAATCTTTCTCCGACAGTATTTCCTGTCCCGCAGGAATACGCCAGTCTATTCCAAGGTCAGGGTCATTGAAAGAAATGGCGCCTTCAGACCCCGGCGCATAGAAATTGTCACATTTATACTGAAAAACAGCCTCCTCGGACAGGACGCTGAAGCCATGGGCGAATCCACGTGGGATGAAAAGCTGGAGTTTGTTGTCCTCTGACAGCTCCACTTCAACATGCTTGCCGAAAGTGGGTGAGCCCACCCTTACATCCACGGCAACGTCCAGCACCCGGCCCCGGACAACTCTGATGAGCTTGCTCTGTGCATCTCTCCCCTTCTGGAAATGCAGTCCGCGGACCACACCGAAGGAAGATTTGCTTTCGTTGTCCTGCACAAAACGCACGGGGCGTACGGCGGCATCGAAGTCGCGCTGTGAAAACGACTCATAGAAATAGCCGCGCGCATCCTCAAAAACCCTGGGCCTGATAATAACCACATCAGGAATGTCAGTCCTTATCACTTCCATATCATCAGAACTTATTATCCGCCAACTTCAGAAGATACTGGCCGTACTGATTCTTTTTCATAGGTTCAGCCAGTCTACGGAGCTTGTCGGCATCGATCCAGCCTTTCTCAAATGCTATGCCTTCCAGACAGGCGATCTTGAGTCCGGTCCTCTTCTCCAGAGTTTCGACGAAGATCGAGGCCTCGGCCAACGAATCGTGAGTACCGGTATCCAGCCATGCGAATCCCCTTCCGAGAGTCTGCACCTTCAGTTCACCGTCAGACAGGAACTCCTGGTTCACAGTAGTAATTTCAAGTTCGCCGCGTGCGGACGGCTTAATATGCTTGGCCACGTCAACGACCTTGTTCGGATAGAAGTACAGGCCCACAACCGCATAGTTTGATTTAGGACTGGCAGGCTTTTCCTCAATGCTGAGGCAGTTGCCGTTCTTGTCAAATTCAGCGACACCATATCTCTCAGGATCATTCACCCAATAGCCGAATACTGTGGCAGACCCTTTCTGCTCTGCATCTTCTGCCGCATCAAGGAGTTTTCCCGTAAAATGGCTTCCATAGAAAATATTGTCACCCAGGACAAGGCAGACGCTGTCATTCCCGATGAATTTCTCTCCGATTATGAAAGCCTGCGCCAGACCGTCCGGCGAAGGTTGCTCGGCATACTCGAAATGCACGCCGTAATCCGAACCGTCGCCCAGAAGTCTTCTGAAACCGGGAAGGTCCTGCGGGGTCGAGATAATAAGAATATCCCTGATTCCCGCCAGCATCAGCACCGAAATCGGATAATAGACCATCGGCTTGTCGTAAATAGGGAGCAGCTGCTTGCTCACACCTTTCGTAATAGGATACAGACGTGTTCCGCTGCCTCCTGCCAATACTATTCCTTTCATTATTTAAGCCTTTCTATACATTTTTCAAGTGAATCGCTCCAATAAGGAGGGGTGAACCCGAGTTCGTTGCGCACCTTGCTCTTGTCAAGCACCGAATAGTGCGGACGCTTAACCTTTGACGGGAATTCAGAGCTGAGACATGGCACGATTTCGCAATCGTTTCCGCTCATCCTGCAGATTTCATGCGCAAAGTCAAACCAGCTGACCGCGCCCTCGTTTGAGAAATGATATATGCCCGTCTTGTCAAGCTGGCCGCTGTCAATGATATGCATTATCAGCGCCGCCAGGTCTGCGGCATAGGTAGGAGTTCCCACCTGGTCGAACACTACTTTCACGGTACTGTTCGCAGAAGTGAGGCTGCGCATGGTTTTCACGAAATTCTTTCCGTACGGTGAATACAGCCAGGCGGTACGGATAATGATGGACTTGCATCCCGTAGCCCTGACAGCCTTTTCTCCGGCGAGCTTGGTCCTGCCATAGGCGCTCTCGGGAGACGGGGTTTCATTCTCTCCCAACGGAGTGAACCTGTCCCCTCCGAAAACATAATCGGTGGATATATGGATAAGAGAAGCGCCGCATTCCTTCGCTACGATGGCAAGGTTCTCCGGAGCCTTGTGGTTCAGAAGATCAGCCGTACGCTCATCGTCCTCCGCTTTATCCACATTCGTATATGCAGCACAGTTGACTATGACATCCACAGACTCTGATTCAGCCACAAGCCTGACTGTCTCAATATCGGTGATATCCAGTCTGACAGTCTCCACACCCTCCTGCTCCGTGACATCGGTAAATATAAAATTATGTCCGCTGTCCACACTCAAACACCTTATTTCATTCCCCAACTGACCGTTGGAACCGGTAACCAGAATATTCATTCCTATAACTATCCTATATTCTTACAAATTTAATTATTTTTGTAGATAATGTCAACAAGACAAAGCATATTCCTTTATACTGACGGGGCAGCCAGCGGCAATCCCGGACCGGGCGGTTTCGGTGCCGTGCTGAAATGCGGAGATCTGCGCAGGGAGATTTCCGGAGGATTCGCCCTCACGACCAACAACAGGATGGAAATGATGGCCGTCATCAAAGGACTGGAAGCCATCAGATGGGAAGGGGCAAAGGTCGAAGTCTACAGCGATTCTTCCTATGTCGTCAACACGATGACCAAAGGATGGAAGCGCAAGAAAAATCACGACCTTTGGGCCAGGATGGACAGCCTGTGCGCCTGTCACGACGTCAGTTTTCACTGGCTGAAGGGCCACGCGGGCCATCCCGAAAACGAGAGGTGCGACTCGCTTGCGGTTGCGGCCTACTCGGCAGAGAACCTGCCTTCCGACGAAGGATATTGCGAGACAGAACAAGAAACACTACTTTAGAATTTAGTATATTGACGATATGACAAACAGAAAACTCATTGTGGGCATCACCCAGGGAGACTCGAACGGCATCGGTTACGAGGTCATCATCAAGGCTCTTTCCGACCCGCGCATCCTGGATATGTTCACTCCCGTAGTTTACGGATCACCTAAGATATTCGGCTTCTATCTCAAGACCATACCTGAAATAGAGCATCTCGAGGTCAATGATATTACATCGGTAAAAGACG
Source organism: Bacteroidales bacterium (assembly GCA_024402095.1). Taxonomy (GTDB): domain Bacteria; phylum Bacteroidota; class Bacteroidia; order Bacteroidales; family UBA932; genus Cryptobacteroides. The sequence continues at coordinate 63,128 of JAKSJU010000001.1, read as the reverse complement.
TACAGCCGAAGAAGATCAACATAATCAACTGTCTTCCCGACAACGTATATGCCGAGCCCGGACAGGCCACTGCAGATTCGGCGAAGGCAGCCATTACGGCATTGGAGCATGCCGTCCGGGATATCAAGAACGGCGGAATAGACATTCTCGTCACCGGCCCGATCAATAAGAAAGCCATGTCCGGCGAAGGCTTCGGATTCCCCGGACACACGGAGTTCCTGCAGAACGCATTCGGGCTCAAGGATGCGACAATGCTTATGATCAGCAGCAGGATGAAGATTGGAGTTGTCACGGGACATGTTCCACTCAAGGAAGTTCCTTCTCTGATTTCCGAAGAGAAGATCCTGAGCAAGCTCAGGGTGATGAGCAAGTCACTCAAAGAGGATTTCGGCGTGGACCAGCCGCGCATTGCCGTACTGAGCCTCAACCCGCACAGCGGAGACGGAGGACTGCTCGGAACAGAAGAGCAGGAAATCATCATCCCTGCCATAAAGAAAGCGACAGAGGAAGGAATTCTCGCTTTCGGTCCTTTCTCGCCTGACGGGTATTTCGGGTTGAGCCAATACGAGACGTTCGATGCCACGCTTGCGATGTACCACGATCAGGGCCTTGCTCCCTTCAAGGCTATCGCATTTGAAGACGGTGTCAATTTCACGGCTGGACTCCCTATCGTCAGGACCTCCCCTGACCACGGAACAGCATTCGCCATGGCGGGCCGCGATGAAGCCGACCCTCTGTCAATGAGAGCATCAATCTTTGCGGCCATAGACATATTCCACAAGAGAGAGGCTTTCAAGGACCTGGTTGCAGGTAAGATGGAAGAGAAGCGTCTTGAGGGCGAGGAACGCCGGGAAAGACCGGGACGTCCGCAGATAGCATAGCATGGATAATCTCGGAAGACTTCCTTCTGTTTTCGCAAGAAACTGTACAGTTCGCCGTATCGATAAAGGTACGGCGGCTGCATTTCTGACCGAACACCACAGAATGGGTGATGCATCGGCAAGATACAGGATAGGGCTGTTCGTCTCCAGACACAGCGGAAGCGGGGAAGGCAGTCTCCCGGAAGGCACACTCGTAGCCGCCGCCACATTCTCAAGCGCCAGAAGAATGCGGGACGGGAGCCGCTCGTTCGAATGGGTACGATATGCCTCACTGTCGGGATGGAGGGTTGTCGGAGGCATGGGGAAGATTCTGGAGTTCTTCTGCCGCACAGTCCGGCCCGATGACGTCATGACCTATGTTCCCCTGTACGGCGAAGATGACAGCGGAACGGCAGGTGCATCCTATCTCTCCCTCGGTTTTGTCAGCGAGGGGACAGTCCATCCGGCCTCGGGTGGGTCGAGTCTCAAACTCCGCTACCGCCCGGAGACAGACAGCGGGACAGCTTCCGCACAATAGAATCTGAAAGTATCCCGGCATCACCGAGCCCCTGCACCGTGCATAGGCTGTCAGGCATGTTTTCCCGATAGAGTACTATGGAACGGGCCACACTGCGGCTGCGGATATAAGGGTGCCTGGCCAGAGAATCCGCCGGGAGGTTCCAGAGATCGAAGGGCTTGTACGGAGCGCTGCAGCAGATAAGGTCCTTCAAGGCATCATAGCGTTCCTGACCGAAATTCCAGATATCCATCAGCTGCTCGGGATACGCGTAGCCGCCAAGTTCCTCCCTATATGAAACCATCTTCGCCGCAAAATATGCACCGATGCCGGGCAGGGCGTCAAATGCGGCGGAATCAGCCCTATTGATATCCACCTTCGGAATTACAATATACGGTTCAAGTCTGCTGTACATCTCTTCAGACACGACATAGGACTTTGAGAAATCACTTTTTCTGCGGAACCTGCCACCTTTGCTGACATAGGACACAATCGAAGCCGCCTGTTTTTCGCTGAAACCAAGCCGGCACAACTCCCCTTCCGTGACGGTATTAGGATTGAAATCGAACAGTTCCACGCGCCCTTCCGGTGTGGAACGGATTTCCCTGACCACAGTTCTCGACGCAGCACTGTCCGCCCCGGCATAGACAAATACCGTGTCCGGGATGTCCCGGTTTCCGGACACGCGTGCCATGGCTGCATGGTTCACGAACAATGCTGCCTGGTAACCGATAATAAGAAATGCAAGCGAAACAGTCCCGACCTTGAAAACCGATGAGGACTTATTCTTCTTCTGATGATTCATCTCCCCTTCTTTCTCCCATCTCCCTATACTTGTTTTTATGCTCGCCGCGCGCCTGCTGCCTTGCCCCGGACACGACGATTACGATTTCACCCTTCGGTTCAACTTCCCTGAAATGCGAAAGGACTTCCGATACGGTCCCGCGCACGTGCTGCTCATGAATCTTGGAGATTTCCCTGGCGACGGAGCACTCCCTGTCCGGACCGAATACTTCCGCAAACTGCTCCAGAGTCTTGACAAGACGGTATGGAGATTCGTAGAAAATCATTGTGCGCTGCTCGGCAGACAATGAAGAGAGCACAGAGAGTCTGCCTTTTTTCTGCGGCAGGAAGCCTTCGAAGCAGAAACGGTCACAAGGCAGGCCGGATGACACCAGCGCGGGGATGCATGCGGTCGGTCCGGGAAGAGTCATAACCTCTATCCCCTCTGCTGCACACTCCCTGGCCAGCAGAAAACCGGGATCGGAAATTCCCGGAGTGCCGGCGTCGCTGATGAGCGCAATGTTGGCTCCGGCAAGTATTTTCTCCTTTATCATTCCCACCGTCTCGTGTTCATTGAACTTATGATGGGAAAGGAGTTTTGCGTGTATGTCGAAATGCTGGAGCAGCACGGAACTGGTCCTGGTGTCTTCAGCCAGGATAAGGTCAGCCTCTTTCAGGGTCCTGACGGCCCTCAAGGTCATATCCTCCAGATTTCCGACCGGTGTCGGAACTATACTCAAAATTCCTTGGCGCTTCGCTTCCATTTTGTTATATTTGCATACACCAACCACAAAATTACACAATGTTATCAGAAAATCATAAAAAAACGGGCTACATAGAAGTCATATGCGGTTCTATGTTTTCAGGCAAGACAGAAGAACTTATCCGCCGCCTGCGCCGTGCACAGTTCGCCAACCAGAAGATCGCCATCTACAAACCTAAGGTTGACAACAGATATTCTGATATCGAGGTCGTGTCCCATGATGCCACCAGCATCACTTCGAAGCCTATTTCAAGTCCTGCAGAAATGCTCGAGGTCGAGCAGGGTGTGCAGGTAATCGGCATTGATGAAGCCCAGTTCTTCGATGACAGCCTTGTGGATGTGGTTCAGTTCCTTGCAGACCATGGCATCAGAGTCATCGTCGCCGGTCTCGACACCGATTTCCTCGGCAAGCCTTTCGGTCCTATGCCCAAGTTGATGGCAATAGCCGAAGACGTTCAGAAAGTCCACGCCATCTGTGTACGCTGCGGAAATCTCGCCCAGCACTCACATCGTCTCGTAAAGAGCAAGGACCTCGTAGTCCTTGGTGAAAAGGATTCATACGAGCCTCTCTGCCGCGACTGTTTCAACAAGGCGCGCGCAAAAGAGAAATAGAATCAGAACTTATTTACTGTATTTTTCGGTCTGCTCCTTGATCAGTTCATCGAGCACGCCCTTGTCGAAGTAATTGATCTTCATGGATCTCTTCACATCGGCGAGAGTCTGCGCAGCCACTTCGCGCGCCACCTCCGAACCCTTTCTGAGCACCTCATAGACATAAGGGATATCTTTCTCCAGCTCGTGTCTGCGAGTCCTGATAGGTTCCAGGGTATCGTTGAGCACGGCATTGAGGAAAGTCTTTATCATCATATCCCCCAGCCCTCCTGCACGATACTGGTCCTTGACCTCGTCCAGACTGTGGAACTCGAACGATGACTTCCTACCTACGAAACTGTCGGCGAACTTGTCGAAGTGCTCCGGCTTGCAGAATGCATCAAGATATGTGAATACGGTATTCCCCTCAACCTTGCCGGGATCGCTGACCTGAAGATGTCCCGGATCGGTGTACATGCTCTTGACCTTCGCCCAGACCTCCTCGGCCGAATCGGAAAGGTAAATGCAGTTTCCCAGGGATTTGCTCATCTTGGCCTTGCCGTCAGTACCCGGAAGTCTGAGACAGGCGGCATTGTCAGGAAGCAGGATTTCAGGCTCGACCAGAGTCGGACCATATACGCTGTTGAACTTGCGCACGATTTCGCGTGTCTGCTCGATCATAGGCTCCTGATCCTCTCCCACAGGCACTGTAGTAGCCTTGAAAGCAGTAATATCGGCAGCCTGGCTGATAGGATAGCAGAAGAATCCCACCGGAGTACCTGCACGGTTGTCATCGCTGTCGGAAAAACCGCGCATCTGAATCTCCGCCTTGACAGTCGGATTGCGCTGAAGCCTCTGGACCGTCACAAGGTTGTTATAGAAAAACGTAAGCTCTGTGAGCTCACTGATCTGCGACTGTATGAAAATGGTAGTCTTGGCAGGATCGAGACCTGCGGACATATAGTCCAGAGCTACCTCTATGATATTCTGGCGGACTTTCTCGGGATTATCCGCATTGTCCGTAAGCGCCTGCGCATCCGCTATCATAACGAATATCCTGTCGAACAGGCCGCTGTTCTGCAGTTCCACCCTGCGGCGCAGGGAACCCACATAATGTCCTATATGAAGGCGACCGGTCGGACGATCGCCTGTAAGTATAATCTTCCCCATCAGTCCTTGACTTCCTTCAGTTTCTCACGTATCTTCTCCTCGATCTCATTGCTCAACTCGACGTTGTCCTTGAGCAGCTGCTTTGTAGCCTCGCGTCCCTGCGCAAGCTTTTCCCCGTTGTAAGAGAACCAGCTGCCGCTCTTTGAAATGATTTCAAGTTCCACTCCGAGGTCCACGATTTCTCCGGTATGGGAGATACCCTCGCCATAGACGATATCGAACTCCGCTTTCTTGAAAGGAGGTGCCATCTTGTTCTTTACGACCTTGACTTTCGTACGGCTTCCGAGAGCATCCTCACCTTCCTTGATCTGGCTGGTCTTGCGGACATCGAGACGCACGGAAGCATAGAACTTCAGCGCGTTTCCACCCGTGGTGGTCTCAGGATTTCCGAACATGATGCCGATCTTCTCGCGGAGCTGGTTGATAAAGATGCAGCAGGTGTTTGTCTTGGAAATATTGGCTGTGAGCTTGCGCAATGCCTGGCTCATGAGCCTTGCCTGCAGACCCACCTTGTTGTCTCCCATCTCGCCTTCAATCTCCGCCTTCGGAGTGAGGGCGGCCACGGAGTCGATTACAACTATATCGACAGCACCCGAACGGATGAGGCTGTCGGCAATTTCCAGAGCCTGCTCACCGTTGTCCGGCTGGGACACCAGGAGAGTCTCGAGGTCAACTCCGAGCGCTTTGGCATACGTTCTGTCAAAAGCATGCTCGGCATCTATCATCGCAGCCATTCCCCCTGCCTTCTGGGCCTGGGCGATGGCATGTATCGCCAATGTGGTCTTTCCACTTGATTCCGGTCCGTAAATCTCAATGATACGTCCCCTCGGATATCCTCCGATTCCGAGTGCGTGGTCAAGAGCCACACTACCGCTCGGGATAACCTGGACATCCCATTCTGGCTGATCTCCCAACTTCATGATCGTCCCTTTCCCGTAATCTTTCTCAATCTTGTCGATCGTGGCCTGCAGCGCCTTCAGTTTGGCGGCGTTAACTTCGCTTGAGGCCTTGTTCTCTACTTCTTTAGCCATAAACAATTAGAATTTTAGTGTTTACAAATATAGTTAAAAATCATTAATTTTGCCTTGTGAAAGAAAAGTTATTGGGAATGACTCTGGACGAGCTCAAGGCCGCTGCTGAAAGCTGTGGCCTGAAGAGTTTCGTGGGCAGGCAGCTGGCCGAATGGCTGTATGTCAAGAAGGTCTCTTCCTGGGACAGGATGACCAACATCAGCAAGGCCTCCAAAGATCTTCTGGCGGAAAGATTCGAGCTCGGGACAAGCGCCCCCATAGGTGTGGCGGAGTCTTCTGACGGCACCAGGAAATACCTGTTCGCCGTCGAGGGCGGCGCCGTCGAGGCCGTGATGATCCCGGATGATGACCGCAGGACCCTCTGCGTCAGTTCCCAGGCAGGATGCAAAATGGGCTGCAAGTTCTGCATGACGGGACGGCAGGGATGGCACGGCAACCTGAGCGCCGCCGACATCATCAACCAGTTCATAAGCATCGACGAAGCTCAGGATCTGACCAACACTGTCTTCATGGGCATGGGAGAGCCTCTCGACAATTATGAGGCAGTATCCAGAGCCATCCGGATACTGACCGCCGACTGGGGCTTCGCCTGGAGTCCGAAACGCATCACGGTAAGTTCGATAGGCGTAATTCCGACACTCAGGCGTTTCCTCGATGAGGAGAAATGCCACCTCGCCATAAGTCTCCACAACCCTTTCCCTGAGGAGAGGCTGCAGATGATGCCTGTACAGAAGGCATATCATTTGCAGGACGTCATCGAGTTGATAAGGCAATATGACTTCAGCGGTCAGAGAAGAGTAAGTTTCGAATACACCATGTTCGCCGGATTCAATGACGACAAAGTGCACGCCGATGCCCTGATAAGGCTGCTGAAAGGTATAGAATGCAGAGTCAACCTTATCCGATTTCACAAAATACCGGATTTTCCATATGACACTGCAAGCGACAGTTCGATGGAAGCTTTCAGGGACAGATTGAACAACAACGGAATACTATGCACCATCCGCTCATCAAGAGGAGAAGACATCCTGGCAGCCTGCGGCATGCTTGCCGGAAAGCATTCTGCTGCCTAGCCCTGGGCGCTCTGTCTGTTCTCCATACATATGCACAGGACCAGCCGAACGGTCTTGTGAGGGATAGTGTGGACCCTGCCGGTGATTCGGTTATGATTGCTGCGATGAGGCATTATTCCGACAGCATCCGCACGGCGGAAGACCGTCCGGTTATAGCGCTGGTACTCAGTGGAGGCGGAGCCAAGGGAGCCGCCCAGCTTGGAGTCATCAAGGCGCTGGAAGACCTTGACATCCCGATAGACATGATATGCGGCACAAGCATGGGAGGCCTCATCGGAGGCATACTCAGCCTAGGCTACGATTCGGATTTCATAGCAGGCCTCTTCCGCACCGCGAACTGGAGCGAAATCATCTATGACCAGATCAACCCGGCATATATAGCCTATGACACCAAGATGTTCGATTCCAGGCATCAGCTCCGCTTCCCTTTCCAGAAAGGTTTCGACATAGGTGCGGATAACGGAAGAAGGAGAGGAGCATCGCTTGCCGCGTCACTTCCTTCGGGATACATCAACGGCCTTCATTTCGGGAATCTTCTCTCAAGCCTGTCTGTCGGATATCTGGACAGCCTGGATTTCATGGATCTGCCTGTTCCGTTCTTCTGCGTCGCCACGGATATGGTCAGCTGTAAGGAAAAGAACTGGGGAAAGGGAGAGTTCCGCACCGCATTGCGCTCAACAATGTCCATACCTGGACTGTTCAATCCTGTCCGCACCGATGGAATGGTACTGGTCGACGGCGGAACGAGGAACAATTTCCCGACGGACCTTGCCCGCGCCATGGGTGCCGACATCATAATCGGAGTCAGTCTCTCTGATGACGAAGAGGAAAATCCTGAAGTCAACAACATTGGGAATATTCTGTCCCAGTTCATGAACATGCTGTCCAAAGAGTCATTCGACAGGACAGTACCTATGGCTGACATATATATACATCCCGACATCTCGGGATACAACATGCTCAGTTTCAATTCCGAGGCCATTGACACCCTTTTCTCGAGAGGTCACAGGGCCGCTGATGAGAACGTGGATACTCTCCGAAGCATCAAAGAACTGACTCGCGACCACGGGCGAAGGCTGAACGCCCCTGCCGCCGTGAACATCAACCGGACCCCGGTGCTTATCGACAAAGTTGTTTTCAAAGGGGTCAGCGACAAGGAATCGGAAATACTCCGCAAAAAGTCCAAAATATATGCAGGGAGCAAAGTCAACGGTAAAATGCTCGATGACGCTGTATCAAAATTATACGCCACCGGTGCATTCAGCGAGATACATTATGTCCTTTCCGGGAAGGAAGAGCCGTACAGTCTGATATTCAACTGCAAGCCTTCCCCTGCCAATCAGGCCGGTATCGGGGTCCGGGTGGATACGGAAGAATGGGCTTCCCTTCTTCTCGACGTGGGATTCAACGTACACAAACTGGCCGGGTCGAATGTCAACTTCTCAGCAAAGCTCGGGCAGAATGCGGCCGCCGGCGTGCGGTTCACACTCAATCCCCTCAAACTTCCGACCATCAATGCAGAAGCCGGCATCTTCAGGAAAACCGGCAACATCCATGAGGATGGAAACATGAGAAGATTCGATTTCTGGGGACACAGCGAGAAACTGTACATCTCCAATATAAGATGGACGAAATTCGACATCAGGGCCGGACTCAGGAACAGGTATTTCAAATACATCGCCAGCACCTATGACGCACTGCCGACGGAAGGCGATTATCTGGGTGCCTTCGCCAACGCCACCCTCTACACGCTCGATGACATATACTATCCGCTGAAGGGTGTCAACCTCGACATCAATTACGGTTATGACTTCGTCAGGGCCGGATACAAAGATTTCCTGGGAATCCATGAGATATCCCTGAATTTCAAGGGTGTCATTCCGATGGGCAAATTCAGTATCGTTCCGGATTTCCATCTCAGGAACGTGCTCGGAAACGAGTTCTCTGTCTCACATCTGAACTACGTGGGAGGAGATATGGCCGGCAGATACTTGGAGCAGCAGATTCCGTTCATCGGATTCAACGACGTCCTCGCCACCGACCGGCATACCGCCGTCCTGAATCTGGCTTTCAGATTGAATCCTGTCGAAGACCTCTTCATTTCCGCCATAGGAGGATACATCAAGATGGAGGAGGACTTCAGGGATATGATGAAAGACATGAGACCGGACTATTACGGGCTGGGGCTGGAAGTCGGGTACAACACTATCGCCGGACCGCTGAAAGCCAATGTCCACTGGTCGGACCTTACTCATAAGGTCGGCTTCTATATCGCTCTGGGACTGGATTTCTGATTATGGACAACAAGATTCTAAACTACCTGGAGGCAATCTGCGCCAAGCGTGAATACTGCATCTCGGACATCCGTCAGAAGGCTTATAAAAAGGCCGAAGGGGATGCGTCCCTGGCCGATGAGCTTGTCCGCAGGCTGACAGAGGAGGGATTCGTTGATGACCTTAGGTATGCTTCGGCTTTCGCACGGGAAAAGTCAGCCTTGACAGGATGGGGACCCGTAAAAATCAGGTTCGCACTTAAAGCCAAGAAGATAGATTCTCAAATCATAGACTCCGCGCTCCAGGAGATAGACTCACAGCGGGCATCTTCCAAACTGGAAAGAATTCTGGAGGCAAAAGCAGGAAGTCTGGAAGGCGATCCCCAGAAAAAATACAAGCTCATCAGATTCGCCTTGTCGCGAGGATATGAATATTCTGACGTGGAAAGCGCGGTCAACCGCGTCTTGGATGGTGGCTCAGCACGTTAGCCTGCCAGGTTCTGGCATCAATGTGGGTATAAATCTCCGTTGTGAGCACACTCTCATGCCCCAGCATATCCTGAACGACACGCAGATCCGCTCCATTCTCTATCATATGGGTCGCGAATGAGTGTCTGAAGGTATGGGGTGAAATCTCTTTGTCCACGCCGGCGAGCAACGCTTGTTTCTTGACCATATTGAAAACCGCCACCCGGCTCAGCGGCTTGCCGAAACGGTTAAGAAAAGCGATGTCATCATATGCGGGAGCCGCAGCGTCGGGGCGCACTGCCATATATGCCCTGAATGCATCTGCAGCCATCTGTCCGAGCGGAACGAGCCTTTCCTTGTCTCCTTTTCCCACCACCCTGACAAAACCGTCCTCCAGATATACGTGAGAGATTTTCAGGTTGCAGGCTTCCGAAACACGCAGCCCGCAGCCGTACAGAATCTCCAGCAGAGCCCTATCCCTTATACCCTTGGTATCATTCAGAGGCACGCTCTCTATGATTGCCGTCACTTCCTCTACCGAAAGGACATCAGGCAGATAGCGGCCAAGTTTCGGAGAGTCCACGCGGTCGCAGGGGTTCTCAGCGGCCAGCCCTTCCATAATCAGATAGTCATAGAAGCACTTGAGCGAACTCAGGATATGGGACTGCGTCCTTTTGGACATTTTCCCGTACTTCGAGCCCAGGTATTCAACTATTTCTTCGGACTGAACCTTTTCCGGCACCGATTTCGCAAAAGACAGGAAACTGCGCACCTCAGAAGTATAGGATGTCACCGTGTTCGGTGAAAGTTTACGCTCCATCCTCAAGTAATAAGTGAAGTCCGCTATCAGTCTTTCAGTTTCCATATGAATACAAATATAACAAAAGATGCTTATCTTTGGGGTATGAGAAGGTTATCGGCAATAATTACTGCCCTGTGTCTTGCAGCGTTCCTGTTCAGTTCCTGCCAGACCAAGGACATGTATGACAGCGGCAAACCGTACAGCCGCGTGGTTGTACTGTTTTTCGAGGGCTACCAGACACTTGACCTCACAAGGAATATCCGGTCATTAGAAAAATCCCCTCTCCCGCTCAAGGGAAGTGCAAAGGCGGTCATATATATGGACCACACCAAATTCACCCCATACCTGATCCACGTTTATTCCGACATCTATGGAAATGTACTCAAGGACACCCTTGTCTCATTTCCCGGAGGCACACGCACCTTTGACAAAGACTGCATAAGGGAGGTATTCAGCTATATAGCTGAGCATTTTCCTTCCGATCACTACGGAGCCATGTTTTCTTCTCACGGCTCCGGATGGCTTCCTACGGGATATTATGACCACCCGCGCACAAAAAGCCTGGGTCCCGGCTACACGGACAGCGAAGGGAAGGTGGAAATGACGATACAGGACCTGGCCAAAGCCGTCAGCATCCATCTTGACTATATCATTTTCGATGCCTGCCTGATGGGTGGAGTCGAGACTGCATACGAAATGAAGGACGTCTGTGACAATATTATTGCATCTTGCGTCGAAGTGCCTACCGACGGGTTCAATTATTCCAGCCTCATCGGGAGCCTTCTGAAAGATGCTCCGTACGGACTGGACAAAGTCTGCCAGGACTATTTCGACCTGTACTCTGAAAGTTCGCTCTACGGAGCCACCATTTCAGGCATCAACTGCCGCAAACTGGATCCTCTGGTCAGTGTCTGCAGCACTCTGTTCGACAAATACAGGGCAAAGCTGTGGCAGATCAATCCGGAAAAAGTCCAGTGCTACGGTCAGGGCGGGCACAACTGGTTCTACGACCTTGAGGACATCCTGCAGCAGTGCGGTACCGATGACGTGGAAAACAAGATACTTTCCGACGCACTCGAAGAATGCCTGTTTTTCAGGAAAGCATCCAAGAGATTCATGACCATCGACATAAACCATTTCTGCGGCCTGAGCATGTATCTTCCTTCCGCCGGAAACGATTTTCTTGACGGATATTACAAATCTCTGTCCTGGAACACTGCAACACAATTGGTTAAGTAAATTTTTATTCATATATTTGCGCCCGCATTTTAAAACCCACAGGGTTTTGGTGCAATGGGGTTCTCTCCGGAGAACTGAGTAACACATTTTAAAAACAAACAGAATGCAGCATTTTGAACTCAAAGGCCAGATTCGTCAGGCCAATGGAAAAGCCGCTCTCAAGGCTTTCCGCAAGCAGGGTCTCGTTCCTTGCAATCTTTATGGTCTCGGACTCGAGAACGTACTTTTCACAGTAAGCGCAAAGGATCTCAAGGGTGTTACAGATACACCTAAGTCGTTTATTGTCGACCTCGTTCTTGACGGTGACAAGAAATACAGTGCAATCCTTCATGAGCTTCAGTTCCACCCGGTAACAGACAATTGCCTGCACGTGGATTTCCTCGCAGTTGACGAGAAGAAGCCTATCGCAATCGACGTTCCTATCGTTATCACAGGACACGCTATCGGTGTTCAGCAGGGTGGTAAGTTCTTCCAGAGCTCACGTAAGATCCGCATCAGCGCCCTCATGGCAAAACTTCCTGATGATGTTACCATCGATATCACTAGCCTCGGAATCGAGAAGAAGATCAAGGCCGGTGACGTCAAGCTTGACAACATCTGCGTCCTCACAGACAAGGATGCAGTCATCTGCGGTGTCAACACAACACGTAACGTCAGCGCTGAAGCAACTGCAGAAGGCGAAGAAGCCGCTGAATAATCCTGACTGTTGTGTCTGAGAGAAGCTATCTGGTAGTAGGACTCGGCAATATTGGTTCCGAGTATGCTCTGACCAGACACAATATGGGTTTTATGGTATTGGATGCCTGGTCTCAGGCGTCCAATATCGTTTTCAATACAGCCAGATACGGGGATATCGCAACCGTATCCGTCAAGGGGAGAAAATTTCATCTGCTCAAGCCCTCGACATACATGAACCTGAGCGGAAACGCTGTCAGATACTGGATGAACGAGCTTGAAATCCCAGTCGAGAACATTGTTGTCATATGCGATGACCTCAACCTTCCTTTCGGCAATCTCAGAATGCGCGGAAGCGGAAGCGACGGAGGGCACAACGGACTCAAGAACATTATCGAACTCATAGGAACAGTGTCATTCGCCAGAGTGCGCATGGGAATCGGGCACGATTTCCACGAAGGTGGCCAGGTCGATTACGTGATCGGAAAGATGAGTGACGAAGAGCTTTCGGCTATGCCGGAACTGTGCAAGAAAGTCATTGAAGGTGTGCAGGAATGGGCCTTTGTGGGTATCCAAAAGGCCATGACAGACCTGAATTCGAAGATAAATCGCTAAAAATTAGATTTTTAGCAGATTTTTTTTGCATTTAAGATTTCTATTCTTTATCTTGCGAGAAGTTGCTAATTTGTTGATTTCTATTCTATTATTATAAACACTTAAAAATTTGACAAAATGAAAAAGCTCGTCGATCAGATCAATGCAAACCTTGAGGCATTCAAAGTTAATGCAGAGGCTCAGGTTGTAAAGGGAAACAAAGCTGCAGGCGCACGCGCTCGCAAGGCTGCTCTCGAACTCATGAAAGAACTCAAGGAGTTCCGCAAAGTTTCAGTTGCTGAAGCAAAGAAATAATTTTTACGAATTTTTCACCTGACCATGCAACGAATGCAGTCAAACCTGCATCTTGATTATGGTTTAGGTTTTAGTACAAAAAGTCGCATGGCCGGAAGGCCTGCGGCTTTTTTCTTTTTTATATGTACCTTTACACGGAAAAGGGCATCACGTGCATACACTGATAGTCATATTGACGGTGTTCAAAGCCATATTCATCCCGGTACAGTGCCAGGATTCGGAATTTTCGTGCACCCGGGAGGAACTTTCCGCAACACTGCTTCAGGCCCAGGAATATTTCAATCGCGAAATCGGACGCGACGGAGGATTCGAATTCCGTCTCGGCAATGTCGTCAACCTGGACCGGCCTACCGCTTTCTACGGGCACAATTCAACATCCAGAAAAGACGAGCTGCTGTATAAAGGAGTGATGGAAGCCTGCATGAAGTCTGAGGGCATAGACTTCGGCGAATATGACAATGACGGCGATTCTGAAGTAGACAACGTATACCTCATCATGGCCGGGAGCAGCGAAATAGAAGGGGCTGGAGAAGATTTCATCTGGCCGCACAGATACTTCATAAACGACTGCGGGGAGACTTTCAGCATAGACGGAAAGAGAATCAACTCTTATGCTGTCAGCACTGAATCCGGAGGCTTGAGATATCTGTGCCATGAGTTCGGACACGTTCTCGGACTCCCGGACCTGTATGACACTGACGGAGAACTCAGCGGGGGCGTTTCCTATGCGTTGGGAGGGACTTGTCTCATGGAAGACAAACTGGACCGGCCTGTTCCGCTTTGCGCTGTAGAGAAGGAGATACTGGGCATAGGGAAGGCAGTCATCGCCGAAAAAGGCCATTATTCGGCTGAAGACGGATGCAGATACGTCCTGAACACACTCACTGAAGGTAACTGCTATCTTCTGGAAAGAGTAGCCGGAAAAGGGATTGCTATATACCATGTCGACAGATCAGCATCAGATGCCGGCTATTCGGACTACTATCGCAAGAATCTCACCGCAGCACAGCGCTGGGAGCTCAACGAAGTAAACTGCAACCCGAAACATCAATGCGCCCAGCTCATGGGCTTCTTCCCATCTGACGGATGCGACATCTTCTGCCCTGAAGACTGCCCTCTTGCCATTTCGGACATCACGGCCGACGGGTTCAACGTCATCGAACCGATTTCAATAATCGCCATAGACGAATATCAGGATGCCGCAATCGTGAGGTGGAAAGCCATGCATAACGTATGTTCAATCTCAATGGAAGGCGGGAATCCGGTTGAGATCAGGAGCGATGACGGCATGTTCTCCTACACATTCGAGCATCTGCGTCCCGCCAGTTCCTATGTGATAGAAATAAGAAACGGCTCGTTCAACAAAAGCGCGGGCATCAGGACAAAGGCATACAACAGCAACGTCAGAGCGTACATTCACCTCACCGGAGCGGAAAGGACAGCGGACGGAGCATTCGTCAAGGGCACCGCAATCCCGTTGAGAGTCTATAATGCGCCTGACGCCGTCAGCGTCAGATGGACTTTTGACGGAAAGGAGATAAGTTGCGGCAAGACGGGATATTACACTTTGGACAGGAACGGGGAGCTGCGTGCAAGAATAGAATGGGAGGACGGTTCTATAGAGATAATCACTAAAACCATCACTGTCAGATGAGACTGAAGGGCATATTTTTCATGGCGGCCGCACTGCTGCTGTCAAGCTCCTGCATCAGGCACGAACTTGACCCGAGATTCATCGAATCAGATGAAATCAGACTTATTATGTCCGGTAAGGAAATCTTCACCTACGACCCGCTAAGCTGCCAGATGGCTTATAACAACAGCAGGCACGAGTTCAGAGCCTTCACGGACAACATGTCCGACTATTTCACACTCCGCCTGTCCTCTTTTCCGAGCACGTTGAACCAGGAAGTCAGCGGGGAAATCATCTGGAACACTGAAAAAGGTAGCGGTACACTTAACAATACCGCCTTCAAGGCAGTAAGACTTGAAGGCGGGAAATTATGGCTCTGGAATGCGACGGCCGGAATAGCTGTCGTAGTGAGCTATCTGTGATTAATATGACTGAGCGATAGCGATGAAGTCATCAGCCTTGAGGGCTGCTCCACCGATAAGTCCACCGTCGATATCCTTCTGAGCGAAAAGTTCGCGTGCGTTTGAAGGCTTGCAGCTTCCTCCGTAAAGGATGGTTGTATCCTCAGCCACCTGTGCACCGAACTTGTCGGCAAGCACCTTACGGATATGTGCATGTATTTCCTCAGCCTGCTCGGCAGTAGCGGTCTTGCCTGTTCCGATTGCCCATACAGGCTCATAGGCTACGATAATCTTCTTCATATCCTCAGCGCTGAAGTTGTAGAGGACATTCTTTATCTGAGCAGAGCAAACGTCAAAATGCTTTCCAGCCTCTCTCTCGTCAAGATTCTCACCTACACAGAGAATAACTCCGAGGCCGGCCTCAAGAGCAAGCTTTGTCTTCTCCACGAGTTTCTCGTCCGTCTCACCGTAATACTGACGGCGCTCTGAATGTCCGAGGATTGTCCACTGGCAGCCCACTGACTTGAGCATGTTCACGGAAATCTCTCCTGTGTATGCTCCGGAAACGTGATCTGCGCAGTTCTGTGCAGAAAGTTCAACCTTTGATCCCTCAAGTACCTCAGAAAGGCAGCAGAGATGAGTGTGAGGAGCAGCAACTATAAGTCCAACTTCAGCTGGAACCTCGTTTGACTTTGCAACAACGGCTTTAAGGAGCTCGATACCTTCCGGAACTGTAGTGTTCATTTTCCAGTTGCCGGCAACAATTTTCTTTCTCATTTTATATATGCGTTTGTTTATTTCAAATTGCGACGCAAATTTAGTAAATTTGTGAGCTATAATAAAATCAATCGATGAAGAATTTTGTAGAAGAACTCAAATGGAGAGGCATGATCCACAGCATTATGCCGGGCACTGAAGAAGAACTCAAGAAAGGTCCCATGTCAGCATACGTAGGAATCGACCCTACAGGTGACTCGCTGCATATCGGTCATCTCGTGAGCATAATGATTCTCAAGCATTTCCAGGCGTGCGGGAACAAGCCTTTCGCCCTGGTGGGAGGAGCTACCGGAATGATTGGAGACCCTTCGATGAAGTCTCAGGAAAGGAATCTCCTCGACAACGAGACTCTCCAGCACAATGTCAAGTGCATCAAGGCACAGTTGTCAAAATTCCTCGACTTCGAGTCCGACGCCCCGAACAAGGCCGAGCTCGTGAACAACTATGACTGGATGAAGGACTACACATTCATCGATTTCACAAGGGACATCGGAAAGATGATTACCGTCAACTATATGATGGCAAAGGACTCAGTCAAGAAGCGTCTCAGCACTGAATCACGCGAAGGCATGTCCTTCACGGAATTCACGTACCAGCTGCTCCAGGGCTACGATTTCCTTTATCTTTATGAGAATTACGGAGTGAAGCTCCAGCTCGGAGGCGCTGACCAGTGGGGCAACATCACCACAGGAACCGAAATGATCCGCCGCCGCAACGGAGGCGAGGCCTTCGCCCTCACCTGCCCTCTGATCACCAAGGCGGACGGAGGTAAATTCGGCAAGACTGAAAAAGGCAATATCTGGCTTGACCCGGAGCGCACCACTCCATACCAGTTCTATCAGTTCTGGCTCAACGTCAGCGACGAGGATGCAGAGAAATACATCAAGATTTTCACCATGCTGGACAGGGAGACAATCGAGTCCGCAATTGCAGAACACCGCGAGGATCCCGGCCAGAGAAAACTGCAGAAACTTCTCGCAAAGGAGGTAACCATTATGGTCCATGGCGAGAAAGAGTACGAGAATGCAGTGAGTGCATCCCAGATGCTGTTCGGCAAATCCACGTCGGAGGACCTGCGCAAGCTTGACGAAAGGACTTTCCTTGCAGTATTCGACGGAGTTCCTACCTTCGATGTAGAGAGAGGAAGGCTTCCTCTTGGAATCCTGGATTTCCTCGCAGTGGAGACCACAGTTTTCGCATCCAAGGGCGAAGCACGCAAGATGATTCAGGGCAACGGTTTCAGCATCAACAAGGATAAAGTCACCGACCCGGCATACGAGGTTAGCGAAAAGGATATCATCGATGGCAAGTACATTCTTGTCCAGAAAGGGAAGAAAGACTATTATATCGTCAATATCAAATAGATGGAAGGATACACCACCAGACAGCTCAAAGTCGCAAGAGAGATCCAGAAAGACCTTGCAGAGATAATCAGAAGCAAGGGTATGGCCGTTTTCGGAGGCGCCATGGTCACGGTAAGTGAAGTCAGGGTCAGCCCGGACCTCAGCATAGCCAAAACCTACGTAAGCATATTCCCCTCCGCCAAGCAGCAGGAGGTAATGAAGATTCTCGAGGAGAACATAAGGGTCTATCGCGGAGAACTCGGCCGTATGGTGGCAAAGCAGCTCAGGATTGTCCCTGACATCGTTTTCTATCTGGACACCACTCTTGACTACGCTGAGCACATAGACGAACTCCTCAAGAAGTGAAACTGTCTCTCTATATCGCCAAACGTTACCTGTTCGCCAAGAAGAGTCACAATGTCATAAATATCATTTCGGCGATCAGTGCCACAGGCATGGCGATAGGTACGGCCGCCTTGATTATCATTCTCTCCGTTTACAACGGCTTCGACAATATCATCAGGCAGAATCTGAGCGAGTCCGACCCTGATTATCTGATATTGCCTTCCGAAGGAAAGACATTCAACGGGTCGGATCTGCCGTTATCCGCTCTGGCTGAGACGTTCAGTATATCCGGCATAATCGAAGAAAGCGTATTCATAACATATGGAGGCAACCAGGGGTTCGCCAAAGCCAGAGGAGTGGAGAGTTCCGACAGCTCATCCCTGTGGCTCGGAGACATAGCAAGGGCCAAATTCGGACCCGGCATTGCATCAGAGCTCGGAATCAATCCAAGATTCGTTGAAAACGCTTTTCTCTATTTCCCCGACAGGAATGCAAAATTCTCTCCTGTCAACCCGGAAGCCGCACTCAACAATGTCAGAGTAAAGCCAGTGGACATTTTCACTTCCACCACCGAATTCGACAACGACCTGGTTATCGTCCCCATAGAGCTGATGCGGACCCTTCTGGGCTATGGTGAGGATGAATTCACAGCGGTCGAACTGCGAGGCCGCGCCGGGGCGGCATTGGACCTCGGGAATGATTTCGTGATTCTGGACAGATATCACCAGCACCCTGAAATATATAAAATGATGAAATATGAAAAGGCTGCAATATACCTGATTCTCATTTTCATCGTCATCATAATCTCTCTGAACATCTTCGGTTCCCTGTCAATGCTGATCATCGAGAAACAGGGAGACATCGATACCCTTCACGCCCTCGGCGCGGACGACAAGCTCATCAGGAAGATATTTGCCTTGGAAGGATGGCTCATTTCCCTGCTGGGAATGGTTTCCGGTCTTGTGGTGGGAATACTGACAGTAGTCATCCAGTCCAGGTTCGGTATAGTCAAACTGCCGGGCAACTATCTCGTGGATGCCTACCCGGTAGCTCTACAATGGACTGACGTACTGCTCACCGCCGCCGCTGTGACGGCGATAGGGTTCATCATTTCACTAAGTGCAGGGAGAAATCGACTTCTTTCACGGTAGCCGCATCCTTGACACGGTCAAGAATCTGAAGTCCGAAACTGATTGAATGCCCGGCACTGCGACCGGTGATCACTCTTCCGCTGGTGACTGCCGGAGCGGGTACGAACTTCGCCCCTTTCTCCTGGAGATATGTCTCAAAACCGTCGAAGCAGGTGAATTCGAGCCCGCTCAGGTCATCCGACAGCTGGCTGAGGACAAGGCCAGGCGCAGCACAGATAGCAGCCAGAGTACCTCCTGCAGCATAATGATCCCTCATTGCTTTGATCAGAGGCTTGCATGCGGCAAGATTCTTCGAGCCGGGCATACCTCCGGGGAATATCATGACGTCACGGGCGTCGGTACCCCTGTGATTCCCGTCAAAATCGCTGAGGAAAGACTCCACTCCGATAGTAACGCCCCTTGACGAGCATACGAACGGATCATCGGAAACAGAAACCAGCTGAGTCTTCACGCCGCCTCTCCGGAGAACGTCGTTGGTGGCAAGGGCCTCCATATCCTCGAAGCCGTCCGCCAAAAAAATATTAACACCCTTCATAACGTTCAAATATAAATATTAATTGCGTATTTTTGTCTCTGATATGGAAGATGAAAAGAAATTATATCCTTTCAGAATCTGCACGATTCTGGATGAATACGGTTGGGGACAGGATGAGTTCAAGCTGGCGGACCTCGGCTACAGGGATACTCTGGTAAGGGACGGATGGCTTGCGGGAAATTCTGTCTCCGAAGTAATGGACACATATATGGACCGAGTTGTCGGGGACAATGTCTTCGGCTCCTACGGAAGACAGTTCCCTGTTCAGTTGAAATACATCCACGTCACCGGCAGGATGCCTCTCAGAGTCCATCCTGACGACGAGACCGCCTCCCAGAGATACGATCTTCTCGGCAGGGAAAAGCTATGGTACGTAGCCAAGGCAGGCAGGGACGCCAGGCTCATGATAGGTTTCAGCGAAGACACCGATGCCGAAGCCGTCTATTCAAAATGCCTTGACAACAGTATAGGCGACATCCTCAACACCTTCACTCCTAAGGCAGGGGAATACATCAGAATCGAGCCAGGCGTACCTCACGCTGCAAGCGGTGAAATGCTCATCATCGAGGTGAGTGAGTCCTCCCCTCTTGATTTCTGTATGTGCGGATGGGGAGCCGAGGTATCGGAAGAGGAATTCGATCCTTCCCTCGGTCTGGTGGACGCCCTGGATTTCATCAACTACCGCAGATATGACGGAGCCGTCAGCGAAGAGAAAGCCGGAGTGGTGCGCAAGATACTGTCAATCCCGCAGTTCACAGTCGCCAAGGTGTACGCGGATGACCCGCTGAAGATTTCTTCCGAGGATTTCGATTCATTCACGCTGTACAACTGCATCTGCGGCGGTGCAGCCATACAGATGGACATACTGGGGCAGACTGCAGTATTCGAACTGAATGAAGGCGAGACCATGCTTGTCCCTGCGGAATGTCCGGATTTCATGCTTGTCCCGACACAGAAAGGCACCAGGATACTTGAAGTTACGCTTCCCGACTGCGACGAGCCGGATCCATATATCAATCCTGACGTACCCGCAAGCCTCCCGGAAGAAGAGGACCCGATAGAGAAACGCTTTAACTTTCCAAGCTAAATTATGTCAGACAGCTGCAGAATAGACAAATACCTCTGGGCCATCCGGGTATTCAAGACAAGGTCTGAGGCGACTGATGCCTGCAACGGCAACAAAGTCAAAATCGGCGGCACCAATGCCAAGCCATCAAAGGCCGTCAAGACAGGGGATGTCATTGAAATACGCAAAGGGTCAGTCCTGTATACATATAAAGTGTTGCAGCTCAGCGAAAACCGCATGGGCGCCCCTCTGGTGCCTGACTATGCGGAGAATCTGACTCCTGAATCAGAACTTTCAAAGCTGCACGCGCCCCGCGAGACCATAGTGCTCAAGAGAGACCGCGGCACCGGAAGGCCGACAAAAAAAGAGCGCCGGGAACTCGACGCTCTTATGGATTCAATGGATTAATCTGATTATTTGGCTGTGAATACGTTGATGAGTTCGTATTCGCGTGAGCCGATACCAAGCTTTTCAGCCTGTTCGAAACATGCTTTCCAATCGCTGAGAGGGTGAACATTGTTGAAATGGTTGCCCTGATCCACAAAGTGTTCACCGTGCACAGCCTTGTACAGCTGGCTTCCCGGCAGAGGCTGCTCCTTCTGGCAGAGATCCACACTGGCCTGATCAATGGCGAGAGGATCCGTTGATGCCAGCATTCCGATATTAGGAAGCATAGGCACGTCATTCTCGCAATGGCAGTCACAGCTAGGAGAAATATCCATTAGAAGGTTGATATGGAAT
Source organism: Bacteroidales bacterium (assembly GCA_024402095.1). GTDB lineage: Bacteria > Bacteroidota > Bacteroidia > Bacteroidales > UBA932 > Cryptobacteroides. Next base: position 41,983 of record JAKSJU010000001.1, on the reverse strand, counting down.
GAAGGTCTGCCTGCAACGACAGCCTTTGCATACTCGGCTATTCTGCGGGACAGCAGCTCGTTGGCATCATTGTCCTCGAAACCTATGGCATTGAATACGCATGCGCCCAGGCAGTTTCCGCAACCGATGCAATGGTCGTAATCCACTGTCATCTTCTTCTTTTTCTCATCGAACACTAGACCTGAGTTTGCGCAGTTCTTAAGACACTGCTTGCACCCGTGGCACAGGGACTCGTCCACCAGGGCCTTGCCGCTGGTATGCTGCTCTTTTTTACCTGCGCGTGAGCCTGAACCCATTCCTATATTCTTGAGCGCTCCGCCAAGGGAGGCGAAATTGTGTCCTTTGAAGTGGTTGAGGCTGATGAAGACATCAGCATCCATGATGGCGCGACCTATCTTGGCAACCTTTACATACTCTCCGCCTTCAACCGGCACCAAAGCCTCGTCGGTTCCCTTAAGACCGTCCGCAATGATAATCGGACAACCCACGGACATAGGAGAGAATCCGTTTGCCCAGGCGCATTCGATATGCTCGATGGCATGTCTTCTGTTTCCGGGATACATCGTATTGCAGTCAGTCAGGAAAGGGATTCCTCCCAGTTCCTTGACCACGTCAACTACGGATTTTGCAAACTGAGGACGGATGTGCGCTACGTTTCCAAGCTCGCCGAAGTGCATCTTGATCGCAACGAACTTTCCTTCGAAGTCGATGTCACCGATGCCGGCGGCTCTGATAAGTGTTTTTAATTTAAGTGGAAGACCTTCACCATACTCCTTGGTATGCATGTCGGTAAAGTAAACTTTCGAACGGTTCATAACGAAGACAAATATATAAAAAAAAGAGGTACTCTAATCGAGTACCTCTCCTTTCTCATTAAGAAATTCATTTTGAAGGACACTGAAACTTGAAATTTCAACAAGTTTCAGCTTGCATTTGTACTTTCGTTTCCACTGGCGGACAAAACTGTTGAATCCGTTGGTGAGGTATGGCCCGAGAATAGGGCTAACCCTTAAAGTAAGGTTTCTGATCCCCTTGTCAACGACGAAATATGACAGTTTCTCCTCTATTTCCCTGTCTATCGCCATGGATGCAGCAATCTTTCCGCTTCCGTGGCACAGAGGGCACTGCTCGGCCGTGTCGATTTTGGTCACAGGACGAATTCTCTGCCTTGTGATCTGCATGAGGCCGAATTTGGTCAGCGGCAGCACATTGTGCTTTGCCCTGTCGGATGACATCAGCTGCACCATATAGTTGAAGAGTTCGTTCCTGTGGGCGGGTGTCTCCATATCGATGAAATCGACGATGACAATGCCACCCATATCACGCAGCCTCAGCTGCCTTGCAATCTCTTCCGCCGCTATTTTGTTGACCTCGAAGGTGTTTTCCTCCTGGTCACTTGATTTTGCACGGATGCCGCTGTTGACATCTATCACATTGAGAGCCTCGGTGGTCTCGATGACAAGGTAAGTTCCACGCTGCATCGGTACAATCTTCCCGAATGAGCTCTTTATCTGGCGGGTGACGTCGAAATGGTCGAATATCGGTTCCTTGCCGTTGTAGAGCTTCACTATCTTCTCCTGCTCCGGAGAAATCAGGGAGATATAATTCCTTGTCTCCTCGCAGACAGCCGGATCGTTCACGTAAACGTTTGAGAACGAATCATTCAGCAAGTCGCGGAGGATTGTTGTAGTCTTGGAGTTCTCGCTGAAGAGCAAGCCGACTCCCTTTGACCTGGCCAGCTTTTTCCAGGATGACTCCCACTTCTGTATCAGAGAGCGGAGTTCACCCACCAGTATGGCAGCATTCTTCCCTTCTGCAGCAGTGCGTATGATAGCTCCGTAATTGCGCGGAAGGATGCTTGTGACAAGCGACTCAAGTCTTTTTTTCTCCTCTTTCGAGGCGATTTTCTGAGAAACGCTGACCTTTTGAGCGAAAGGCAGCAGTACAATGTTGCGTCCGGCCAATGAGATTTCTGCAGTAAGTCTGGACCCCTTCGTCGAAATAGGTTCCTTGACAATCTGTACCATCACCATCTGTCCCGGCTTGAGATAATCCTCGGCACGCCCCTCCTTCGCCAGGATAGGGCCCAGAGGAATATTGGAGTACAAGTCGGACAAATCTCTGTTCGGATTGCTTTCACGCACGAATCTGTCGAAAGCCGTGAAATAAAGTCCAAGGTCGAGATAATGGATGAAGGCTTCCTTGCTGTCTCCGATATCGACGAAAGCGGCATTCAGGGACGGCAACAGTTTCTTCACTCTACCGAGGAACACGTCACCGACCGAATAGCTTTCTCCCTTCGTGGATTCCCTGCTGTATTCTATCAGGCGATTGCCCTCAAGCAGAGCAAGCCGCACCTCTTCGGGTGCGACATCCACTACGAGATCTTTCTGTACGTTTTCGACTTCCATTGGAAAACCTTGTTTGAACGGTATAAAAAAGAGGCCCGTCGGATCCCCCGCCAGGCCTCTATCGACTATTTCTTCTTATGTCTGTTGAGGCGCAAACGCTTTTTACGCTTGTGCGTAGCCATTTTGTGTCTCTTATGCTTCTTTCCGTTAGGCATAGTTATAATGATTTAAAGATTACTTCTTGATTGTAGCCAGGAAAACCTTTGCAGGCTTGAATGCCGGAATGTCGTGTGCCGGAATGGTCATTGTGGTTTTCTTTGTGATATTGCGAGCAGCCTTCTGTGCTCTGTGCTTGATGATGAAGCTGCCGAAACCGCGAAGATAAACAGGCTCATTGTTAGCCAGGGACCCTTTCACGCTCTCCATGAAACCTTCAACTACAGTCTGAACAGTAACTTTCTCAATACCAGTTGCTTTTGCAACCTCATTAACGATCTCTGCTTTAGTCATAATATTGTATCTTTATTTGTCTTTTGAATAGGATTGCAAAAGTAGATTTATTTTTTTAATATTCAAAATCTTATGACGATAAATTCCTTGCTTTCTTGGCAGTGGCACGGAGATTGACTATATTCGCATCCGGTGAAATATGCACTGTTTTACTGACAATTTGACAGAATATGATGGAAGAAAAAGTAAATATCATTCCGGTGATGCAGGGAGACGTTCTCCAGAAGGTTGACGAGAGCCAGCTTCCCGTGACATTGCCTATACTGGCGCTCAGAAATGCCGCCATTTTCCCGGGTACTATTTTCCCTATCACCATCGGTAGGGAAAAATCCATAAAACTGATTGAGGACGCAGAGAAGAACAACCTTTATATCGGAGCGGTCCCTCAGATTGACGTTATGGTCGAAGAGCCTCAGGCTGAAGACCTTAACCAATTCGGAACCGTGGCCCGCGTGGTCAAGACGCTGGAAATGCCGGACGGCACCATCACAGCGATACTCCAGGGCCTCAACAGACTTGAACTCGAGACCGTGCTCAGCTATGAGCCATACATCACGGCCAGCGTACATTATCTTCAGGACATCACTCCGAACGGCAGGAGCGCTGACATAAAGGCAATGTCAGAGTCGCTCAAAGACAAGGCCGCCCAGATAATACGTTCCTCAAACATGGCCGCCCGCGAAGCCATAGGCGCGCTCAAAGCCATCGAGGACTTCGAGTTTCTGGTTAACTTCATCGCCACCACAGTGGAAGTGGAGAATTTCGCCGACAGGATGGACCTCCTGCAGTACAATGACGTGAAGGTCAGAGCCATGAAGCTGCTCTCGATTCTCGAGACCCAGAACCAGCTCATCAAGATCAAGCAGGAGATAAACCAGAAGGTAAAGAGCGATATCGACCAGCAGCAGAGGGAGTATTACCTTAACAACCAGCTCAGAACCATCCAGGAGGAGCTCGGAATGGACGAGGAGGGGGAATTCGACGCTTTCAGGGAGAAGGCCGCCGAAAAGAAATGGTCAAAGGAGGTTGCGGAGATATTCGAGAAGGAACTTTCCAAACTCCAGAAATACAACCCGAACTCCCCTGACTACAGCGTCCAGTACAATTATATAGAATTCATGCTGTCACTGCCGTGGAACGAGTTGTCCGAGGACAATCTCGACCTCAAGCACGCGCAGAAAGTCCTTGACAAGGATCATTACGGGCTCGATACTGTCAAAGACAGAATCATTGAATACCTCGCCGTCCTCAAGCTCAAGGGGAACATGAAGTCCCCTATCCTCTGCCTGTACGGGCCTCCGGGAGTGGGCAAGACCAGTCTCGGAAAGTCAATTGCCAAGTCCTTGGGACGCAAGTATATACGCATCGCTCTCGGCGGCATGCACGATGAAGCCGAGATAAGAGGTCACAGAAAGACCTACGTCGGTGCACTTCCGGGACGTATCCTCAACGGTATCGCAAAGGCCGGCACTTCCAATCCGGTCATTGTGCTCGACGAGATAGACAAACTGGCATCAGACTTCAAGGGTGACCCTTCTTCAGCTCTTCTGGAAGCGCTCGACCCTGAACAGAACAGCACTTTCCATGACAATTATCTGGATATCGACTATGACCTGAGCAATGTCCTGTTCATCACTACGGCGAACGGAATCAGTTCCATCCAGCCTGCCCTTCTGGACAGAATGGAGGTGATCAACGTCAGCGGATATCTTGCTGAGGAGAAGATTGAAATAGCAAAGCACTATCTGGTGCCGAAGCAGCTGGAAGAGCACGGAATAAGCAAGAAGGCTCTCAAGATAGACAATGCCTGCCTGAAAGCCATCATCGACAGCTACACTCACGAATCGGGAGTCAGAGGTCTCGAGAAGCAGATTGCGAAAATTGCCAGAGTGACGGCCAAGAAGATTGCCATGGAAGAGGAATACCCGGAGACGATACGCAAGGAGAATCTCAAGGAATATCTCGGCCTGCCTACCGCATCACACGATGCCCAGAAGGGCAATGAGGTTCCCGGAGTCGTTACCGGACTGGCATGGACTCAGATGGGAGGGGAAATCCTGTTCGTAGAGAGTTCCGTCAGCAACGGAAAGGGTCTGATGAGCATGACCGGCAATCTCGGCGACGTGATGAAGGAGTCCGCTACAATAGCCTACCAGTACATAAAAGCCCATCCGGAGATGGCTGGAATGACTTCAAAGCAGTTCACTTCGAAGGACATACACGTACACGTGCCTGAGGGTGCCACTCCTAAGGACGGTCCGTCCGCCGGCATCACAATGGTCAGCTCGATGGTCAGCGCGCTCAGAGGCAAGGCTATCAGAAAGCACGTCGCAATGACGGGCGAAATGACCCTGAGGGGAAGAGTCCTGCCGGTCGGCGGCATCAAGGAAAAGATTCTTGCAGCCAAGCGCGCCGGAGTCAGGACGATTGTAATCTGCGAAGAAAACAGAAAAGATATCGAAGACATAAAGGAAATCTACGTCAAGGGACTTGAATTCCATTATGTCAACACGATAGCCGACGTCATAGACTTCATATTTTGAAAGTTAACATTGAAAAAAGCTGGGCTGAAGCCCTGAAGGATGAATTCGACAAAGATTATTTTGCCGGACTTGCCTCAAGGCTGCATGCTGAAAAAGCCGCAGGAAAAGTAATCTTCCCTCCGGGACCGGAGATATTCCGCGCATTCGAGCTCACTCCCCTTCCTGACGTGAAGGTCGTGATACTCGGACAGGATCCGTACCACGAATACGGACAGGCCATGGGTCTGTCATTCTCTGTTCCCGACGGCGTACCGGCACCGCCTTCACTCAAGAACATATTCCGTGAAATAGAGACCGACCTCGGCATTACGATGAGCGGAAGCCCCAATCTCGAGCCATGGGCCCGTCAGGGAGTGCTCCTGCTCAATGCAATCCTCACCGTACGGCGCGGAGAAGCCGCATCGCACAGCAGCTACGGGTGGCAGGAATTCACAGATGCCGTAATCAGGACAATCTCCGAGAAGTGCACCGGCGTGGTATTCCTGCTTTGGGGCAATTACGCAAGGTCAAAAGCCGCCCTTGTGGACACCGGCAGGCATTTCGTCCTGGAAGCTGCGCATCCTTCCCCTCTTGCCAGAGGGGCATTCTTCGGCTGCCGCCATTTCAGCAGGACAAATGAATTATTGATTCAACAGGGCAAGAGCCCAATAGATTGGAAAATATGAGAAAAGCATTGTTCCCGGGATCTTTCGACCCCTTCACTGCAGGTCATCTGAACATTCTGAACAGAGCCCTGACTATGTTCGACGAAGTCGTCGTGGCCGTGGGTATCAATCAGGACAAGAGAGGTTTCTTCACCAACGAACAGAAACTCGATATTATCAGACAAACCACAAAAGGCTTGGACAACATTGAGATAATATCATACGACGGACTCACCGTCAATATATGCAGAGAGTTGGGTATCAGGCACATAGTGCGTGGAGTGAGAAATATGATCGATTTCGATACGGAGCGCAGCATAGCAGATGCAAACAGGCGTCTCGCCCCTGAAATAGAGACTATAATCATCCCTACGGCACAGGAGTTCGCGCATATTTCATCCTCAGCGGTACGCGATTTGATATCACATCACGGTGACACATCCCTTTTTGTACCGGACGGGGTCATACTTCCAAAAGTAATCAAATGAAAAAAACGGCAGCCATACTCCTGGCACTTTTCTGCACAGTGCTTGCATCCGCCCAGGACAAAAACCAGAATTTCGATCAGCTGGACAGTCTGCTTGTCAACTATTGCGACGCCATCGCGATGGATTCATCCGAGGAAAAGGCTTCCGAATGTGACTTTATGATAGGCAGCGTGAAGGATTCCCTTGCCTCCCGGCATATAGCTCTCTGGCTTTACGACCATTACGTGGATTCAAAGCTGATGGGTGACGAGGCCGTTGCCATACACCTATACGACAATTATTTCGCGAACGGAAAGATCAAGATGCGCGGGGAGTTCGACAAGATGGCCGCTGAAATCTTCGCAACCTTCAATAGGCGCACCCTCCTCGGCGAGTACGCCCCCGTGGTCGCCTTGTACAATGCTTCCGGCAAGAATGAGATAGTCCCTCTCCCGGGTCACACCAGCGTCATGTGGTTCTATGACACGCACTGCCAGAAATGCATGACGGAGTCCAAACTGCTTCCGCAGGTTCTGGAAAGCGCTGATTTCGACCTTGATTTCGTAGCCGTCTACAGCGGCAGCGACAGAAAGTCCTGGGATTATTTCAGGGACAGCTTCAAAGTCGATAACCCGCACGTACACATCATACACCTCTGGGACCCTGAGATAGATTCCGACTATCAGAGACTGTACGGCGTGATGTCCACTCCGCGCCTGTATATCGTGGAGCCTATGGGCACAGTGATAGGAAGAAGACTCGAGGTCGACAACCTACTTGAGATGTTTCCTGTGGCCGGAGCGATTCAAGCTGTTTACAACCGCGAGTACGCATCTGAATAGCAGGCTCAGGTTGAACGGTATCAAAGCCGTGTGGAAAGTCTGCGGCAGGAAGAAGAATCCCGCAAGAGCAAAAAGTACGAACGGCAGGAACACTATCTGAACGAAATCCGCCGCTCTTGAATTCCTGAATTTCCTGAAACACAGGGCGATGGCATAAACCAGCGCCAAAGGGTCCAGCCATATCAACAGATAGTTCGGATCGGTGGCTGGGTGCTCCGATACCAGAGCAAGGAACGCTATTACCGTGCCGGCCAATCCGGCGATTCCCCAAAGTATGCCGTCAACAGCGCGGAAACGCTTCTTTTTCTGAAGTTCAATACCTGACACAAATGCGCACACGGCGAAAATGATGCACAGCACCAGGTCCGGAGAAGGAAGCGAGGTCTGAGATGAATGCAGCTCACGGCACTCAGTCAGGGTCTGCCTTGAGAGAACCAGCGGCTCACCGCCGATGACCGCACTGTCGAAAGCGTCCATCATCACCTCCGGTGCGAACATCTGGTCCGTATATGATGCCGGGCTGTCCGCCGGCGCTCCCAGAACGAGCGAAATGCCGAAACGCGTCCACGGATAATCCTCGGTGTAATATTCGACCGCTTCCCTCATGGTTGTGAAAGGTGCGTCTCCAAGGTATTCGACAACATTCCCGCAATGGTTCTCTATCATGCGGCGCACGCGCGTGGCACAGTTGTCATAGAAGAAATTGTACCTGTATGTCCTGTTCTGAGGCTGAATGTTCACGCAGAGAGCATTCCACATCTCATTTTTGGAGGCAAGGTCGAGATTCAGGACCTGTTCTGTGACACCCCTGCCTTCGCGAACATATTCTTCAATAAAAGAGTCCGTATTCTGCGCACCGACAATGTAGTCTGTCTCTCCGGTGCAGAAACGCCATATGAAATGAGGCGTACTGAAGCTGAATATCCCGTAGTTGAAACATACGTCCAGCCCCGTATCGGGATCACATACGCGCAGTGCCGTATGGCCGTAATTCGACCACACTTCCGTACCCGGTGAGCAGGTAAGAAGCGACACTCTGGAGTTCTCTCCCAGTCCGGCGGCGTCAGTCCTGACTGAAAGCAGGGTCAAAGTGATTGTCAGTACGAGATATTTGAATATTTTCTCCATTTGTCAAGAAGCAAAAGCATATCCTCGGGAATTTCAGAGTCCAGCTGGACCCATTTCCCTGTCTTTGGGTGAACGAAACCGAGTGTCTTGGCATGCAAAGCCTGTCTCGGACATATTTCGAAGCAGTTCTGGATGAACTGCCTGTATTTCGAATAAATCGTTCCCTTTCGGATTTCCCTGCCACCGTACCTGTCATCTCCGAATATAGGATGGCCTATCGAGCTCATATGCACCCTGATCTGATGGGTGCGTCCGGTCTCCAGCTTGCACTCGATGAAAGTGACAAAACCGAACCGTTCCAGCACCTTGTAGTGCGTTACGGCATGCTTCCCCTGCTCAGGATCGCTGCAGACCTTATATCTCAGACGGTCATTGGGGTCACGCGCGATGTTCGCGTCCACAGTACCTTCATCTTCCCTGATATCGCCCCACACTATGGAAACATAGCGCCGGTCTATGGAATGGTCAAAAAACTGCCTGGCCAGGTTCAGCTGGGACTCATCGTTCTTGGCGACAGCCAGCAGCCCGCTGGTATCCTTATCAATACGGTGCACCAGGATGCCCATCCTCTCATCTGCCGCGTCAGGACCTTGGGTGATGCCGAGGTGAAATGACAGGGCGTTGATCAGAGTCCCCTCGAAATGTCCGTGCCCGGGATGAACAACCATGCCGGCAGGCTTGTTGACCACAAGCACGTCATCATCTTCGTATGCGATATCGAGCGGAATATCCTGAGGCAGAATCTCAAGCCCTCTTCTGCGATATGGCATCACAAAACGGATGACATCGTCAGGACGGACTATCATGTTGGCCTTGGCGGTCTTGTCCCCCAGCTTTACGTAACCTTCCTTGATGGCACACTGGATGCGGTGACGGGAAGTATCCTCCAGATGGGTCGACATATACTTGTCAAGACGCATCGGATTCTGTCCCTTGTCCACGACAAGCCGGAAATGTTCGAACATTCCCTGCTCTTCGTCTTCGACTTCCACTTCCGGTTCAAGCCAATCTTCCATTACTGCTCGGCTTTATCAAAATAAGCAGGCATCGCCGGCACCTTGCTTGCGTCCATTGTGAGGGAAATCCCAACCTGAGAGCCAAGTGTAAGGGTATTACCCAGGGAAGCATCCGGTGTCTGGCTGTAAACCAGTGCATTAAGCGTATCGGCATAAGTCTCGACAGTCTTGTCGAAATACAGCCTGCCCACATTAAGAGAATTCTCCTGAATGGCATCGACGGCTCTCTGATACTTGAGACCCAGCACGTTAGGGACGAAGGTGATTCCGTCCTCCCCGTTCAGTCCTACCACAAGGTTGATGGAAGCACCGCTTTCGACCTGAGTGCCGGCCTCCACGGAGACTCCCTTGTACATCTGCTTGAGGACGTTGTTGGTAGCCATATCCTCAACATATATGAGCTTGCCCAGGACCAGTCCCTTGGCATTCAACTCGGATTTTGCCTGACGCATGGAAAGGCCCACAAGAGACGGCATGGACACTGTCTTGGCATTGACAGCGTTAGTGGTGAGCAGCACCCGTCTGCCCTTCTTCACCTTGCTACCAGCCTTAGGAAGCTGGGAGAAGACGGCTCCAGGTTTCATCCTGCGCACATATACGGAATCTGCGATTTCGACTGTAATTCCTGTCGCGTCAGCTATTTCCTGACATTCTTCAAACAGGAGCCCTGTCATATCCGGCACCGTAAGTTCGCGCCCGTGCTGGGTGATTATGTTCAGCACGATATTCACTATTATCGCCAGTCCTACGACAAGGGCGATGGCCCGCAGCAGATTCTTTACAATCCAGTTGTCAAGAAAACCCTTAGTATCCATATCAAACCAAATATTGCCACACCCACACCCGTAATCTTGTTTATCATCACAAGGGTGTTGATGTTAAGATTCTTCACAAACTTGTTCACGAGATATGAGAACAGCCACCACCATATCAGTCCGCCCACGAATACTCCGGCGACCGCCACGAGTTTTCCTTCCCCGCCGAGCTTGAAAAATCCGACCAGCGCAAGCATCAGCACCAGCGCTCCGGGATTGGCGAGCGAAAGCATCGCGCCCTGCGCAGTATAAGAAGCCGACGTCTTGCGGACAATCTCGGACTTTTCCTTCATCCCCTTGAACGGGTCCCTGAAAGCCATAACCGTGCCGACTGCAGCGACTACGAATCCTCCGAATACCGTGATGAAATAATGATGCGCCTCAATGAAATGGCTGATGACAGCTACGGCAAGCACGCCGATCGCCGCATACAAAGTATCAACGCAAGCCGCACCTACTCCGGTGACGAAACCGGCTCTACGCCCGTGCTGGACAGTCTTTCGTATGACTATCATCGCCACGGGTCCCAGAGGTATGGAAGCAACAAGTCCCGTTAGGACGGCTTTTGCAAAAACAAGCATCATAACGGGACAAAGTTAATAAAAAAACAGGGATACTGCTAACGGCGGCCTCCCATCATTCCGCCGCCCATCGGCATTCCTCCTCCCATAGGCATTCCGCCGCCGCGAGGGCCACCGCCCATTCCACGGCCCATTCCCATTCCGCCACGGCGTCCGCCCATCGCTCCGAAGTTAAAGGTAACTCCGAGGAGGATATAACGTCCGAGGGAATTGGATACGGACTCCTGATGGTAAGTCTCACTGTCGGACACCATGAGGTTTCTGGTCTGTCCGAGGATATCGTTTCCGGTAAGTGAAAGAGTTACAGAACCGAGGGTCTTGTATATTCCGGCGTTGATAATGCACTGGCTAGGCTGGTCGGTATCATATCCGTTGTACCAATCGTAGTTGGCATCTGCTGTGAACTGGATGCCGGGGCCTTCCCAAGTCCAGTCGAAATCAACGGAAGCGCGGTTGTTGAACGTAAGAGTGTTCTTCGCGTTCTCCTGGATTGAGTACCAGGTCTTGTTGACGTTTGTACGTGCAGATACTCCTATCTGGATATTGTCAGCCCTGTAAACGAAGCGGAGCTGTTCCATCAACCTGATGGAGTTTGTCTTGTTGGTGATGAAGTCAGATGCCTTGGTGAGGTCAGGATGCTTTGCGATGAATTCATCCATGAATCCGTAGTAGTCCTTCATAGGATCACACTTGTACTGGGACATATCGACGTTTCCGACATAGGTGGAACTCTTGCTCCAGTTGACTCTGGTCATGTTGATGACGGAGAAGTCAGACTTTGCGATAGGAGAGTTGAGTGTGATGTTGAAATTGGCATTTGCAGTATTCGCACCGTTGAACGGCATTGAATATCTCGCACCGTTCGAACCGTACCAGGTTGCATTGACGATAGGATTCTGTGTCACGGAACCGCCGAGGTTGATGTTCATCGTGAAGAATGTCTGGCGGTTGCTGAGTCTGACGCTACCGTTCACGTTGTGTGTGAAATACGGAGTCAATGAAGGGTTACCGAAACTGATGTTCATAGGGTCGGTATTGTCCGGAACCGGAGCCAACTGTGAAGTTGACGGCTGCTGGGTGTTACCGCGGTAGAATATACGCATCTCTGTAGACTCGCCTATTGTGCCGAACACCATTGCGCGAGGAGAGAAGTTCCATCTGTCATCCACATAGTTCCTAGGATTGTATGACCCGGTCTTCGGATCGTACTGTGTGGTACTGTTGAAGGTATGTGTAGGAAGAGCAGAGAAACCGAGCTGGGCACGGAACGCCTCACTCTGATAGAGGAGGTTGACTCCGATGTCATGCTGCATGCTCTCGTTCACGATATTGTTGGAATATGAAGGATCAAAGACATTGTATGCGCCGTCCGTACCCTTGTTGAATGTTTCCTTATTGGATGCGGATCTGTTCCATGAATAGGAATATTCTGCATCAATGTAGAAATTGCTTCCGAGAGGCTCGGTGAAGGTAGCATTCGCGGTAAGCCTTGTCTGCTTCTGGTTATTTGTGAAATGCTGGTCGACAATGACAGGAATTCCTGCAACGCTTCCATTTTCATTATAGGATTCAGTGCTGTTGAAATTCTGTCCCAGGATATTGTTGTCAGAGAAGCTGAAGTTTGCATTGACCGTGAGAGTACGTCCCGGGATTCCGAGTCTCTGTCTGAGAAGGAAACGGCCGCTTGCACTCATATTCTTGTTGGCACCGCTGTTCTTTATGGTTGAATTACTGAGGTCATACGGATCATTCTTGAGGTCATTGTAACTTGTGAGAGTGGTCTGGTCCTGAGTGTATGAACCCGTACCGAGATTGATCTGAGGCTCGAAGAGAATGGAAGTGTTCTCGGAGAACTCATGCTCAAGCCTGATACCGAAACGGTGTCCGCCCGAAAGGTTCGTATTTGCACCTTCAGAATCCTTGATGAGGTCATTTGTAGGCAAGTGGTTGATGTTGTGGCTTGACTGCTTGAGGTAATTGTTGGAATTGTTGTACATGTAGTTTCCACCAAGTTCCATCCTGTCGTCAAAGAAGTCGGCTGCAGCGTTGAGTCCGGCCATATATGAAGTGGTGACGCCGCCGCCACCCATCATCATACCGCCGCCCGTGCCGCCGGCCATACCGCCCATCATCATACCCATGCCGCCGCCCATCATGGCGCCCATCATATTACCTGAACGGTTGGTGGCACCTGCCATATTGGCGTTGTTGGCATTGAGGATGAGGCTTATCTGGGTTCTGTCCCTGAAACTTCCCACGAAAGCGTTTCCTGTATAACGGAAATCCTTGTTTGCGTTTATTTTTGAAGGTATGTCCACACCAGCCGCAGCTGTGGCGCGGCCGATAAGACCTCTCATCATATCAGGCATCACGTTAAGGTCGATGACTGTCTCTTCCTGACCGTCGTCGATTCCCGTGAACTCCGCCTGCTCAGATTTCTTTCTGATGACCTTGAGCTTATTGACCATCTTTGCCGGGATATTCTTTGACGCCACCTGAGGGTCATCAAGGAAGAATGTCTTTCCGTCGATGGTTATCTTGCTGACTGACTGTCCGTTGGAAGTAATAGTACCGTCATCGTTCACCTCGATGCCAGGAAGCTTCTTGAGGAGATCCTCAAGGACAGCATTCTCGTTGGTCTTGAATGAGGAAGCATTATACTCGATGGTATCCTTCTTGATAATCACAGGGTTTCCTGCTGCAGACACCTTTGCGGCCTCGAGCTGCTCGGCGTCATTCTCAAGCTTGATGGTGCCGAGATCCACTGAAGCGGACTCCATCGTAAACTCCTTGGTGTACTCCTTGTATCCGAGAAGCTCGGCCTTGAAGACATAGTTGCCTTTCCTGACTCCCTCGAATTTCACGGCTCCATCCTCACCGCTGAGCACATATTTGTACGGCTTTGTCGTACCTTTAACCGTGATGGAAACAGTGGCAAAGCTCACCGGCTCTTCATTTCCTCCGTCAAGCAATTTCGCTGTCACTGTGTTTTTGCCCTGTGCGGATGCGATAGCGCAGGACAACGCAATCCCGCACAAGGCGAGAAAGATTTTCTTACAATAATTCATACTACTATCTGATGCTTATTTAATTCTGTCCGGATTCGCCTGCACGAACTTCTCCCAGGATGTCGAAGCCTGACTGCTTGTCAGAGGATTCGTCAACTGATAGTAATGGCACATTGCAATGGCCAAAGCGTCCGTGGCGTCCAAATATTTCTCAGCAAAGTTAATACCCAATGTCCGTTGTACAATGAGTGAAACTTGATTTTTCGACGAATCGCCGTTGCCGCAGATTGCCATCTTTGCTTTTCGGGGTGCATACTCGAATACCGGTATGCCCCGATTGAGCGCGGCTATCATTGCTGCGCCCTGGGCTCTGCCGAGTTTAAGGATAACCTGGGCGTTCTTCCCGTAGAAAGGAGACTCCAGAGCCATATCATCCGGATGGTGAAGGTCGCAGAGAGCCCCGACCTTCTCATTTATCACCTCAAGCTTGGAATACGCATCGGCGCACTTGCGGAGGTCTATGACCCCCATGTCCACAAACTCGGGCTTTCCCTGCGCATTGACACGGATGATCCCGAAACCCATGATATTGGTTCCGGGATCTATTCCGAGTATAGTGCGTGACTTAGTCAATTCTGTCAAATCCCGTATACGGACGGAGAGCCTCAGGGATGACGATTCCGTCCTCAGTCTGACAGTTCTCGAGCAATGCCGCAACCACGCGCGGGAGAGCAAGGGAGCTTCCGTTCAGAGTGTGGGCGAGCTGGGTCTTGCCGTCCTCGTCGCGATAGCGCAGGTGCAGACGGTTGGCCTGGTATGTCTCGAAGTTTGATACTGAAGATATCTCGAGCCAGCGCTGCTGAGCGGCTGACCAGAGCTCAAAGTCATATGTGATGGCTGAAGTGAAGGACATGTCGCCTCCGCAGAGACGGAGAATCCTGTACTTCAATCCGAGCTTGTTTACGATTTCCTCAACGTGTGCTACCATATCGTCGAGCGCCTTGTAAGAATCCTCAGGCCTCTCCACACGTACGATCTCAACCTTGTCGAACTGATGCAGTCTGTTGAGTCCGCGTACGTCCTTGCCGTATGAACCGGCCTCGCGGCGGAAGCATGGGGTATAAGCTGTGAGCCTCTGAGGAATCTCATTGGCACCGAGAATGACGTCACGGAAAATGTTAGTCACAGGGACTTCGGCCGTAGGCACCATATAGAAGTCATCGACCTCGGCGTGGTACATCTGTCCCTCCTTGTCAGGAAGCTGGCCTGTGCCGAATCCGGAATCCTTATTGACCATTACAGGAGGCTCCACCTCAAGGTATCCGTCTGCAGTGTTGCAGTCAAGGAAGAAATTGATGAGAGCCCTCTGGAGCTTTGCACCCTTGCCCTTGTAGACAGGAAAACCGGCCCCGGTGATCTTGACTCCGAGGTCAAAGTCGATAAGGTCATATTTCTTTGCAAGTTCCCAATGCGGAAGAGCGTTCGCAGGAAGTTCGGTCTCAGGCCCGCCCATCTTGACCACGAGATTGTCGGCAGCGCCGGCTCCCTCAGGTACCAGGTCGCAAGGAAGGTTAGGCATGAGAACGATGAGGTCGTTCATTTCCTTCTCAGCAGCCTCGAGCTTGGAGATAAGGTCGTTTGACTTCTCCTTGAGAGCAGCCACCTCGGCCTTGGCAGCCTCTGCCTCAGCCTTGAGTCCCTGCTTCATAAAGCCGCCGATCTCGGCAGCCTTCTGCTTCTGGACAGCCACTATCGCGTCACTCTCTGTCTGGAGAGAACGGCGCAGAGTGTCGAGTTCAAGTACTTTTTCTACTATCGGCCTCGCATCGAAATGCTTCTTGGCCAGTTTCCTGATGACCAGCTCAGGGTCTTCGCGAAGAACTTTAAGTGTTAACATATTCAAAAAATCAAAAAGGACCCACACCCGTCTCGAAGTGCAAGTCCTTTGTTATTTACATAACCCTCCGAGATTAGTTCTCAAAAGGGATTACCGATACGTAAGATTTATCTTCTCTCTTGCGTGTGAACTTGACAGTTCCGTCAATAAGAGCATAGAGTGTGTGGTCCTTGCCCATTCCGACGTTGCGGTCAGGATTGTGGACTGTTCCTCTCTGACGTACAATGATGTTTCCGGCTTTAACTACCTCACCGCCGAATTTCTTGAGGCCCAATCGTTTGCTATGGGACTCACGACCGTTCTTTGAACTGGATTGACCTTTCTTGTGTGCCATAATCTGATGAAATTAAGCGATTTCGTTAATCTGGATCTTAGTAAGTAACTGGCGGTGTCCGTTGCAAGTCTGGAATCCCTTGTGGGCGATCTTCTTGAAAACGATAACCTTGTCAGCTCTGCAGGTATCATCAAGGACAGTTGCCTTTACGACAGCGCCCTTGACATAAGGAGTTCCGACCTTTACCTTGCCCTCATTGTCAACGAGAAGCACCTTGTCGAACTCAACGGCAGCACCTTTGGCCTGAGGAAGTCTCTGGACAAAGATTTCAGCGCCAGCCTCTACTTTGAACTGCTGGCCTGCGATGTCTACGATTGCGTACATCTAATAAAACTTTTAAAAGTTTCAACCGTAAGCGTCCGTTCTCCAAACGGCTCTTTTTCAATGGCTTATCGGTCATGTCAATAATTTGGACTGCAAATTTAGCTTTTTTCCTCGTTTCTGCAAAATAAATTGCTAATTTTGCCTTATAACATTTTTGTTATGGAGAGCGGATTCGTCTATTCATCATATGTAACAGGCAAGAACTTCATAGGCCGGAGAGGAGAAGTCTCCGCCCTGGGGAACCTCATCAGACAGGGAGAGAACGTTGTACTTCAGGCTCCTCCCAAGACAGGCAAGCGCTCCCTGGTGCATCAGGCCTGCTTCAACCTCAGGGTCGAAGGCGAGCAGTTCAATATCGTCGAACTTTCCCTGCTCAGTGTCAGGGACATATCCGAGTTCGTGCTCAAAATGGGCTCCGAGCTCATCAAGATGACCGGCAACACCCCCGAGGAATACGAAGATTCCATCGCCAGATACCTCCCGGGAACGCATTTCATTTTTGACGAGCAGACATTCGAGTCAAGAAACCTTACCGTTGCGCTTGACGGGGAGCCGGACTCCCGGGACATCCGCGAAATCTTCACCCTGCCGTACAAACTTGCCGAGGTGAAGGGGTCGAAATTCGTCGTAATCGTCGAGGAGTTCCAGAACATCATGCTTGCGGAAGGAGGCGAGGAGGCCTGCGGCATACTGGAAGACATATTCAACAAGCTGCTTCCCGAAGGCAGGAAGAGAGCCTGCTATGTGCTGTGCGGGTCCAGAATCAATGCCATGAAGGAGATGTTCGACCACCGGAGAATGTTTTTCCGCACGGTCGAGAGGCTGGACCTGAACCCTGTGAGCAACAAGGAGATATGCGAGCACGCAATCAGGACTTTCCTGACCACGGGAAAAGTGATCGACAAGGACCTTATGACCGGAGTGTGCATCCTTTTCAAGGGCAACCTATGGTATATCAACCATTTCTGCGCCATCTGCGACTCTCTTTCCAAGGGATACATCATGGAGCCGGTGCTGAACTCGGCGCTGGAGCGGCTATGTGCCATCCACGAGCCGGGATTCTCGGCCATAATGAATGACCTGACCACTTTCCAGGTATCCCTGCTGAAGGCCATCCTGGAAGGAAACACCAAGTTTTGCTCAACGGAAGTAATTGAAAAATACAGACTTAACTCATCGGCCAATGTAAAGCGTCTCAGGGAGGCCCTTTGCAAGAAAGAGATCATCTTCTTCGACGGGGAGGACCAGCCGGTGATAATCGACCCGATGTTTGAATACTGGGCCAAAAAATATTATTTCGGAATCGAATGAAACAGAGAATTGCAGTTTTGACAGGAGCCGGGGTCAGCGCCGAGAGCGGACTCGGCACATACAGGGACAACGGCGGACTTTGGGACAGCTATGACCCTATGGAAGTGGCGTCCATCGAAGGATGGTACCGCAACAGGAAGCTTGTCCTGGATTTCTACAACATGCAGCGCGCAAAGCTCCGCGACACCCGTCCCAACAGCGCCCATCTGGACATTGCCGGGCTGGAGAAAGACTATATCGTGGACGTGATCACCCAGAATGTGGACAACCTGCACGAGAAGGCCGGCTCTACGCACGTCGTGCACCTGCACGGCGAAGCCACCAAGGTTCGCCCGGAGAATACCTACAACGACGAAGACGGATACTCCGAGAAATATGTAACAGACATAGGTTACGAGCAGGTCAACCTGGGTGACAAGGCCGTGAACGGAGTGCAGCTGCGCCCGCACATCGTGTTCTTCGGAGAGGCTGTCCCGAAAATGGAGCGCGCGATAGAGCTCGTGTCACAGGCGGCCATCGTGCTTATAGTAGGGACCTCGCTTCAGGTCTACCCTGCAGCAGGACTGTACAGATACGCCCGTCCGGAGGCTCCAATCTATATCATTGATCCTGCGGAAGTACCGCTTTTCGACCCTCGTATCAAACATATTCAAAAAGTTGCGACGGAAGGTATGTCAGAATTCAAAAAATGTTTATATCTTTGCGACCTCAAAGAAAAAGGGGGTGATTTAAAATGATTATCGTACAGGTTAAAGAAGGTGAGAATATCGAAAGAGCTCTTAAGAAATTCAAGCGCAAATTCGAAAAGACAGGTGCAGTCCGCGAGCTCCGCGCACGCAAGAACTTTGAGAAGCCTTCAGAGAAGCGCCGCGTAGCAAAGCAGAAAGCTATCTACGTTCAGCATCTCCGCATCGAGGAAGATCAGTAATTCTAAACTAATAATTACAATAAACCGGGATCCAGTCTTCAGGATTCCGGTTTCATTTTTCTGTGACCACCCTGTCGACCGGACGGTCCCAGGGCTCCATCGGGACTTCATCGAATATCTGGAACGAGAAGGCCGGGGCCACTGTAATGCAGCGCAGCTGCGGGATGAGCCGGTCATAGTAACCGCCCCCGCGCCCAAGTCTGTTGGCAGCCCTGTCATATGCCACCCCGGGCACCACTGCGAAATCTATGGAAGAAGGATCAGGAAAGGGTTCATCCTCAGGAAGGACAATCTTTTTCCCGAAAGCGGCAAGCGGCCGGACGTCCACTTCTCCGCGCATCGGAGAATAGCTGAGCACCGTCCCGGCCCCGATGAATTCGGGCATTGCGGCTATCTTCCCGCAAATAAGCGCGGAATCCTCTGCAACCCTGTCGTACTCGCGGCGCCGCTGCCTGATGAACTCACGTATTTCCTGCTTAGTCTTCATAAGGGTCCGGTTTGGTATGGCGGGTGATTATCTCGGAGAGAATCCTGTGGTTTGCCTCATTGTTAGCCCCGACAAGAATGGTGGGACGGTCAAAGCCAAGTTTCTCCCCGTCGCGACCGGTAAGCACGCCTCCCGCCTCTTTCAGGACGAGGTATGCGGCGGAATAGTCCCAGGCATTGACCCTGTACTCGAAATACAGGTCGCAGAGTCCCTGGGCGAGATAGCACAGTTCCAAAGCGGCGGAGCCGAACCGGCGCACGTCATTGCATTTCGGGAAAACCTCCCTGATGATGTCGCTGCATATCCCGGAGTATTGCTTGCTGTACACGCACAGCGCCGTGCAGAGCAGTCCGTCGCTGAAAGGACGGTCCGACACGTGGATAAGCCGGCCGTTGAGCCGTGCTCCCCTGCCCTTCAAAGCTGTGTACAGAGCCTTTCTGTAGGGATTGTACACCACAGCGAGGACAATTTCGGTGCCCTTGCGTAGGGCTACGGAAATACAGCATTCAGATATACCCCTGGAGAAATTGCAGGTCCCGTCGATAGGGTCGATTATCCAGACATATTCGTGTGCCGTATCCTTTATGTCATCTTCCTCACAGATGAAGCCCGAACCGGGCAGAAGGTCCGCGAGCCTCTCCCGGAGCAAAGCCTGGACCGCCTCGTCGGACGAAGTGACCAGATTCTCGTACCCTCCTTTCGACCTTACTGTAAAATCACGCTTATACATAATCAGGGAAGCCTCCCTGACTATTTTCACTACTTCTCCAAGCATCTGCTGTCATTTGGATAGACGACTCCCCACTCCTTGCGGAGGGCGTCCATCATCTTCATTATCTTCACTGTTTCAGCATGCGGCATATATGGGGATTCCAGCCAGCCGTTGGCGAGAGCCTCCTCGCATGCAAACACCTGATATTCGTATCCTGTTATCTTTCCGTCCGCATTGTGCACCTGCAGGACTTCGTGGTCCACGTTATAGACTGTGGCAGTCTGGGGGTTGTTGATGTTGTCCACCACCAGGAAACCGTTTTCGCAGCTGATGATACCCTGGAGGTCATTGGCTGCGATGGCCGTGGACTGGAGATTGGCCATGCGTCCGTCGCGGTAGTTCAGGGTGATGGTGTTCTGGAGGTCCATGCCGAGTTCGTTCTGGACGCAATGTCCGCATACCTTGTCATAGTCCTCGCCGAAATACATCCTTGCGAAATTGATGGCATATACGCCTATGTCGAGAAGTGAGCCTCCGCAAAGCTCCGGCTTCTGGATCCTGTCCTTCCAGCCCATAGGATATCCGATGGTGGCGGACAGCATGAGAGGCTTGCCGATAAGCCCGCTGTCGATAATTTCCTTGACCTTGAGAGAAAGCGGCATATAACGGGTCCAGATGGCCTCCGTGATGAAAATCTTATGCTCTTCGGCATACTTGAGGACAGCCTCGGTCTCGGCGGTGTTCGCCATGAACGCCTTCTCGCAGAGTACGGCCTTTCCGTGCTTCAGGGCGAGCATGGTGTGCTCATAGTGATGCGAATGAGGGGTGGCTATGTACACGAGGTCCACGTTCGGGTCACAGACCATCTCTTCGTAAGATCCGTAAGCCTTGCTGAATCCCCAGCGTTCTGCGAAATCCTTGGCTCTGCCCAGGTCCCTGGCTGCTATGGCATAGCGCTTCTCAGGAAATTTCTGAAGCGTAAGTCCCATTTTGTCGGCAATCCATCCGGCTCCGATAATACCGATTCTCATATAGACGTAATGTTTTGGTTTCCGGTATCAAAAATAGCAATTAAATTCTATTTCGGATAGTTTTTGTATATTTGCCGTGCGTTTGACACGCGACATCACTGAATGCCGGACTTTCCGGGGGCCGGTGTCCGGGATTGTCGGGCAGACGTCACTGCGGGTGTGTTGTAATTGGTAGCCAAGCCAGACTTAGGATCTGGTGCCTCGCGCGTATGGGTTCGAGTCCCTTCACCCGCACTCGAAAAAGCTCTCAGCGATGCTGAGGGCTTTTTCGTTGCCTACGGCAACCGTGCGGGCGAAGGGACTCCGCGGCTGAGCCGCGTCTCCACTTATCAACCCCAGTCGCTTGCGCGACAGCCCCTGTCAGGGGCATGCCCGATTCCGCTAGCTCCATCGGGGTGGCTCCGCTGCTTCAACTTGCGATGCAAGTCTCGCTGACGCTCCGCCACGGCGGCTAAGGCCGCCATCGGCCCTTCGGACCTCCAAAAACTAAATTTATCCTGGAAAGACGTCGCAATACTTTACATTTATGTAAAGTTTGTTTATATTTGCCGTATGAAAAAGAATACGACATTGGAAATGGTTGCGCAGTCGGATAAAGTGAGTCTGTATTCGATCAGCTTTGAAAAAGACCGTACGACAGAATTCGAACGGTTTATGTTGAAATTTGAGTCGGAATCATCTTTGAACCGGGACTTTCTAAGAATCATTTATGCACTCCAGAAGATTATGGAAGAAGGAGCATTGGAAAGGTTCTTCAGGCCAGAAGGTTCAATGAAAGATAATGTCTGTGCATTGCCGATTGAAAGTGGAAAGTTACGTCTGTATTGTCTCAGACTTTCGGACCAGATTCTCATTATCGGCAATGGAGGAATCAAAGAGAGCAGGACATATCAGGAGGAAAAGACTTTGCTTGGCTATGTAATGGACCTTCAAAAGTTTGATACGCTCCTAAAGCAATATGTGGAACAAGGGTGGTTGTCAATAGAAGAAAAAGAAATCAGCGGTGCTGATGAAATGGTGTTCAGTATATGATTAACAGTAAGATATTCCAAGAACAACTTGAAAAAGTCACTCCTGAGATAAAGAAGGAGATGGATTGGTCAGCTGTGATAGTAAAGCGCATTGAGCAAATCCTTAAAGAGAAAGGTATTACCCAGCGAGAACTTGCATCAAGAATAGGTTGCAACGAGACCCAGATAGTTCGATGGACTCGTGGTTTCCCAAATTACACTCTTTCAACTCTCGCAAAATTGTCAGAAGCATTGGGTGAGGATCTGATATGCATGAGCCCGGTTCTCCCCGCTGTAAGTGGCTATCATCCTGGAACAATGACGGCAATGCAATATCTTTCAGATACCGATTCGCCATCTTACGGCAGTTCTGAAATTCCTGACAAAACTTCCCAATAGGTTCGATAACCTTCATGAATCCCGCACTCTGATAAAAGCCGACCTATTGAATTAATTTCGGACCATCATCTCCGAAACACTCGTAGACAGCCTCCAGATCACGAAAAAGGGTTCGAAATCTGTCAACGATTACGCACTCGAAAAAGAGTTAAAGTATTGAAATACAATTCTTTAACTCTTTTGCTTTTCTAAAATTGGCGACTTTTTGGCGAGATAAATGGGATTTATCGCTTATTGCTCCTCGTAGTAATACGAATAATCGATGCCCTTCATAAACATCTCCCTGTCATCCACCTTGTCCGTCAGAGCATCCTTCAGAAGTTTCTTGATCAACGAACTGTCCGCCACGCTCTTCTCCATTGCGGAGAGATAGGCATACTTGTCAATACAGCTCCAGTCCACACACTGGCCGAGCCTCTTCTTCAGGATCAGATCCAGCCAGATTCTTGTAGTGCGGCCGTTTCCTTCCCGGAACGGATGCGCCACGTTCATCTCCACATATTTGTCCGCAATCTCATCGAAAGTACCTTCCGGCATCTGCTCGATGTTCTGCAGCGTCTGAGCGAGGAATGCCGCCGGAGCAAAAGTGAAACCGCCTTTGGAAATGTTGACAGAACGGATCTGCCCGGCGAAATCATACAGTCCTCCGAACAGATATCCGTGAATCTGCTGCAGGCCCTTCACCGTCCCGACCTCAATGCTTTCAAGCAGAGAACTCTCAAACAGCGTATATGCCTTTGCCTTGCTCTTGCCATCGATAGTGTCCTCTCCGGAGATGAACCATTCGATGAACCTTGAAGCCTTGTTGTTGGGCATATTCTTCGCCAGCTCCACTACACCGGCAGCATCAAGAACATCGGTCAATCTCATCTTCCCGTCCGGAGCGTGCAGTTTCAACTGGTTAGTGCCGCTAACCACTTCGTTGCCTTCCTTCTTCAACTTGGTCTTCAGATACTTCCAATAGTTGCGGTTCCTGGTATAGTCATCCTGCTCATTCAGCACACCGATGATATCCGGCACACTGTACCACCACTTGAAATTCTCCTCATCCCAGATGGCTCTGACCTCGCGGTCGTTGAAGAAACGGATTGATATTTTGGTCATAATTCTATCCATCAGCTCTTTATGTTTACAGCAAGAAATTAGTTGATATTATCAATTGCACCCATTATCATTCGATTTCCACGGTAGATGTATTCGTCAAACAAGTCCATAATTCCATTCATACAACTTTCGTTTTCTTCCTCCTTCAACTTGCCGTATATCTGAAGGAGCACCCTCACAACGTCATCATCGGCAATCCACTGCTCTTCTATTTCAGAATACTTCTGTCCAACTATGAAATCATAACATTTCTCGGGATATTTTGATATGCACTTTTTGACATACTCCAACTGTGAATGGATTTCCCTGTGCTTTTTCCCCGCCCACGTCTTTGCAATATTGCAATAAAATTTGAAAGCCTCGACAGGGAGTGATTCACAATACCAGCAATACGCATTTGCAACGGCTTTTCTATCATCTGAGGCAAAACGTTCAAGGTACCTTTTCGAATACTCACACATATCAGCTTGTTCGAAAGACTTGAGTGCTACTTCAACAATTTTGGAAACAACATTCTCGTTGTTTAATTTCAGAATATTCTCAAGCCGCTGTTCGCATTCAGACCTGTTCTTCTCACTGCTCAACCCATAGAAATAAATTTGGGCTAAAATTTCGTGGCTCACTTCATCCGCTTCTATTCGATCAATATAACTCCCCACTACATCATTCTTATGATAAAAACACCATTGAATTGCTCCGCCTCTAATTGCAAGAGCCTCATATCCTAATCCAGAAAGAAGCTGTTTCACAAACGGGAAAAAGAGGGTTTCGTCATCAGAGCTATTGTTGTGAATATAATTCAGGCAAAGAGCCTTAATGCACTCAGGCATTGTGGGAAGCATTTTGTTCAATATCCCGAAAATCTGGCACCGCCTTTCAGGTATTTGCGATGCTTTGAGAAGTACTTCCATAGCGTGTCCTTGGGGAGAATTGATTGATCGTTCAAGCAAATTCGTCGCACTTCTCCCCAAGTCTCTTTCTGCATCTTCTCCAGATGAGGCGAACCGTTTATCGTCGTACGGTGCTTTTGCGATTGACTCGGCAACTCTTATGATTTCATCAAAATATGGATTCTCTTCTCTGATGTAATATTCAGCTATTTGCTGGAACGAATAACTGTTCTCCTTGGAACACTTTTCCGTAATCAGTGTCTTCGTCAAAGGCCAAAGAGAATAATGATCAATGCCACCACTTAACAAGCCTTCAACCCCGGCCACTTTATACATATCTTGAATATCGTTCCGCCCTGATATTTCAAAAACGAAATCCTTGAATTTTTCAGGATTGGAGGCTACACACTTTTTGAATTCATCGGCGTGCACGCGCAAGTCAATAGGCGTCCTTCCCTCAAGCCGTCGGCCATCTTCCTTCAACTTGAGAAATGAATTAAGCCAATTATCAATGGGCCATTTTGCGTATATTTCGCTACTAGTCACACCACCACAGCACATTGCCATCGTTGTTGTATGATCTGGCCTTTCAATAATACTGCGTCTTCCGAATCGTCTTAACAGTTCCTGATAACATTTTTTTAACTCCGGATTAAAAGAATCTTCAGATAGTGTATTACATATCAAATCCCATTTGTCGCGCCATAGATGATAGCACAAATAATGGTTCCAATACCTTTCCTTATAATAGATGAAATCACTTGACGACTTGAATGACAACAGAATATTTTGATACCATCCAGCATCAATTGTGTTTAATGTCAGATACCACGCTTTTAGCATTTTCAAATAGAAATACTCAATATCCCCGTGAAGGTAATTTTCAATAATGCGGTCATTGCTTATAGCATTTCTGACAATATCATCGAAGGGGGTGGGATTTGCGGCTATGGCAGCAAAGGCCATAGAAACCGAAGTCTCATTATTCAATCCAAGGAGTTCCTCAACAATAGGACGCATAAATGGCGTATCATAAGAGAAACGCTCAAGAAGAGTTTCGTACATATTAAGAATCTTACGCACGTATTCGTTTAGCGATATCCCATTGAAGACTGTACTTTCAGTATATCCCCAAACACCGTTAAGGGCTGTCTGTTCGATTGCTTTCACAATACCGTTGTGTAAAGCCAGAAGGAGTTTCCTCGGTTGATTGTTGAATAGTTCCGGGAATAAGATGTCTACCAGTTCATAACCATCGTGTCTGTTGCTGTTCTTCTCATCCACAAGGTATTTGATCAAAATCTCACTTGTTTCGTCAAAAGCGAAATTCTCATTTGTTTTAAAAGCATCCTGAATGAGTTGTACTTCAAAATGGGTATTATCAGGTTTGGTCTCTTCATATGCCTTCAGCACAGAGGGACTACTATAGTCATTTGGGGCTCTAAGAATATAGGCAATAGCAAATTTTCTTGAATCTTCATCCTTAATAGAATTTGCGAGTTCGTACACATCTTCCGGATGAGCAAACGCATATCGGGAAAGACATCCTACGATCGGGAACAAAACCGACGCGTCTTTCTTCTGATCAGGAAGAATATCTTTTACAAGTTGTTTGATCGTGGCAAACCATCCCTCATCTTGTACTCCTCTAAGGAAATAAATAAGTAGTCTTTCGTCATTCGGACATATGTCCTTGACCAGTTTCTTTTCTGGTTTATTCGGTGATTTTGCAAAAGCAAGTATAGAAATCACCAAAAGTTTGATTTGTAGGCGGATTTGTTTTGATGTCAGGAAAGACCTGGCTTCATCAGCGAACAATGTTCCATTATGGCCGCGTTCATATTCAAGTACGGCCTTAACCAAAGACCGCATTTCAAGACCTTGAAATTTATCTGAGACATCGTTAATAAGTGACTTGCCGGAAGAAGAATAACTTCTGGCCAGAACATAATCATAGAATGACTGGTGGAAAAATGAAACAGTATTTACGTCAATTTTGACTAGCCCACAACTTGCCAGATAATCAAATGACTGCTTCTGCTCTGTTGATGGACATAGCACAGGCTTCAAAGTACCGGACTCCCTTATAGTTTCAGAAATCAGCACCAATAATTGTTCTAGTTCTGTCCTGTTAACATATGAAGGAGACTTAATTATGTACTCATTCCACAACTCGTCATACAAATCCACAGGGCTGTTGAAATTGATCTTAGCCTTGCTCCTATGGTACAACAGACAAAATGAGTCAAGATATTGAACAGTTTTCAGAATTCTCAATGTGGTTTTGTCGATTGCTGCGCCAAGACCTTTCGTCATCTTGTCCAATGCCGCAACAACCTCATCATCTGTCAAGTCTCCAATATCAATCTGCTTTGCTTTTCTTTCAAGGGTGCGTAGGTCGGAATCATAATTGAGATCATATTTGCGACAAGATACAATAGCGCGCACATTCGGCCAATCGCCTAATGATGTCAACAAAGTCATCATCATATTCAGATGATTTCTATCGTTAGACAAGCATTGAGACAAAGCATCAATCTGGTCGATAATCAAAATAACTTCATCGAAGCCAATACTGAAAAACTCAATTGTATCACGAATTTTTTCCAGAGTGATAATGTTTCCGGCATTGTCTATTGCGTCAGCCTTTATACAAAGGTATTTTTTATTATTTTCACGCTGCGAGTCAATCACCTTTTTTAGAACGGCAGATTTTCCAACACCAGCATCTCCAACAAGGAGACAAACACGTTCGGCATCTCCATTTGAAGGATGGGATATCCATTCATTGATATCCCAAACCTGATGCCTTGAAATATATGACGCCTCCATCCCATAGAGCTCCGTGGAAATCAAATTGAAAGCTTTTTTTTGAAGTGAGGCAAAAGATTCAGCCAATTGTCGTTCGTCCTTGATGGAAGCCATCCTGTCTTCGTACAGACCTTTCCAAACGGCGAGGACATCGTTTACATTCAACGATGAGCAAATTTCTTCCGATGAAAAATGATGTCTGTAGGTGTTTTGGAGATTCTTTTCACTTTCGGATATTTTTCTTACGTCTTCAAGACTGATATACTTCCAGAATAATCGTTTGTTTTCAGTATCGCTAGCGATGAAAACAACAACGTCTCCCTTATGAATTCCAGCATAAGCATACAGTTCAACAGGAATATCATAAAAAGCAGTACCGCTTTCTGCCGCGTGTGTCAAATGTTTGATTTGAACAGTAATTCTGGCTCTCGCAAATCCGTTTTCATCACAAATGTCAAGGTATCCATCTGTATCTGCTTGTGAACCTCCTTCTTCAAGCTTTGAGCTGTTAACGATATTTGATGGCATTATGGTTCTGACTAATGAGACAGAATCACTATCAAGAATTTGCGAATCAAATATCGATTTATGCGGAGTAAGTTCATTCATTGCTTTTACAATTTGCGTATTATGTTGATATTCAACCTCCCAACGTTATTCTTTGCATCTCTTTCCCGTTCCTTCCTTCTCCTCATTTCCTCCCTCCATTCCTCTCGCCGTTTCCTCCTGTCTGCCATCTCCTCCAACCAGCTCTCTCTGTTGATATCGAGTTGCCGTTGGATTTCCGATACAGTGTTTCGGAAATCAGCTTTCGCCAGTTCGCACTCCCATGCCACAATGACTCGCCATCCTCTGCTCTCCAGAAAGGTATAGTCCTTCAGGTCCCGTTCACGGTTGTTCTCAATCTTCGCCAGCCAGAACTCAACGTTTGTTTTAGGCATGACAAATCTCGGACATCCTTTGTGGCCGTGCCAGAAACATCCGTTCACAAAAATGCAGGTTCTGTATTTTGCCAGTACAATATCCGGCTTCCCGTCAAGTCCTTTTACGTTGACGCGGTATCTGTATCCGAGCCTGAACAACTCCTTGCGCAGTTTCACTTCCGGCTTTGTGTTTCTGGACAGGATATGTGACATACAATCGTGGCGCTGCTGGGGAGTCAAAGGATCTGGCATATCATTCGTGGATGTAACCGTCAACTTCAACAAAATACAGGTACAGCGGAGTTCCGTCCTCAACTTCTGGATGATTCTCAAGGATATCATCCGCATTGATGCATCCGGAAACCCTGTCACCCAAGCCATACACGAGATACTCCTCACCACCGGACCAAACCGTCTTCGGATAGTCAAGTACCTGCATCCCATTAGCATTCACTATCATCTTCCTTCCAGTTAGCAGATAGCACTCGGCATCGGCACTCTTGTCATTATAATCATACAATAGCAGGAAACTCGCAGTGAACACCTGCTGCGTATTCTTGCACACTGATCCGACACGGCCTTCATTGAAGCGCACATTATAGAGCTTATGCCCCAGAATCCATTCCTTCTGTTCAGGAGAATTATAGCAGCCTATTATGACAGATTCCCTGCGGAAATTGCCTTCAGCATCTATAAGCGAATCTTTTAACGCAATTGTTCTTGACGTCTCAACGCCATTCAGAAGTCCGTTGTAATACACGTATGGTTCTGAACCCAGATGGTATTCTTTGATAATGAAATCATTGCTCAGAGAAGCAAGAAGTTCGGCATTCTCACGATACGCATTCCTTTCCAGGCCCATCATCATCAGGCCCCAATTGGTATCACCCTCCTCATAAGGGCAGAACACTTTTCCGTTCAGTTCCCGGAATCTTGTGTCAACTACCGCCTTGACATTGTCAAGGTTTCTTGCCTGAAGCAAATAGAAATCATGCTCATTATCAATATATTTGATGAAATCCACCCTGAATTTTTCCTTAGCGTCTACTTTGAATTTCGTTCTCACGCTCTGGGATTGATTCACATAAGCATACAGCGCGAAAAGAAAGTTGATGTCATAAAGTCTCAGGTACAATGTATCCCTATCGAACACTCTGTTTTTGAACTGATAGTTCTTGTCAAACTCGTCAGGTTGAAGAGTTAGTTCGGAAGAAGTGAATCTATATGATTTCTCAACACGGCCACTGATAAAGAAGTTCGGCGTTATATTATATCCCTCTGTCAGTTCATCCCTATATTTCAGATGCTCCCTGCCACTATTGAACCAGTTCAGTTGTGTTTGAATAATATTTCTGGCATATGTGTATTGCTTGAACAAAGCTGGGCCTTCAAGCGATGTGCTATCCTTGTAGTACTTGCTGTCTCCGACATAATAAATCTGTCGGCTACCTGTTGTCAGGGATGTGCCTTTGAAAAGATGATCAACAATCTTGCCGTCCTGCTGCTTTACCAAAGATCTTGGAACATCGCTATCCCCGAGCAGGACATCTATCATATCCTCGAAGACAATGTTGAAATCGCGGACAAGCAGGAACTCCTCCTGATTCTTGGCTTTGCTGATATTGCTGCGCTTCGATGCGAACAAATACAACAAGTCCCATAGACGAACGAACTTTTCGTTATAGTAATTGTTTCTTATCGTCTCAAGCCTTTTCGCAATCTTTCCTTTTTCCAATAGTCTACAGAACTCTTTGTCCGGAAGGAGATTGTAAGGCTGATCAACAATGAATCGGAAATGGTACTCATTGTTAATATACCTCAGCGTATTGAAGAACAGTATCAAAAGCTCTTCATCATAGTTGATTTCCTTCCGCCGGTTGACAACGAAAGGATAAATCACAGTCTTGCCGTTGATGACAGGTTGTTGCGTGCGTATTGTCTTCGCCCAATTGACTTTATTGAAACCGGAATGGTTCTGCTTGTAGGTCAGGATGAATAGGTTTTGGTTCTCATCATAGAAATCACGCAGGGACAGGATAACATCCATAAGAGACGTTTCAGTCTTGCCCTTTTTGGAACTCATCACATTTTGGGCAGTATCCTTCTCTGTCGCAATGGTCTCAATCTCTCTCTTGCGATACTTTTCTATAGCCTGATAGAGGTATACCGGAAGATCTGTCAGAATGTTCTCCGCCCAACCTTCATCCTTCATCTTCTGTACAAGGTCTGGGGAATCAGTAATAGGAGCATCATCCTTAAGCTCCAGAAATCCGAAACCCTTTCCGTTCTTGTAGAACACTTTCGGCAGGATAAAGACATGCTGGCGCACCGGATCATAATAGTATCCGACACAGTCAAGCAGAGCCTTCTCGTCCCTGAGATTGCCACGTGATATCACTTTCGCGTGGTCTCTTCCAAAGACGCTCTCAAGCAGTGTCCGCTTGTAGTCCTTTCCTTCGAAGAAGAGAATCATTCGGCAGTTGTTTCAGTTGTTTCTTCAGCCGGCGTTTCAGCAGGAGCGATATTCTTTGCGCCGCAGATATTTTCTATAAACTTGATTGTCAGTTCAATGTCGTTTGAAACGCAAAGGTCTTCGAAGAACTTGTCCTCGGCATTGTCACCGAAAAATGCTGTCTTGAAGTCGTCATCATCCTTGAATACATCGTTGAAAAGGAAGAACAGCACCTTATCGCGGAACGACTTTGCACTGATGGTCTTGTCTGCTCCAGCTTGGACGAAACGGTTGCCAAGAATCTTATTGGTATTGTGAGTCTCACCCTTTATGTAGTTGTTTAGGCCAAGAAGTACATCACCC
Organism: Bacteroidales bacterium; assembly: GCA_024402095.1. GTDB lineage: Bacteria > Bacteroidota > Bacteroidia > Bacteroidales > UBA932 > Cryptobacteroides. The sequence continues at coordinate 11,102 of JAKSJU010000001.1, read as the reverse complement.
CAATTGTATTTGTGTTTATCGTCTATCTTCAAAGTAAACTGTGTTGCGTCAGGATAATTCACCTTGACATATTCCCACTCCCATCTTCTCTTGAATGCGCTGTCAATCGGGAACAGGCTCTGGTCAGAGGTGTTCATCGTGGCGAGGATGTAAAGATTGTCAGGTATTGCCATGATACTGAAATCAAACTCATCAAGGCTATAAATCTCCTTGATTCTGTTTTCATATCCACCATCCTCGTTTTTGATGTGCTTGTTAAGATATTTCGCAATGTCGGAATCAGCATTAATCTTATATTTAGAAAACCCCGGATAATCATCGATGCGTCTGTCAAGCAATTGGAATACATCACCGAAGATCTGGGCACAGTTGCCACGGTTAAGCTCCTCAATTACAAGGAATGTTTTTTTGCCAGGATTATTCCATGCATAAACATATGCGTTAAGGAAAACCTGAGGCACAAATGAATATGAGATTTCCTCCTCTCCTGATTTGCCTGCGACTGGCTTCATCGTGGGTTTATAGCAACCGACGAAGCTAGCATAGTCGGTATCCGGATGGAATGTAATACGGAAGCTTTTGTGTCCTTTTACATAATCCTCCTCGACGGCATGTGATTTCCCTGTTCCGGGAGCGCCATAGAAAATAATTTGATGACTTGTTGGAACCTTATCGGATACTATTGCAGAAGATGTTACGGAAAGCACATACAACTTGTAAATTTCATCTTCAACAATAATCTTGTATCTTTCCTGATACAAGGTGTTGAAGGAGTTTTTAAACACTCCAAACGAGGGACCGCTTTGCTCCTTGCAGAAACAATATACGTTCCCGTTAGTCGTCCAGGTAATGTCGGGATTGCAATCATCTTTCCTTCTCGGATCGGTGGTCTTCCGGAATTCGGACAATAGCATTCCAACTTTACACCCATTCCATCCAACCGTTACAGCATTAATTTTGAATTTTGCACGTGAAAAGTTTGGGTCATATGATAAAAATTCCTTCACGCATTTCTCCATAAATGCAACCAAAACCTTGTCCTCTGCTACGACTGTTGGGACGATGCTCATTGATTTCCCCAGTATTGTACCAGTAAGGATATTAAGAGCTGCAGGATTTTCCACGAGGTATTTGCAGATATCGGCAACATATGATTGAGACTGATTGACCAGTGCAGCTGCACTTAATATAGGAGAATAGTAGAAATCATTCCTCTCAATTCCCTTACCTCCCCTCCACCAAGAATAATCAGATACGAATTTAGCAAGTAATTCAATTTGATTCGAAGGCAGATCACTTTCAGCAAAGATTAACTTCGACTCATCATACTTCCCAGTCAAACCAGCAAAGAATGTTTGATAATCCCTTGGCGAGTCAGGCATCTTTGCTTTTGAATAAACGATGTCTTTGTATTGTTGAAGAACAGGATATAGTTTACAGTAGTATGCCGCTATGTAAAACCATTGGTTAGGGCAATAAATGCTTAAGTCTGACGCCACAACAGTAGTGTAATCATAGAATGTGAATTTTTCACCGCCCGCATTTGATTTGACATATTCCTTGAAAGAATCAGGAAGTTTTCTGTCTTGAGCAAAGTAACTGCTATCGAATTCAGCAATTGTCTTCTCAATGAAATCATGAAGATTGATAAGTTCCATAACTATAATTATAACAACTGTTTAATTATTTCTTGAGCAAGTCTCTTGATTACCGGAACCGCAACACTGTTTCCGAATTGATGATATGCCTCTTTTTTTGAGACTACAATATCAAAAGGGACTTGTTCATGTGTTTTCAACTTAGTGTTAGGGTTTGCCCATCCGTTACCCTCTATGTTGTATCCCTGTAGACGACCAGCTTCTACCGGTGTGAGTTTCCTTGGATTCAAGCCAAATTCAGATTGATCTATTAGAATTTCACTACCATCTTTCCAATATCTTGCTGATATGGTGCTACAATATTTTGCATCGGGCTTAAACAGGGAATAGCCAAATCCCTTCCCATTTGCCTTGTTTCGCTTCTTTCGTTCCTGATGGCCTTCCCACATTTTATCACTAATAGTAAACTTTGGATCCATTGATTCCCTCGGTTCAAATATATCACTAAGGCATGTCTTCATCGCTTTCTCGGCAAGCTCGCTTTTGTCATAAATCGTGTTGCCATCTTCATCAATGCCATACGGAAATCTAAACGTTGTATTTGGCAACCTATCTCTATTCCAGGCAATGATAAACAACCTCTCTCTATTCTGAGGAACACCGAAATATTTGGCATTAAGGACTTCAACCTTATAATCATAGCCAAGTTCATTCAAAGTTCCTAGAATAACCTCTAAGGTTTTGCCCTTATCATGCATTTTTAGCCCTTTAACATTCTCAAGAAACAATACTTTTGGAGCGTGACCTTGCGCTATTTTGTGCCGTACAATATTGGCAATATTAAAGAACAGGGTTCCTCTTGTATCCTCAAATCCTCGCTTAAGTCCAGCTATTGAAAAAGCTTGGCACGGAAAACCTCCGCAGCATATATCAAAATCAGGAATGTCTTCGGGGTTGGCGTCATTTATATCAGAATTAAAGTAATGGTAATCGTTTTCAAATAGATTCGGAGCAATGTCACGATAATTTGCCTCATATGATTCTCGGGCATATTTATCCCATTCACTTGCGAATACGCAGTGACCACCTACGGAATGCAATGCTTGGTGAAATCCTCCTATTCCGGCAAATAAATCGACAAAATTGATATCAGGCGCTTCGACAAGTCTTGAGACTTTAATCCTGACTTTATTTCTAGCGATGCTTGGTTCTGCTTTAAATTCTTCTTGAAGCGTACTTTTGATTTCGTCGGAGGTGCCTCCAATGAAAGAAGACTCTTTAAGCACATTGACCCATTTGTCCAAAAGCAATTCTCCTAGCTCAAAAAAATCATGTGGTACACCAAAACCAAGCCCACACAAGCGTAGGTGTTCTCTTAAAATTTTATATTGGTTGTCAAAAGACAATACACCATCATTGCAAAAGAATGACGCCATGTTTGTCTTCTCACCGACAATTTTCTTTGTTTTCAGCAATAGTCGTTTCATTCTTTTTATTGTTTTGGAGTCACCAGCAAATCTTTGGCGTCAATGTTAAGACATTTTGCTATTTCATAGAGTGTCTCAAGCCCTGGTTGGGATTTATTGGTGCACCATTTCGAAACTGTAGTCACATCCTTTCCCAACTGCTCGGCGAGCCATTTGTTGGTTTTACGCTGCTCGGCAAGCACAACTTTCAGACGATTTAATGGTTTTGTCATTGCTATTATCTTGGTGTAATGTACAAATATAATGAAAATTATCCGAATATGTTAGTATTTTGATACATATTCTTCCATGCCATTGATGGCATCCTTCAAGATTCCTTCTACAAAATCATCAGCTGCAAGATTAAAGGTAACTTCTTGAACATCTGACTCCCATTCAAACATCACTTCTCGGATTTTTATGGGCCCATTGTATCTGGAATCCAACCAGGCATCGTCAAACGGGAATACTGCAGCCTTTTCGGGGATTGTTTTTTGGGGAAGTTTTCTTTCAAGAGTCTCAATTGACGATATCACTTTCCCGATAGAGTTGCGAATATTGTAGTCCTTGGTTTCTATTGGGAAATGTGTTGCCTTTTGCCAGTAGTCGGCCTTGTTGGGTTGAAATTGCGCATAGAAATTTCTAAGACCTTGAATATCAAATTTATGCTCAGCAGCCCATTCTTCATCTATCAGAAACAGGCAGTGCCGGATATTAGCAGACGTTTGTGCCGTGATGAAGCCGATAGGTTCGTTCCTTTCAGGGGCTCGAAGTGATTGTAATGAGATGCCGTAATGTTTGGCAAACTTCTTTGCCCCAGTTTGGAAACTTTTGCTTGAAACCATAATTCCACTTGCCCCGTCCAGGTCATATAGGACACCGAAAAAGTCCCGTACTTTTCCTATCGGCACCGTTGAATTATAGTTCTTACATTCAATGACGACTTTATGAATTGTTCCTTTTACCTCATATTCCCAATAGACATCAATCTGATGCTCGCAACCGGATTTCCCGACCAATTTTACATTATGTTTTACAGTAATTGGCTTAATAAGTTCGCTATTCAAGAGTTTCTGATATACGCGTTGGGCGAAAAGTTCAAATTCAATATTGGGATTCATCTTTTATTTTAGCAAGTACAATGCTAAGTTATGAATTTTTGCAGCATTACTATCCCGATTCTCTTCATATCTTTGCACAAGCATGAGACTTGACAAACCAGATATCGCCTCCCGCGACCAAATCATCGAACTTCTCCGCACATTCAAGAATGAAAATGCGGAGAGATATGGCATTGAGAGTATGGCGCTGTTCGGAAGTGTGGCGCGCGGGGAGCATAACGAGAACAGCGACGTGGATTTGCTCATCAAGTTCAAATCTCCATCGCTGTATCTGTATTCTGAGTTGTCTGATGCTCTCGAGTCCATACTTGGGAGGAAGGTGGATATTGTCTCGGAGAGTGCCAGAAAACGGCCTTGGTTTGCTGAGGAGATTTCCAAGGACCTGATCTATTTGTAGTTGCAGTTTAAAAAGTTATTATTTGTTATTAAGATCGTTGACGTCAATAACTGTCATTTTGTCTAGTTTTGGGTCATGGATGACATTTCCGAAAAAACACTTGTAGTACATTCTATTTAGGCATGTTTAGCTGATTTCGCCAAAACGAGCGATAGATACATACCGAGAATTTCATCCCCTATATTTCGCAATAGTCGTTCTTAAGCGTGACAAGAGGTAAAATTATTATTAATGTACTATATCATTATCTGCGATACGAGCGCCGTGAGCCAAGTGAATATGGTGGCTATTGAGCATTTTCTATTCGCAATAACTTGTCGTTCTGCGAGAGTTTAATCACATAATACTCTTCATTACGTAACTCTGCGGGCAGTTTGTCTTCCAAAATAGATGCAACGAATTGGATATTTTCGCGATTCGCAATTTCGGCGAGTTTAACCAGCTGATTATCATGCATCAGCTCTTTCTTATCATTCAGAATAAAATGAAGACATGGGATAGACTCCTGATCTGCAAATAAAGTATACGCTATATCAAAGCACGATATTTCACCTTGTTTTTTCCCTGAACTCAAGTTCGTTCCTATGATAGAGAATTTGTATACTGATTGGCCTCTTGTATTTATCACAACATCCTCCTTGACAGAGTAACGTTCATCATACAACTCATCAGAAATTTCAGAGAAGATATCATTAAACTTTGAAAGTTGATCATCAACCTTGGTTTTGAAGTCTGCAGAGAACAACCCGTCATCAATATTTCTAAGGTCTTCGTTAAACTTAGCCATCGCCTCTTCAACGGTTTCTATTTGTGAGAGGATTGCGCCATATTCGCCCTTTCTGGTATATTGTTCATTCAAAGCATTGATAACTTTTTCCAACTCCTCAAAAGAATCAGATGAGGTGACTTTTTCTGTAAGAAATCTTTCCTTTTCACGTAAAGATGAGAATGACACTTGCAACTGTGACATCATTTCATCTAATGATGGTATCTCCTCCTCAATAAATCGGGCCCTGTTAGCTAGCATCTTATTATGGTAGCCAACCATTTCTTCAAATGTATGTTGAATGTTAGGAATCAGCGCTGCAGCCTGCTTATATACAAGTTGCAGCTGTGCCATATCAACATCAAAACGCTGCTGATTATAATCATTTATGGATTCTTGTATTACATCACGCCGTATCCGAAGAGATGTGATAGCGGAACTAACGCCATTCAATTCTTCTTTTACAGAGGTGAGTTCATCCAAATCCTGATCAAGCTGAGGATTGATGTTAAGCGAAGCCTTTTTCTGCTCCAACTTAGCTATTTCACGATCAATATCCTGTAAAGCTACCTTGTAGGAATTTTTCGTGCCATGCTTCTCCAAACGTTTTTTATAATTTAGTTCACTCTTAATGTTAGCTATGAGTTCCTCCCTTCGGTTTCCCTCATCATAGTCACAACCAAAGAGGAACAAATACAGAGTCTCATATTCTTCCAATTTAGTAAAAGAGTTCAGAATGTCCAATGTGTTATTCAACCGTATATCTTCATATCGCACATTATGGGCAATAATCTGTCTAAAAGTTGGTTTTTCAACTTTAATAGAAGGGAAGACTGCTTCTCCTAGACTTCTTTCAAAATCAGATTTGTTGATATCAACACCATCTATCTGACAAATTGACTCCTTGCGGGCAAGGAAATTACGACTTATTTCTATTTGACGCTGCGGATTATCAATATCATCAACGAGTGTCAAAGTAATAATAATCTTATTGTCAATCAGGTAATCCTTTACCAACTGGTAAGCCTCTCTTTTATTTTCTGGATCCTTATATACTACGCCGCCATCACGGCCTAGGCAGAAGTCAATAAGTCGCAACACAGTAGTCTTTCCCACATTGTTACCAGTAAGGGTATCACCAGAAGGAGTTTCATCAACTATCAAATTTAGCCCCTTATGGAACAATATCTCACGAATCACCTTCGTTGGAGTTGATATAAGAAGTGACTTTAGGAACATAGTGATATTTCTCCTTTATCGTTAATAACTGCGGCATTGATTAAGTACAGCCAATCCAGGGTTATTGTCAGAAGGCGGAAGGACATATCATTGTCTCTCCTCATCTCTACAAAAAGGTCAGCAAATGAAATCGTTCCATATCTCTGAATGGCTTGCAGAACGATAGCACCCGTATAATACACGCTATGCTTAGGATGAATAGAATCAGGCAGTAACATAGCTATAACCCTCTGGATTTTCAAAGATTTTACAACGGATGAACGCATCGACGACAATAACATCCGAACAGATATCTATCGATTCCTCGGAAAGATCTCCTTTTAATGCATGCTTTCTTATTTCAGTTTTCACATCTTGACGAACAGCGTCAAATAAATCATCGCCACTTAACTCTATGCAATGCCCAAGGTAAAAGGAGCGGATCTTTTGCATCACAAAGAATGACTTGTTTGAGCCTTCTGCATCAAAGGCAGAATATATACGCCTTACTGAATTTTGCCAAATATTGTATTCTTTGATAACCACCCTAGACTTCACGAGGTCATTGTAATCAATCTTAGTATCTATCTGAAATTCGTTGTCCAATTTGATTGGTTCGGAAGACAACCAGTCCACTTGTGCTAACATCGTTATGATGCGAGTCAAATCAGACTCAATAACCAACGATGCCGTATCACTTCCCAATTCTTTTCTGATAAACTCTTCAACTTCTTGAAGTCTATCAATTGTTAATCCGCTGATTTCACGAATGAGCGAATTCACATCATAGATATCAGAAGTAGGGGAGAAATTCAGGCCATGAGGATTAGCATATGTCTTAGTACGTAAATCAGCAGCATCGCAAGCAATAGAGATAAACTTGAATGCCCATCCATTGTAATTGGCCATACTATCCTTTCCCAAAGCACTTTCTATTTTCTGCTTTGTATTGGTCGATGACACTTGAATAACAATTTTATTGACGGAATCAATTAAGTCAATAGCCTCTACATTTTGGTTAACCTTGTTCAGGTTCACCAATTTCCAACCATAAAGTAAGTTCAGAAAATCTCGATAGAAATTCTCTGAGTGAATATGTAGATCCAAGATGTTGAGTTTGCCCCTTGTCTTAACCCTATGAGCTAAGACAATCAGATGTTCTTCTATATAATTAAATAGGATCTGCCTATTCATCTTGTTTACTAATACTGCCCTCCCCAAAGGCTATCTAGCAATCCAGCAAATTTGACTTTCAAAGTTAATAAAATCTTAGCTTATTTGAGAGGCTGTCGTGTTTTTTCTATTCTTTGTCATTTGTAATTAGAAAGATATTCCAAAGATGGCATCTATATATATATTTTTTTTGGGGGGGGCATTGTGAAGGTCCAGTTCCGTCTAAATGGAATGATAGAGACTTAGCGTCAAGTGCTTCGCCATACTAGAAGTTAACATGGACCATGTATTGTATGAACTCATCAACTGTAGAGAATGACTTGACGTGAGCGGTTTCAGAGATGTTTTTTACTTTATTCTGGGTCTTGCTAACAGCCTCTATCATCGTGTTGATATCTTTCGGGACATTTGTTATTTTGATGGAACGAGTCCGGTCTGAAGGATTTTTTAAGAAAAGATTGTAGAATTCATCAATGAAGCATCGTGTGGCGAATTTCACATTCCGGAAATCGAAAACGACATCAGCCTCTATTGGGATGCAGCTCGCTAATCGTCGGGCACTGTCTCTCGATGTCAAATCTTGAGAAAGTATGGATGTGATATCAATTAAAACCATTACTTCAATTCATGAATTTCCCATCTGCCGGACTTGGAAGGTCCAAGCCAATATACCTTGATAACTTCATTGATTGACTTGATATCTCTATTTACGGTGGCTGGAGATATGCGTAATTTCTTACCTATTACAGCAATAGAGATTTGCCTATCATTGTCAATTAAGGACAATACTTTCTGTCTCCTTGCGGAAAGCTTTGATAGAGCGTCATTTATGATGTCATTTTGACTATCATTTTGACTATCATTTTGACTATCATTAAAGGCGATTAAGAACTCTGGATGAATCTTTATCGTTGCACAGAACCAAGTCCTTTCTTCATCGAATTCATAGATGGCAGCCGGAGAACCATTGCTCTTGAGCTTGGCCCGGACGGTGGTGATGCCGGTGGATTTTCCTTCAGTGAGGTCGAGCTCTTTCAAGAAGTCACCGAGACGGCGGTTGCGATAGCGGCGAGGCTTCGGAGTGCCTGACTCGAAGTCTTCCATCTTCACTGCGCGGTCAGGGCCGCCGACATTGGATACAGAGATGAAGTCTGGTTCAATGACAATGTCTACAGGCTCGTGTTCTCGGTAATCGCGGTGATAGAAAGCGTTGCATATTATTTCCTCCAGAGCCTCATATGGGTAATTGAAGAAGCGTTTGGCTTCCTTTTTCCCGGGAACTTTGGACACCGCCTCTTTAATGATATTGGTCTTGAAGTATCCTAAGACTTTATCGATAATGGCGTCAACAGGACCGTAGATAGCCGGGATTTCGATGAAATTGTCCGGATCATTGAGTTTTCCTTTCGGGAAGACCGTGATATTGGCCTGCATATAAGGGAAGAACTTCTCCGGATGGTCGTTGAACATCATCAATGCGCAGTTGCGCGGATATAAGGCTTCCGGAGGGCCTGCGACAAGGTTCATCTGCTCCAGCAACTCTCTGAAGTCCTTTGTGCCTTCTTCCTCTGTCAGTTTGCTCCCTATCTTGTTGAGATAATCGAATACGCGGGACCTGGAGATGTCTGACAGCTTCGCATCCTGGTTGGGCATATCATCGAAAGGTATCCTGGCGGTGAGGTCGAACAGTTCGGTCTTCAAATCGCCTTTGGCTTCGATGGAAGAGGAGTTGTACCTTATGAAAAGTTTGTGCTTCTTCTCCTTGGCAGTTACGCATTCAGGCACTTCGTATGGACGATTCAAGCCTCCGTGTGCCCAGATGACAAATACTTTCTTGCCGTCTATCTCCTCAATGCTTGTCTTGGGGTAATAGAAGGGTTTGATTAAGTTGTTGAACCCTATCATATCTTTTTCGATGGGCTCGATCTTATCGATATCAATGCCTTTTACCGGCCGGACCGGGCGGCCATTCTTTTCTTCTACGCCAACAACAATGTATCCGCCTCCGATATTGTCGAAGTCGTTTGCGAAAGCGCAAATGGAGCGATAAATGGCATCCGGATTCCATCCCTCCTTGTACTCGATACGGGAAGATTCTACGACTCCACCGGAGAGCAACTTTTCAATGCTGATAGGTAAGGCCATGATTCAATACTATGTTTATCATTTACAAATTTAAGAATCTTTTTTCTTTGGCATCGGTATCACCTCCAAATTCTTATCCACCCTGTAATCCTCCTGGTCGAAGGCTAGGTTCATCAGTTTGAAGCGGTCGGCGAGCTCAAGCATGGTGTAGTGGGTGACGGCACCGCTGCCCTGGCGGTGGAGGCCTGCAGCCTTGAGAAGTTGTTTGATTTTCTTGTTGTAGCCGCTCTTGCCGGAAGGATATTTTAGAATTGGAAGATTAAGCTGCGTCTTCTTGATGATGTCGAAGGCATATCGCACCAATGGAGTAATAGTATCGCTATTGTCTTTCTGAGTTCTCTTGGTTTTTTCAGGGAGATAGTGGATATAAGGGATGCTTCCTTTGTCTCTTCAAGCGTCTTGGCGGGCTTGAAATTGCGCAGAGCTTCGAATTCTTCCTTGTCCTCCGTGTCCTCCACTTCTTACGTTTCTTCACTTATTTAGTGAATATATAAAAAGAAAATATTATATTTGTAAAAGCAATTACGAAAGTCTTGTAGGAAAAAAGGCCGGTATCTCCTCAATACGAATTGACTAGCAGTATAGGTTGGAGTTTGTAGTTGATATGGACAGTGAAGAGCCGACCATTACAGGTAGAGTATGACACAGACAAATAAACCATTCATAGCAGTACATCCTGGAGAACTAGTCAAGGATAAAATCGAGGCCAGAGGTGTTTCGCAGAAAAAGTTGGCTGAGATTTTGGGTGTCCCGTACACAATGCTCAACGAGATTCTTAACGGGAAAAGACCTGTTACTACTGAGACTGCATTGCTGCTGGAGGCAGCGTTGGATATTAATGCAGAAATGCTCGTCAATATGCAATCTTCCTACAGCCTCCAGACTGCCAGGAAAAACAAGACCCTCACGGACCGTTTTACTTCCGTCAGGCAAGCGTGTGCTGCAATGTTGCTATAAAGGTTCGTAATTTTGGTAAGATTTGATTTTCGAATGGATATGAATACATTTAAACCTATCATTTTGACTTTATTGCTTTCTGTGGCAGCAGTGACTGCATGTGAGAAAGAGACTAACCCGCAGTCTTCCACGGTTACGGATGTGGAGGGCCACACTTATAACACGGTGAAAGTGGGCGACCAGGTATGGATGGCGGAGAACCTCTACTGCACGACCTATGACACGGAGAGTGAACGTGCCGGAGAGATGATTCCGGAAAGC